>CAUJIV010000079.1 GCA_963205435.1 Pseudomonadota bacterium
GGCTCGCCATCCATCTCGCCTTCTCGCCGGCGCTCGTCGCCGCGCTGCGGCTGGAGCTGCCGCCGGCCGGGCCGCTCGCCGCGCTGGCGCTGCTGGTCGTCGTCTTCTGGACCACCTTCCGCGGCGAGGTGCCGCTGTTCCTCTCCAGCCGCGGCGTCGCCGACGCCGTGCTCGGCCTGCTGCCGCCGTCACCCGGCCTGCGCGTCGCCGACCTCGGCTGCGGCAGCGGCGGCCTCCTGATCAGGCTGGCGCGGGCGCGGCCGGATGCGCGCTTCCTCGGCGTCGAGCATGCGCCGCTGCCCTGGCTGCTGGCGCGCTGGCGCGGGCGCGGCCTCGCCAACCTCGAGCTGCGCCGCGGCGACCTGTGGCGCGCGCCGCTGGCCGAGGCGGATGTCGTCTTCGTCTTCCTCTCGCCCAGCGTCATGCCGCGGCTGTGGCGCAAGGCGCGCGAGGAGATGCGGCCGGGCAGCCTGCTGGTGAGCAGCAGCTTTCCGGCGCCGGACGCGGCGCCGGAGCGCGTCGTCGAGGCGGCCGACCGCCGCCGCACCGCGCTCTACTGCTACCGCCTGTGACGAAGACCGGCGGCTTGCCCCGCGCTTCCCGCTGCCCGGTGCCGCCGGCGCGGGGATAATGCAGGAGGCAATCAGGAGACACCAGGAGGCACATGGCGGAAATCGTCTGCGTCATCGGCAACAAGGGCGGCACCGGCAAGACCACGCTCTCGCACATGCTGTGCCAGGGCATGGGCCTGCTCGGCCAGCGCTCGGTCTGCGTGCTGACCGACAGCCAGCGCGAGCCGCTCGATCCGGAGGGACGACGCTACCTGATCGCCGACGCGCGCAGCAGCGAGGCGCTGGCGAGGGTGGTCGACAAGCTGCGCGGCCTGCCGGGCTGGCTCGGCGTCATCGACGGCGGCGCCAACCGGGCGGAGACGGATCGCAAGCTCCACGGCCTTGCCGACCTCGTCCTGCTGCCCTTTCGCGACTCGCACGAGGACATGCGCGCCGTGATCCGCGACCTCGAGACCTTGCCGCGCGCCTGGGCGCTCCCCTCGCAATGGCCGGCCAATCCCTGGCAGCGGGAAGCGGCGGACCAGGCCCGGCGCGAGTTGCTCGGCCCGTGGGCGGGGCGCGTCCTGCCGCCCGTCGACGCCCTCTCGGCGAGCAAGCTGCTGCTGCAAAGAAACCTGCCCGAGCGGCTGCCGACGCCGCTCGCCAATGCCTGCCGCGCGCTTGCCTGGCGCGTGCTGGACCTGCTCGGTCTCGCCGGCGAGCCGCCGGCCGAGGAAGGCGAAGACGAGGGCGAAGGCGTTGTGCCCGGGGCGGGCGCCGATGACCGCGCCGCCGTGTAAGATGGGCACCGGCAACACTGCAGGAGGGAACATGGCCGCAGACACACCGAACCCCGATCCGCTCGAATTCATCAAGGGCATGTGGAGCAGCATGGGCTTCGCCGTGCCAGGCATGGTGACGCCGACGCTCGACGTCGGCGAACTGGACAAGCGCATCGCCGACCTGAAGGCGGTCGAGGGCTGGCTGCGCATGAACCTCAACATGCTGCAGATGAGCATCCAGGGCCTCGAGATGCAGCGCGCCACGCTCGCCGCCATGCAGGCCATGAGCCAGTCGGCCGGATCGGCCGAGGGCGGCGCTCATGCCTTCGCCGGCCAGGCGCTGTGGCCGTGGTCGATGATGCAGCCGGCCGCGCCGGCGGACGAGGCGCCGCAAGAGCCGAAGGGCAAGAAGAAGGAGAAGTGACTCAGCGGCCGCCGAGGGCGACCAGCCACAGCGGCATGGTCAGCATGGCGGCGAGCGTCGAGGCCGAGATCAGCCAGGCGACGCCCTCGCCGTCGCCGCCCATGCGCATGGCGAGGATGTAGGCCGAACTGGCCACCGGCAGGGCGCAGAACATCACCACCACGTCGAAGTAGGCGCCCTCGAGGCCGAGCAGGCGCGCCATGGCCCAGGCCAGGGCCGGCAGCGCCAGCAGCTTGACGCCGAGCAGCCAGGCCGAGGAGAGGCCGCTGCCGGCGGCGCCGCGCAACTGCAGCGCCGCGCCCACCGCCAGCAGGCCGAGGGCGATCGACGCTTCCGCCAGCCGGGCGAGGAACTGGCCGGCCACGGCCGGCAGCGCGCCGCCGGCGAGGTTGAACAGCAGCCCGGCCAGGGTGGCGAGGATCAGCGGGTTGCGCGCGATCTCGCGCAGCGCGCCGAGCTCGCCATGGCGCGCCAGCATCCACACCGAGACCAGATTGACGATCGGCACCATGACGCCGACGAGGATGCCCATCGCCACGATGCCGGCCTCGCCGTGCAGGCTCGCCGCCACCGCCAGGCCGATGTAGGAGTTGAAGCGGAAGGCGCACTGGAAGCGCGAGGCGAAGGCCAGGCGGCGGGCGCCGAACAGCGGCCGCGCCAGCAGGCCGAGCAGCATGCCGCCGACGGTCGCCGCCACGCCGCTGGCGACGAAGGGCGCGACGGCGGCGAAGTCGATGCGGCTGCGGGCGATGGCGTGGAACAGCAGCGCCGGGAACAGCACGAAGTAGATCAGCTTCTCCAGCCCGCTCCAGAAGCCCTCGCCGAGCGGCATGCCGCGGCGCAGGGCGGCGCCGAGCAGGATCAGGGCGAAATCGGGCAGCAGCAGGAGGCCGGAGGACACTGGCGAGGCTGGTGAGGATGCGCGCGAAGAGCGGATTGTAAGGCGATTCCGCGCGCCGGCGCGGCGGCATCGCAGCAGCACCGCGATGGCGCGCTCAGAGCACGCCGTCTTGCCGCAGGCCGGCGATCTCCTCCGCCGTGTAGCCGGCCTCGCGCAGGATTTCCTCGCTGTGCTGGCCGGGCGCCGGCGCGCCGCGCTCGATGGCGAACTCGAAGCCGCCGAGCTTCCAGGGCGGCGCCGGCTGCGCCAGGCCGTCGTGCTCGACGACCATGCCGCGGGCGCGCAGCTGCGCGTTGTCGAGCGCCTCGCCGATGCCGAGCACCGGGCTGACGCAGCAGTCGACCCGCTCGAAGAGCTCGGCCCACTCCGCCTGGGTCCTGGCGGCGAAGGCCTCGGCGAGGGCCCGCTTCGCCGCCGCGCCGGCGCTGCCGGTGGCCAGACGCAGGGGTTCCAGGTCGGGCCGGCCGAGCGCCGCGCACAGGCGCCGCCAGAATTTCGGCTCGAGCGCGCCCACCGCCATGTGGCGGCCGTCGGCGGTGGCATGGATGCCGTAGCAGGGCACGCCGCCCGAGAGGAGGCCGTCGCCGCGCGGCGGCGGCGCGCCGCGCTCGGCGAGGCCGGCGAGCGGGAACACGGCGTGGGCGAAGACGGCATCGGTCATCGACACGTCGACCTGGCGGCCGCGGCCGGTGGCGCGCGCGTCGATGAGGGCGGCGAGCAGGCCCACCAGCGGCGCCAGGGCGCCGCCGAGCAGGTCGCCGATCTGGAAGTTGGGCACGACCGGGGGGCCGCCGGCGGCGCCGATCTGGTCGAGCACGCCGGCATAGCCGATGTAGTTGATGTCGTGGCCGGCGCGGTGGGCGTAGGGCCCGTCCTGGCCGTAGCCGCTGATCGAGCAGGTCACCAGCCGCGGATTGAGCGCGGCGAGCGCTTCGTGGCCGAAGCCGAGCCTGTCCATGACGCCGGGACGGAAGCCCTCGACGACGGCGTCGGCCGTTTCAGCCAGCCGGCGGAAGACGGCGGCGCCGGCGGGATGCTTCAGGTCGAGGCGCAGGGCGCGCTTGTTGCGGTTCACCAGGCGGAAGAAGACGCTGTCCTCGCCCGGCCGCGCGCCCATGGCGCGGGCATAGTCGCCCTCGCCGGTGTCCTCGATCTTGACGACGTCGGCGCCTAGGTCGGCGAGGTGCCGGGTGGCGAGCGGGCCGGGCAGCAGCCGGGTCAGGTCGAGCACGCGCAGGCCGGCGAGCGGCGGCCTCGGAGGCCCGTGCTCCCGCTCTCTCCCCTCGAGCGGGCCGCGAGGTTCACTCATACCTGCGGACGTCGTCGATGACCTTGCCGTCGTTGGGCAGCTCGTTCGGCCGGCACAGTGCCACTTCGCCGCGCAGCTTGGTGACGTCGCGGATGCTGGCGGCGACGGCCTCGGCCAGCCCCGGCGGCGCGGCGGCCGCCTCGCAGCGCAGGGTCATGCGGTCCTGGCCGGTCTCGTTGTCCACCACCAGCCGTGCCTTGCCGATTTCCGGGTGACGCCTGACCACCTGCGCCACCTGGCCCGGATGCACGAACATGCCCTTTACCTTGGCCGTCTGATCGGCGCGGCCCAGCCAGCCGCGGATGCGCACGTTGCTGCGGCCGCAGGGACTGGCGCCGTGCAGCACGGCGGAGAGGTCGCCGGTGCCGAAGCGGATCAGCGGATAGTCCGGGTTGAAGCTGGTGATGACCACCTCGCCGACTTCGCCCTCGGGCAGCGGGTCGCCGGTGCCGGGGCGGACGATCTCGAGGATCAGCGACTCCTCCAGCACCAGCCCCTCGCGCGCCTCGGTCTCGTAGGCGACCAGGCCGAGGTCGGCGGTGCCGTAGGCCTGCAGCGCCTCGATGCCGCGCTCGGCGCACAGCGCCTTCTGGTTGGGGAAGAAGGCCTCGCCCGAGACGACGGCCTTCTTCAGGCTGGAGACGTCGGCCTGCAGCTCGTCGGCCTTGTCGAGGATGATCTTCAGGAAGGACGGCGTGCCGGTGTAGGCCGCCGGCCGCAGCGCGGCGATGGCCTGCGCCTGCATCTCGGTCTGGCCGACGCCGGCCGGGAACACCACGCAGCCGAGCTTGCGCGCCGCGCCGTCGGTCATGAAGCCGGCCGGCGTGAAGTGGTAGGAGAAGGTGTTGTGCACCAGCTCGCCGGCGCGGAAGCCGGCGGCGTGCAGCGCGCGGGCGAAGCGCCACCAGTCCTCGCCGCGGCCTTCCGGGTCGAGGATCGGGCCGGGCGAGCTGAAGACGCGGCCGAGCCCTGCCAGCGGCGTCGCGCTGAGGCCGCCGAAGGGCGGCCGCATCTGCTGCCGTTCGGCCAGCTCGTGCTTGCGGATCACCGGCAACCGCGCCAGCGCCGCGCGGCTGTCCACCTGCCTGGCATCGACCCCCTGGTAGAGCTCGGCGAAGGCCGGCGCGTGCCGCATGGCGTGCGCCACCTGCTTCGGCAGGGCGGCGAAGAGCTCCCGCTCGCGCTGCTCGGGGTCGCGGGTTTCGAGGGCGTCGTAGTATTTCATTCGGTGAGTGAGCCTCTTTCAACGCAAAGGCCGCAAAGGCGCAAAGAGAACCACGAACATTTCAAGTTCTTTGCGTCCTTGGCGTCTTTGCGCGCTTTGCGTTGGAGGCGGTTCAATGTCCGTATTCTCAAAGCGGACCTCTTTCAACGCGAAGGTCGCAAAGGCGCAAAGAGCCCGAAGAGAACCACGAACATTTCAAGTTCTTTGCGCCCTTGGCGTCTTTGCGCGCTTTGCGTTGGAGGCGGTTTGCTGATTCGTGATCTCAGGCGAGCCAGCGCTTGCGGCGGCGGTAATGCTTGATGTCGCGGAAGCTCTTGCGCTCGCCCGAGGACAGGCCGAGGTAGAACTCCTTGACGTCCTCGTTCTCCGCCAGTTCCCGCGCCTCGCCCTCCATGACGATGCGGCCGTTCTCGAGGATGTAGCCGAAATCGGCGTAGCGCAGCGCCACCATGGTGTTCTGCTCGGCCAGCAGGAAGCTCACCTTCTCGCGCTGGTTGAGGTCGCGCACGATCTCTAAGATCTCCTCGCCGATCTGCGGCGCCTGGCCCATCGACGGCTCGTCGTGCAGGATCTTGGTCGGCCGCGCCATCTGGGCGCGGCCGATGGCGGTCATCTGCTGCTCGCCGCCCGAGGTGTAGCCGGCCTGGCTGGCGCGGCGCGTCTTCAGGCGCGGGAAGTAGTGATAGACGCGCTCGAGGCTCTCCTTCAGCTGCTCGCGCGTCAGGCGGCGGGTGTAGGCGCCGGTGAGCAGGTTCTCCTCGATGGTCAGGTGGCCGAAGCAGTGGCGGCCCTCCATCACCTGCACCATGC
>CAUJIV010000080.1 GCA_963205435.1 Pseudomonadota bacterium
CTCCTTGGCGATCGAGGAGGCGGCGAAGGCCGCCAGCGCCACCGGCGGCGTCAGGTCGGCCATGATGCCGAAATAGAAGACGAACATGTGCGAGACGATCAGCGGCACGCCGAGCTTGAGCAGGGCGGGCGCGGCGATGGCGCTGGTGATGATGTAGTTGGGGATGGTCGGAATGCCCATGCCGAGGATCAGGCAGACGACCATCGTCAGCACCAGCGAGAGGAACAGGCTCTTCTCGCCCACCTGCAGGATGAAGCCGGCGAAGCTGGAGGCGGCGCCCGTCAGCGTCAGGATGCCGATGATGACGCCGACCACGGCGCAGGCCACGCCGACCGGCAGCGCCTGCTTGGCGCCATCGACCAGGCTCATCCTGATGGCGTGCAGGGTTTTGCGCCCGCCCTTGACGCCGAAGCAGGCGGCTACCAATGTGGCGATGAGGGCGAGGATCGCGAGGATGCCCCACTTGGCGAAGGCCGAGGCGCCGAGGCCGACGGCAATCCAGAAGACGAAGCGGAAGGCCGTGCCGGAGATGCGTGCGGCGAGCGCCGCGCCGAGGATCAGGATGGCGGTGAGCGACAGGCCGACCATGCCGGCGAACATCGGCGTGAAGCCGTTGAAGAGCATCCACACCAGGGCGGCGAGCGGCAGCACCAGATACCAGCTCTCGCGCATGGCGCGCCAGGGGTTGGGGCACTGGTCCTTGGGCAGGCCGAGCAGGTTCGCCCGGCCGGCCTCGAGATGCACCATCCAGAAGGCGGTGACGTAGTAGAGGATGGCCGGGATCGCCGCCGCCTTGACGATCTCGGCGTAGGGCACGTTGAGGTTCTCCGCCATGATGAAGGCCACCGCGCCCATCACCGGCGGCATGATCTGGCCGCCCATGCTGGAGGTCGCCTCCACGGCGCCGGCGAAGATGCCCGAATAGCCGAAGCGCTTCATCAGCGGGATGGTGAACTGGCCGGTGGTCAGCACGTTGGCGACGCCCGAGCCGGAGATGGTGCCCATCAGCGCCGAGGAGATCACCGACACCTTGGCCGGGCCGCCCTTGGTATGGCCGACGAAGCCGAGCGCCAGCGAATTGAACAGGTTGATCATGCCGGCGTGCTCGAGGAAGGCGCCGAACAGGATGAACAGGAAGATGTAGGTGGCCGACACCAGGGTCGGGATGCCGTAGATGCCCTCGGTGCCGAAGCCGAGCTGGTCGACGATCTGCGCATAGCCGTAGCCGCGGTGGGCGATGGCCTCCGGCAGGTACTGGCCGAACAGCCCGAACAGGAGAAAGGCGCCGCAGACCAGCGGCAGGGCCAGGCCGAGAATGCGCCGCGCCGCCTCGAACACCAGCAGCACCATGATCGTGCCGACGACGAGGTCGGTCGCGGTCGGATCGCCGGCGCGCTGGATCAGCTCGCCCTCGAACACCCACTGGTAGAAACCCAGCGCGAAGCCGCCGCCAGCGAGCAGCCAGTCGTACCACGGAATGCGCGAGAGCTTGCCGCGCGCGAACATCGGGTAGAGCAGGAAGGTGAGCAGCACGAGGAAGCTGACATGCAGCGAGCGCATCACCAGGCTGGAGAGCGGGTGGAAGGCGGCGACCACCAGCTGGTAGGTGGAGAAGGCCAGGGCGACGGCGACGACGAGCCGCATCGGCCCGTCGCCCAGCCGGCGCTGCACGCCGTGTTCGGAAAATTCGCTTTCGGCTTGCGCCATCATGTTTCCCATCGGCAAGAAAAAGGCCGTGCGCGGAAACCGGCACGGCCTGCGGATCGAAGCACGGCCCTTACTTGATCAGGCCGGCCTCGCGGTAGTACTTCTCGGCGCCCGGGTGCAGCGGCAGCGGCATGCCCTTGATGGCGTTCTCGCGCTTGATCGCCTTGGCGGCGGCGTGGGCGGCGACCATCTGGTCGAGGTTGTCGAACATCGACTTGGTCATGGCATACACCGTGTCGGCCGGCACGCCCTCGTGGGTGACGAGGAAGTTCGGGATTGCCACGGTGTGGGCGTCGGCGCTCTGGCCGGTGTAGGTGTTGGCCGGGATGGTCGCCGCCTGGTAGGCCGGGTCGCCGATCTTGGCGATGACCTCGGCCGGGATCGGCACGATGACGATCTTCACGGCGGTGGCGAGGTCGCGCACGGCGGCGACGCCGAGGCCGGCCGAGATGAGCGTGGCGTCGAGCTGGCGGTTCTTCATCAGTTCCACCGATTCGCCGAAGGGCAGGTACTCCACCTTGCCGAGGTCCTGGTAGCTCAGGCCGGCGCCCTTGAGGATGGCGCGGGTGTTGAGCTCGGTGCCGGACTTCGGCGCGCCGACGGCGATGCGCTTGCCCTTCAGGTCGGCCAGGCTCCTGATGCCCGAATCGGCGCTGGCGACGAGGTGGATGTAGTTCGAATAGATCGCCGCCACCCCGCGCAACTTGTTCAGCGGCGTCTTGAAGCCGGCTTCCGCGTCGCCTTTCCAGGCATCCGAGAGGGCGTCGCCGAGCGTGAAGGCGATCTCGCCGCGGCCGGCCTGCAGCAGGTTGAGGTTCTCGGCGCTGGCCTTGGTGGCCTGCACCGCCGTCTTGGCGCCGGGCAGGGCCTTGCCGTAGATCTGCGACAGCGACACGCCGAGCGGGTAGTACACGCCGCTGGTGCCGCCGGTGAGGACGTTGATGAACTGCTGCGCCTGGGCGGGCAGGGCGAGCAGCGCGCCGGCGGCCAGGGCGAGCAGGAAGCGGCTGGTTGGGTGCATGGGGTCTCCTCCGTTCGTTTGGACTTGGAAAGCGGATTATAACGGCGCGCCGCCTCACTGCGGCTTGCCGAGCAGCGCCTCCTTGAGGTTGCCCTGCGCCGGCTTGTCGCCGATCCAGATGCGCAGCAGGGCATTGTAGAAATCCTCGCCGGAGATGTCGGCGCCCTGCTGCTTGCCGGCGATGGTCAGGCGGGTGCCGGCTTCGGGCAGGAAGTCGAGATGCACCACGGCGCCGGTCTTGACCTCGCCGGCGGCCACCATCGCCGCCTTCAACTGGTCGGCACGGGCCTTCAGCGCGGCGAATTCCGCCTCGCTGCTGTTGTTCTTCAGGCCGTCCATCAGCGCGTCGCTGAAATCCTCGGCGCCGACGTCGCGCACCAGCGCGATATGCACGCGCCGGACGCCTTTCTGCGCCAGCACGGCTTCGCCGGTGGCCGCCTTCGCCGGCAGGTAGAAGCCGATGACGTAGACCTTGAAGAAGACCTTGGTGCGCAGGCCGGCGCCGTTGAGCAGCAGTTCCGTGCCGCCGACCCTGGCCTTGTCCTCCAGCCTGACGCCGGCGACTTCCGCCGCGGAAGCCAGGCCGATGCCCAGTCCGCAGAGCAGGACGATGAGGGCTTTCGCGAATGCTTTCATGATGCCTCCCTTACTTGAAGCCGACCGACACGCCCGGATTGCCGGGCAGGCCTTCGTAGGTGACGCTGACGCGCGTGCCGGGCTTGGTGAATTGCGGCGCCGTGAAGGAGCCGAGGCTGAGGATGTCGCCGGCGCGCAGCCTGCCGCCCGACCGCGCCAGGTCCTGCGCCATCCAGATCACGGCGTTGAGCGGATGGCCGAGGATGGCGGTGCCCGGCGCGCGGCCGAGCTCCTTGCCGTCCTGGTCGCGCATCACCACGGTCATCTTCGCCAGCGCGTCGGTCAGTTCGGGCGCG
>CAUJIV010000081.1 GCA_963205435.1 Pseudomonadota bacterium
CCCCGCGCCGTGAAAACCCTGCTTGTTTTCCACGGAGAGACTGCTGAGCCGTCGCCCTTCAGGGCGACTCAGAGGCGGAATCCATGATGGATGGGGCGCTGCAGCATGCGCTCCGGGATGTTGTCCGCCTGAAGGCGGACCTACAAAGGCAGCGCCGTCAAAAACCCCGCGCCGTGAAAACCTGGCGCGCTTTCCACGTAGAGGCTGCTGAGCCGTAGGTCGCCCTTCAGGGCGACTCAGACGTGGAATCCATGGTGGACGGAACGCTGCAGCATGCGCTCTGGGAGGTCGTCCGCCTGAAGGCGGACCTACGAAAACCCGATGCCGTGAAAACGGCGTGCTTTCCACGGAGAGGCTGCTGAGCCGTAGGTCGCCCTTCAGGGCGACTCAGAGGCGGAATCCATGATGGATGGGGCGCTGCATCATGCGCTCTGGGATGTTGTCCGCCTGAAGGCGGACCTACAAAAACCTGATGCCGTGAAAATCGGTGCCGTGGAAACCCCAGATGCCGTGAAAAGCGATGCCGCGAAAACCGGGCTTGAGGACGACCCGCAAAACCGCGGGCTGTCGGCTCAGGAGTTGAGCACGCGCACGGCGCCGCGGCGCTCGGTGCTGCTGGCGCGGCCGAGCTTTGCTGAGGCCTGGGCGCGGTTGGCGACGTTGAGCTTGCGCAGGATCTTCTGCAGGTGGTTCTTCACCGTGTAGGGGCTGAGGTTGAGGATGTTGGCGATTTCCTGGTTGGTCTTGCCGGCGCCGACCCAGCGCATGATCTCGATCTCGCGCGCGCTGAGGCGCTTGCCCTCGGCAAGCGCCTGGCCGGCCTGGCGCTCGGCGCGGCTGACGCGGTTGAGCGTGGCGTAGAGGTGGGGCACGATCAGGGCGAGGCGGCGGGCGCGCCGCTGCGCCTCTTCGTCCAGCCCGCCGAGGAAGAGGAAGAAGGTGCCGTAGCCGTGGTCCGGCCCGGCGATGCCGTGGGCCGAGCAGTCGCTGAAGCCCTGCGGCGCCATCTCGTCCTCGCCGAAGCCGCAGACGTCGCAGCCGCCGCCTTCGACGGAGAAGACCAGCGGCGCCTGGTCGTTGCAGCGCCAGCACTTGAGCAGGGCGGCGAGGAAGGCCTTCAGCTGCTTGCCGTTCTCGTGGCCGCCGGGCAGGCTGGCGCCGTACTCGAAGAAGCACTCGGTGCGGAAGTTGAGCCGGCCGAGGTCGCCGGCAATGCCGATCAGCACGCCGTGCGGCAGGAAGGCCTGCAGCTCGTCGCGGCACCACTGGAAGAACTGGTTGCGCCGCTCGACGGCGAGCGAGGCGTCGACTACGCGGCAGTAGCGGCCGTAGTCGATGCCGCCGATCTCGTCGTTCCTGCCCGTTGCACGTGCTTTTGGCATGGTTCGTTGTTCCTTGCGCCGCCCGGCCGCTGCCCGCTCCCGCATGCAGCGAGCCGCGCTGCCGTATAATCTTCCTAACGGCGCGGCGCGCAAAAGGTTTAACCGCGACGTGACGCAAGGCCGTGAATTTGTTCTCGATATTGCCGCAAATCGACCGATGATGCGGTGCATTATTCACGCTGGCGGCGAGCGGCGTGAAATAGGTCACGGGGCCGTGCGACTTCAGTTCGGCGGCCGCCCGTCCGTAATAGTCAGGGCCTGAGCCGAATTAATCCGTCGAATGCGTCGTGGCGAAAAAGCGGCAACTGCCAGGCGTGCGACGCAGCCGGCGCTTTTGGCCGCAACCCGCAGGGGACGGATCCTTGCCGGCGCATGACTGCGTTGCGACGGCTGGTCGCGGCATCACCACTGCCTGCGCCGCCGCGCCTTGCCCTGGACCCGCCAAGACTCGTTCGCACCGACTGATCATTTCAGAACAGCCCCTGGAAATGCCACTCCGACCGCCGGCCATGCGCCGGCCCCTCGATGCCGTGATGAGCGAACCTTCGACGCGGAGCGCCCGATGCTGGCCATGCTAGGCAGGCAGCAGGGGCTGCTGCGCAGCCGGCTGACGCCGGTGGCGCTGCTCGGCATCGTGCTCGAGCCGGCGGTGATCCTCGCCACATTGATCGGCGTCGCCTGGTGGCACGGGGAGGAGCTGACGGCGCCTTACGTGATCCTGGCGCTGATCGTCTTCTCGCTCAGCTTTCCCGGCGCCTCGCGGCTGGGCGACCGCTACCGCAAGATCGCGCGCGGCGTGGTGATCGACTGGGCGCTGCTGGCGGCGCTGCTGCTGCTGCTCGGCTATGCCAGCGGCTATCTCGAGATATTTCCGCAGGAGATGATACTCGACTGGTTGTGGCTGACGCCCGTGGCGCTGGTCGCCGCCCACGGCACGGCCAGGCTGCTGCTGACGCGGGCCTCGGCCTCGGGGGATTTCCGCAAGACGGCGGTGATCGTCGGCATCAACGAGACCGGCCTGCGGCTGGCGCGGCAATTGAGCGCCCGGCCGCACCTCGGCGTGCGCCTGGCCGGCTTCTTCGACGACCGCAGCCGCGATCGGCTGAGCGTGCTGCTCGAGGGCGAGGAGCTGCTCGGCACGCTGGGCAAGCTGGCGGCCTACGCCAGGCAGCACCACGTCGACCTGATCTACATCAGCCTGCCGATGGCCTCGCAGCCGCGCATCCTGCAACTGCTCGACGACCTGCGCGACACGACGGCCTCGATCTACTTCGCGCCGGACATCTTCATCACCGACCTGATCCAGGGGCGCATGGACAACGTCGGCGACATGCCGGTGGTGGCGGTCTGCGACTCGCCCTTCAGCGGGGTGGACGGGATCATCAAGCGCGGCAGCGACATCGTGCTCTCGCTCGCCATCCTGCTGCTGGCCGCGCCGCTGATGCTGGCCATCGCCATCGGCGTCAAGCTCTCCTCGCCGGGGCCGGTGCTGTTCCGCCAGCGGCGCTACGGCGAGGACGGCAGGGAGATCGTGGTCTACAAGTTCCGCTCGATGACGGTATGCGAGGACGGCCCGGGGATCGCCCAGGCCACGCGCGGCGACCAGCGCGTGACGAGGCTGGGCGCCGTGCTGCGGCGCACCTCGCTCGACGAGCTGCCGCAGTTCATCAACGTGCTGCAGGGGCGCATGAGCATCGTCGGGCCGCGGCCGCACGCGGTGGCGCACAACGAGCTCTACCGCAAGCTGATCCGCGGCTACATGGTGCGGCACAAGGTCAAGCCGGGCATCACCGGGCTGGCGCAGGTGAGCGGCTATCGCGGCGAGACCGAGACGGTGGAGAAGATGCAGAAGCGCATCGAGTACGACCTCGAGTACCTGCGCCACTGGTCGCTGTCGCTCGACCTGTGGATCATCGCCAAGACGGTGCTGGTGGTGCTGAGGGACCGCAATGCCTATTGAACGCGGCGGCAGCGCGCGCGGCGCCGGATGGTGGCTGCGCGCCGCCTGCTTCCTGCTGGCCGGGGTGGCAGTGGCGGGGCTGTTCGGCTTCGGCGCGACGCCGGCGGCGGTCGGCCTGTTCAAGCCGCCGCTGGACAAGCTGGCCCACGTCGCCTACCACGCCGCGCTGGCGGGGCTGCTCAACGCCGGCTGGCGTGGCGAGCGGCCGCTCGCCGCCATCCTGCTGGCGGGCAGCGTTGCCGCCGCCGACGAGATCTTCCAGAGCTTCCTGCCCGGGCGCCACGCCGAGCTGGCCGATCTCGCCGCCGGCATGCTGGGGGCGCTGATCGGCGCCTTCGCGGCGCGCTGGCTGATCGGCGCTTGGAGAAGGCGATGCGCGCACGCCTGAGCCTCTTCATCCTGCTGGCGGCCGCGCCGGCGCTGGCGGCGCCGCAGCAGGCGGCCGCGCCGCCCTACCGCCTGGCGGTCGGCACCGAGGCCTATCGCCTCGCCGGCGGCGAGGAGGGCGCCGCGCGGCGGCGCCACGACGCGCTGCTGGTGGCGGCGGCGAAGCGCCACGGCCTCGACCCGCTGCTGCTGCACGCGCTGGTGGCGGTGGAATCCGGCTACGACGCGCGGGCGCGCTCGCCGAAGGGCGCGCTCGGCCTGATGCAGCTGATGCCGGAGACGGCGCGGCGCTACCGTGTGCGCGACCTGCTCGACCCGGCGCAGAACGTCGCCGGCGGCACGGCCTACCTGCGCGACCTGCTCGAGCGCTTCGAGGGCGAGCTGCCGCTGGCGCTGGCCGCCTACAACGCCGGCGAGGCGGCGGTGCTGCGCCACGGCCGGCGCATCCCGCCCTACGCCGAGACGCGCGACTACGTGCCGCGGGTGATCGCGCTCTACGAGCAGCTGCGGCGCGAGCGCGAGGACGCCAGTCCCTACCGCCTGCGCAGCGACTGGCGGGCGCGGCTGGAGACGACACGCTGAGCCGGCAAGCCTATTACCACAGGGGCACGAAGAAAGGCGGAGGAGAGCCAGAGCCGCCTTTTCGCGTTGCGGGTTGCGGGTTTCGGGTTGCGAGTTTCGGGTTTCGAGTTTCGGGTTTCGAGTTTCGGGTTGCGGGTTTCGAGTTTCGGGTTTCGAGTTTCGGGTTTCGAGTTTCGGGTTTCGGGTTGGAAACCGGCGTCGTGGTTTCGACGAAGGGGCCGCGGCGCCCTGCAGGTCGCCCTTCAGGACGATTCAGGCGTGGTTGTCCACGAAGGCTCGCTGTAGCCGGCTTTCTGGGATGCTTGTCCGCCTGAAGGCGGACCTACAAAAACCCGATGCCGTGAAAATCCTGCTTGTTTTCCGCGGAGAGACTGCTGAGCTTTGTAGGTCGCCCTTCAGGGCGACGCAGACGCGGAATCCATGATGGATGGAGCGCTGCATCATGCGCTCTGGGATGCTTGTCCGCCTGAAGGCGGACCTACGAAAACCTGATGCCGTGAAAATCCGGCGTGCTTTCCACGGAGAGACCGCGGCGCCCTGTAGGTCGCCCTTCAGGGCGACTCAGACGCGGTTGACCTTCAGGCCGACGTGGGCGTTTGCCAGGCAGACGTGGCGGGCTAAGAAGACTCGCTATGGCCGACGCTCTGGGATGTTGTCCGCCTGAAGGCGGACCAACGAAAACCCGATGCCGTGAAAATCCTGCTTGTCTTCCGCGGAGAGACTGCTGAGCCGTAGGTCGCCCTTCAGGGCGACGCAGACGCGGAATCCATGATGGAAGGGGCGCTGCATCATGCGCTCTGGGATGTTGTCCGCCTGAAGGCGGACCTACAACTTCGTGCGCCGTGAAAACCTGGCGTGCTTTCCACGGAGAGGCTGCTGAGCCGTAGGTCGCCCTTCAGGGCGACTCAGACGCGGAATCCATGACGGATGGGGCGCTGCAGCATGCGCTCTGGGATGTTGTCCGCCTGAAGGCGGACCTACAAAGGCAGCGCCGTCAAAAACCCCGCGCCGTGAAAACCTGGCGTGCTTTCCACGGAGAGACTGCTGAGCCGTAGGTCGCCCTTCAGGGCGACTCAGGCGCGGAATCCATGATGGATGAGGCGCTGCATCATGCGCTCTGGGATGTTGTCCGCCTGAAGGCGGACTTACAAAGGCAGCGCCGTCAAAAACCCCGCACCGTCAAAACCTGGCGTGCTTTCCACGGAGAGGCTGCTGAGCCGTAGGTCGCCCTTCAGGGCGACTCAGACGCGGCGGACCACAAAGGATCGATATGGCAGATGCTCTGGGATGCTTGTCGGCCGGAAGGCCGGCCTCTGCGCGATTTCGGGTTTTGGGTTTCGAGTTTCGGATTTCGAGTTTCGGATTGAAAACCGGCGGGCGTGGGGCGGCGTGCGGGCGATGCCGGCGCCCTGCTCGCGTCGGGAGCATCGTCTTCCCTGCCCATAAAAAATGCAAATAGTCCCAAAGGACTATTGAGCGATGCCATCCATCCGATTATCTTTGCTTCAAGCCTGAAGTATCGGCTTGGAAGCGAACAATATCCCGACCCGGAAGCGGAAACGGCCAGGCCTGCGGCCTGACGAGGGTCGTTTCGTCCCTGCAGCCTGGCACGGCTCGCAAAATGAGCCGAACGGACTATTGCAGGAAACAAAGCGCCTGAATTACTTTGGGCATCCGGGCCGAGGTTGCGGCTTGAAGGGTTCTTGGCGCTGCATTCAAGCACAGCGCCGCACAGAGAGGAGTTGCAAGAAAATGAACACGTTCAGGATGATTCAGACGGCCGCCTTCGCGGCTGCTTTTGCGTTGGCCGGCAGTGTCAGTGCCGCGCCGGGTGATGTGAAGCCGACCGGCTGGGTCGGCGAGTGGCAGCCAGTGAACGTTGATGGCAAGGGATCAACCTGGGCCGGCGAGTTCAAGATCGACTGGAACGGCGGTTCCTTCAACGCCTTCTGCGTCGAACTCGGCCAGTCCATCAGCTTCGGCGGCACTTTCGGCCCTTATACAGAAAATCCCGGCATGTTCAGCTCCGTTCAGAACGGGCTCTTCTACAGCCTGTTCCAGAAGTTCTACGGCGTCTCGCAGGCCAGCACTGCCAATGCCGCCGCCTTCCAGAGCTCGATCTGGGAGATCGTCAAGGACGGCGCCGGCGGCGCCAGCGGCCTGGATATCCTGGGAGGCAATTTCAAGCTGGTCGATGACGGCCCCACCCACAACGTGGTGACGACCGCCAGCAGCTGGCTCGGCCAGCTCGATGCCAACACCCCGGCCAACGGCTGGAGCTTTGCCTTCTTGCAAAATCCGCAGTATCAGGACCTGATCGTCATCACCTCGGTGCCCGAGCCGGAGAGCTGGGCGCTGATGCTGGCCGGCCTCGGCCTGCTGGTGGCGAGCGGCCGCCGGCGGCTGTCGCGCATGAACTGAGCGGCAGGCCTGGAGGTTGCCGGAAACAGACGAAAAATGAGCCGAACGGACTATTGAAAAGAATCGCGCGCCGGAAATACCATTCAGGCACGAAGATTTTCAAAATGCCCGCATGAGGCGGACCAGACCACGCAAGGGAGAAGAGACATGAAATTCGCCAGGACTTTGCAGGCCGTCGGCTTCGCCGCCGCTTTCGTGCTGGCCGGCGCCGCGCAGGCTGACTCGGTGGAGATCACGGGCCATCCGCATGGCACGGTTTTAGTGGATATCGACAGCCCGAACAACATCAACGGTTTCGCCGGGGAATTCTCCATCAAGTGGAATGGCAACAGCTTCAACGCCTGGTGCGTCGATGTCCTGCACACGGTGTCATCGGGCGGTGTTTACAACAATGCCTACACGGCGCTGTCGCCTTCGGCCTACGGCCTGACGCCCGTAAAGATCGGGCTGATGGACACGCTCTTCAGCAATTACTACACGACGTCGCAATCCTCGGCCGTGAACTCCGGCGCCTTCCAGATCGCGCTGTGGGAGATCGTCTATGACGGCGGCGGCGCGCTGAATATCTACGCCAACAGTTTCATCATGGGCAGCAGCGGCGATGCAACCGCGAAGTCGACGGCGCAATCCTGGCTGACCGCGCTGACCAGCGCGCCGGTGACGAACAACTGGAACTTCACCGTGCTGCGCGGCGACGCCTTGGCGGGCGCGCACTATCAGGACCTGGTGGTGGCGGCGCCGGTGCCCGAGCCGGAGAGCTGGGCGCTGATGCTGGCCGGACTCGGCGTGCTGGTGGCGACGGGCAGGCGGCGGCTGAGCAAGACGGCCTGAGATCGCGGGCGAAGGCGCCAGCGAGGCCGGGCGCTCTCGCCTCGAAGCACAGATGGATTTTTGATAGAATCATGACCTTGGGATGGAGGGAAGACAAATGAGAACCGCAAGCAAGCTGCTGGCCTTCGCCTTCGCGCTGGTTCTGGGCAGCGCCGCCCAGGCGCAGGTGATCTTCAGCGACAATTTCAACGGCAACACGCCGGGACTCGACCAGACGCCGACCGGCTGGACGGTGACGGGCGGCACGGTCGACATCATCGGGGATAACACGAGTTGGGACTTCTTCCCGCACGGCCATGGCTATTACATCGACCTCGACGGCACGACAAAGAGCGCGGGGCTGATGTCGCAAGGCTTCTCGCTCGTCGCCGGCACGCCCTATGTCGCCAGCTTCGAACTGGCCGGCAACCAGCGCGGGGCTGGCGACGATACGGTGAGCGTCAATTTCGGCAGCGCGTCGGGCAACTGGACCCTGGGGCAGTCTGACGGCTGGGCGACATATTCGCTGAGCTTCACGCCGGGCAGCAGCGGGGTCTATAACCTGCTGTTCCAGAATTCCCAGCACGGGGACGACATCGGCGCGCTGCTCGACAACGTGGTGATCACCGCCGTGCCCGAGCCGGAGAGCTGGGCGCTGATGCTGGCCGGCCTCGGCGTGCTGGTGGCGAGCGGCCGCCGGCGGCTGTCGCGCAGGGCCTGATTCACGGCCGCCGGCCGCGCCGGCGGATGGTTTCGCGGAGCGATGCCGGCGATGCGCCGGCATCGCTCTCTTCGTTTTTGCGCAGGCGGCTGTCGCGCACTGTTGGCAGACGACAGCGGGCGGCAGGCTCCGCCTCCGTCGTGTCGGCGGGACGTGCGGCCGAAAAGCCTGCGGACGGACGCGGGTCGTCGTTAATAAGTCACGGACAATTCAGGCCGGCGCGGCTACAATGCCGCGGCTTCGGCCGTTGCAGCCCATGAGCACTGAAGAAACGACAACAACCGGCAAGCGGCCGGGCGACGCGGATTCACGACCGGACAGCGAGCCGCTGCCGATCGGGGCGAAGCTGCTCGTCATCGTCTATCTGGTCGTCGCCGTCCTCTACCTGGGCTGGCGGCCCAGCACCTTCAACCCGCAGGCGATGACCTTCTCCGTCATCGTCTACGCGGCCGAGCTGTTCGGCTTCCTGGTCTCGCTGATCCACCTGTTCATGACGGAGCGGCTGACGCTGCGCGTGCCGCCGCCGGCGCCGCCGGGGCTGCAGGTGGATGTCTTCGTGCCGACGATCAACGAGCCGGTGGAGATGGTGCGGCGCACGCTGATGGCCGCCGCGCGCATGGACTATCCGCACGTGACCTGGCTGCTCGACGACGGTAACCGGCGCGAGATGCGGCTGCTCGCCGACGAGCTGGGCTGCCGCTACCTGACGCGGGCGAAGAACACCCATGCCAAGGCCGGCAACCTGAACAACGCGCTCAAGCACAGCAGCGGCGAGCTGGTCGCCTTCTTCGACGCCGACCACGCGCCGCGGCGCGACTTCCTGCTGCGCACGCTGGGCTACTTCTCCGACGAGAAGACGGCCTTCGTGCAGACCCCGCAGGACTTCTTCAACCTCGACTCCTTCGAGCACCGGCGCGAGAAGAAGGGCGAGTGGCAGGTGTGGATGGAGCAGACCTTCTTCTGGCGGGTGATCCAGCGCGGCAAGGACTACTGGAACGCCGCCTTCTTCTGCGGCAGCTGCGCGGTGATGCGGCGCAGCGCGCTGGAGGAGATCGGCGGCATCGCGACGAAGTCGGTGACCGAGGACCTGCTCACCTCGCTGCGGCTGCACAAGAAGGGCTGGCGCTCGGTCTACCACGCCGAGCCGCTGGCCTACGGCATCGCGCCGGCCAACCCGCAGGAGTACGTCAAGCAGCGGCGGCGCTGGGGGCTGGGCGCGATGCAGGTGTGGCGCAGCGAGGGGGTGGTCTTCACGCGCGGCCTGACGCTGGCGCAGCGCATCTGCTACCTGTCGACGCTGCTGACCTATTTCGACGGCTGGCAGAAGCTGGTCTTCTACGCCGCGCCGGCGGTCGTCCTGCTGAGCGGCACCATGCCGGTTGCCGAGCTGGGCTGGCCCTTCCTGCTGCGCTTCATCCCCTATTACGTGCTGGTGTTCCTGGTGTTCGAGGAGATGGCGCGCGGCTACGGTCGCTCGCTGCTGATCGAGCAGTACAACCTGGCGCGCTTCTTCGCCTTCCTGCAGTCGATGGCCGGCTTCTTCCGCCGGCGCGTGCGCTTCGCCGTGACCGACAAGGCGGCGGGCAACGGCGGCGACGGGCGCGCGCAGATGATGCCGCAGGCGACGATGCTGGCGGTGAACGCCGCCGCCATCCCGCTCGGCATCCTGCTGCAGATGCGCATGAACTGGCTGCCGCAGGGCGCGCTGCTGGCGAACATCGCCTGGGCGCTGGCCAACGCCACGCTGGCGCTGATCCTGCTGCGCTTCCAGCGCGGGCGCTCGCACTTCCAGCGGCGCGAATACCGCTTCCCGGTGCCGCTGCCGGCGCGCTTGTCGGTGGCCGGGGCGCCGGCGATCTTCGGCATCATCGACGACATCTCGAGCGAGGGCTTCCTGTTCTACGGCCAGTTCGGCCAGGCGCTCGAGCCGGGCGCCGCGGTGCGGGTGGGGATCTTCTCGCCGGCCTCGGTGCTCGACGTCGATGCGACGGTGCGCTCGCTGCGCTACGGCGGCGAGGGCGAGGAGCGCTACGTCAAGGCGCTGGGCGCCAGCTTCCAATGGCGCAGCCGCGAGGAGCGCGACCGCCTCGACGTCTTCCTCTACGGCTCTGACGTGCAGTGGAAGATCAACCGCATCGACGAGCGCCGGCCGACCCTGCTGCAGCGCCTGCGCCGCTGGCTCGGCGGCAAGGGTGACGATCGGCCAGAGGCCGTGCCGCACTGGGCGCCGGCCATCGCCCATGCCGGCGAGGTGAGCACCATGGCCATCGTCTCGATCGGCGCCGAAGAGGACGAGATGATCGCGCTGCGCTCCCTGCCCTCGGGGGCGCCGGTCAATCTCAGCGTCTATACCCGCCGCGGGGTGAGCCGCCTGAAAGGGGTGGCCGACCTGCAGGAAACTATTGCAACGCCAACCCAATCCATGCATCATTACAAGTTAAGTAATCTCTGAACAATCACGGCTAACATCTTGTTTAGAGGTTTTTTGCAGCCAAATTAACTTGGATGCCTGGACCAATGGGACGAATCCGGCCAAATCAGTTGCTCGCCCTTCTCGCGGCAAGCCTCGCCATCTCCCCGATTTCCTTCGCCGACAACGCCGGCCTGGCCGGCTTCGAGGTCGGCCAGCGCGGCAGCCGCCATGCCTATGTCGGCACGATCATCGTGCCCGAGTCGGTTTCCCCGTGGCGGGGGCGGCTGTGGCTCGACCACACGCGTTACGAATACGACAAGGCCGGCCAGGACGTGCGGGCGCGGGTCACGGGCGCCGAGGCGGCGCTGGGCATCGGCGGCAGCCGGGATGCCGACTGGTGGGCGGTGTATCTGGGGCCGCGCTGGGAGAGCACGCGGCTGTCGCCCGACGACCGCGGCAACGACAATCGCGGCAGCCATGCGCGGGCCAAGCTGCTGGCGGAGGCCGAGCAGGGCGTCGGCAACTGGCGCGCGATCCTCGGCGCATCGTATGTCTTCGGCGCGGACGGCTGGTGGATGCGCGGCCGCATGCTGCGCCCGCAGCCCGCGGGCAGCCGCTTCGGCGGCGAGCTGGTGCTGCACGGCGGGCCGGACTACCGCGCGACCCAGCTCGGCGGGCTGTACCAGATCCCGCTGGGCAAGGCCTCGTCGGCGCTGTTCAAGGGCGGCGTGCGCCACGACCGCGATCTGGGCAGCGGCGGCTACGCCGGCGTGGAGCTGTACTGGCCGTATTGAGGCTCGCCGCCGGCGCGCGGCCCCGCGCGCCGTTCAAGAAACGTCTGCAAGGAAAAACCGCCTTCAACGCAAAGGGCGCGAAGACGCCAAGGGCGCAAAGAGTTTGAAGCCGAGCGCGGTTGCGTGCTTTGCGGGTTTGTTTCTGGTCCGAGTTCCTTTCAGCAGGTGCTCCGGGATGTTGTCCGCCTGAAGGCGGACTTACAAATTCGCCCGCCGATCAAGAAACGCCTTCACCGCAAAGGGCGCGACGGCGCCAAGGACGCAAAGAATTTGAAATCGAGGGGGAGCTTGGCTTTCCCCAGTTTTCCCGGACGGTTTGTGTAGGTCGCCCTTCAGGGCAACGGGCGGCGGCGAAGGCCGATAAAGAAAATCCCCCGCACGGCAGAACCATGCAGGGGATTTGCAGGAGGATGACGTTCGGTCAGGCGCGGGCTGCGGTGCGGCGGCGGGCGGTGGCGAAGACGAAGAGGCCGCCGGCGAGCAGCATGGCCCAGGTGCCCGGCTCGGGGACGGGCATGATCTGGACGCGGACATTGTCGATGCCCCAGCTTTCGTCCCAGTGGGCCATGACGCCGTCGATCGGCTGGCCGCCTTCATGCACCACCCAGAAATCCTGCAGGCCCTGGCCGTAGAAAGCGAGCTGCAGGTCGTTCGAGGCATGGGCGAAGGTGAAGCTGAAGTGGTACACCGAGTCCATCACCTCGGAGGTGCCCGGCTCCTTGTCGGACGGCAGCCAGTTGTCGAAATGGTAGCCGAGGGAGTACTGCTCGGCGCTGCCGCTCATCGGGGCGCAGGCGCTGCCGCCGCCCGGGCAGTAGGACTGGGTGGCGCCGCCGTTGCTGAAGCTGGCGCTGAAGATGTTGTTGCCGTCGGCCTTGAAGCCGAAGACGTCGGGACCGCCCCAGACAGGGTTGTCGCCGTCCCAGGATCGCAGCAGGTAGAGGTCGAAGTCGACCTGGACGAAGCCGTGCGGATCGAGGCCGGACAGCGAAAGCGCGGTCTCTCCGTTGTTGAACTCGCCGAGGAAGCGGCGCCAGCCGTCATAGACCGGGTTCGGCGCGGACTGAATGGTGCCGGCCGACCACTCCGGCACGCTGGCGCCGACATCCCACTGGAAGTCGTGGAAGTACACCTCGGTGGCGGCTTTGGCCGGCGTGGCGGCAAGCAGGCCGGCAAAGGCGAGAGCGGATACAAGAAGCTTGGCTGCGCTGGTCTTGATGTTCATGACGAGCCTCATAAGTGATTAATAATATTCAGTCTAGACATTCATTAACAAAAGTCAATAGTCCAAAAGAGCCATTTCCATCGTTTGTTTTTGTTATCAAAGACTAGCATGTCTTTAACGACTTGAAAAAGGCTTGAAGCGGTAACAAGCCATTTCTCGAATATTGTCAGCGTGCGCTCACTCATGCTGCCTGATAAGTCGAGCGGCAGCTCGGAAGCAGGCCATTGGATTCGAAGCGATGGCCCGATTCTAGGAAAGAAAGAAAAAATTTTCCGTGAAATTTGACACTTGAAACTCAAAGAATCCGCCTGATTCGTCTTTTCCGCCGATTCAGCCGGCGAAACCGAGCCGGGAGAGGGCGTCGAAGAGCTTTTCGGCGAGGCGGCGCTGGCCTTCGGCGTTGGGGTGGAGTTGGTCGAGCTTGAGATCGGGGTCGGAGAGGACGTCGGCCAGCGCGCCGGCGACGAGCGGCACGCCCTGCTCACGGGCGAGCTCGTCGTAGAAGAGGGCGTCGGAGAGGCTGCGGAAGACGGCGCCGGCGATGCTGGGCCTGGGGACGGCGAGGAGCACGACATGGGCGCCCCTGTTTCGCGCCTGGGCGATGATGCGGGCGAGGTTGGCGCGGGTCTCATCTTCAGGCAGGTGGCGCAGCATGTCGTTGCCGCCGAGGGCGACGAGAACCAGTCGCGGGGTGTTGGCATCGAGCAGGGCGGGCAGGCGGGCGAGGCCGCCGGCGCTGGTGTCGCCGCTGACGCCGGCATTGACGATGCGCCAGCCGGTGGCGGCGGCGAGCAGGGCCGGCCAGGCCTGGCCCGGCTCGAGGCCGTAGCCGGCGGTGAGGCTGTCGCCGAGGGCGAGCACGGTGCTGCCGCGAGGCAGGGGAGCGGTTTTCTCCTGGCCGCCGCAGGCGGCGAGAAGGAGCAGGAGGAGCAGCGGAAAGAGCAAGGGCAGCGGCAGCAGGAGGGCGCGGCGCGGGCTCATCGACCAGGCTCCGCAAGGACTGCCGGCGGCAGGCGGACAATCGGGCTGATGCGGGCGCCTGGCGCGAGCGATGCCGCCCGCCGGCTGAGTCCCGTCACGGCCGGAATGGCGCCGGGAAGGCGCGGAGATCGAGGCATGCGGCGGGGCGGCGTCGGCAGGCTGTCCGCGGCGCCGCGCGGCGGACGGCAAGACATCAGGATGCCGGGACTTCAAGACGCGGCGGGCGCTGCGCCGCGCGCCGCGCCTGCGCCTCGAGCAGGGGGCGCAGGTAGCGGCCGGTGTGGCTGGCGGTCTGCCTTGCGATCCTTTCCGGCGGGCCCTCGGCGACGATGCGGCCGCCGCCCTCGCCGCCCTCGGGGCCGAGGTCGACGACCCAGTCGGCGGTCTTGACGACGTCGAGATTGTGCTCGATGACGACGACGGTGTTGCCCTGGTCGCGCAGGCGGGCGAGCACCTTGAGCAGCATCTCGATGTCGTGGAAGTGCAGGCCGGTGGTCGGCTCGTCGAGGATGTAGAGGGTGCGGCCGGTGTCGCGCTTGGAGAGCTCGAGGGCGAGCTTGACGCGCTGCGCCTCGCCGCCGGAGAGGGTGGTGGCGGACTGGCCGAGCTCGATGTAGCCGAGGCCGACCTCGAGCAGGGTCTCGAGCTTCCTCGCCACCGCCGGCACGGCGTCGAAGAAGGCGCGCGCCTGGCCGACGGTCATGCGCAGCACGTCGTGGATGGTCTTGCCCTTGTAGCGGATCTCCAGCGTCTCGCGGTTGTAGCGCTTGCCGTGGCAGACGTCGCAGGGGACGTAGAGGTCGGGCAGGAAGTGCATCTCGACCTTGACGAGGCCGTCGCCCTGGCAGGCCTCGCAGCGGCCGCCGCGGACGTTGAAGGAGAAGCGCCCCGGGCCGTAGCCGCGGGCGCGCGCCTCGGGCACGCCGGCGAAGAGCTCGCGCACCGGGGTGAGCAGCCCGGTGTAGGTGGCCGGGTTGGAGCGCGGCGTGCGGCCGATCGGCGACTGGTCGACGCTGATCACCTTGTCGAAGAACTCGAGGCCCTCGATGGCGTCGTGCGGCGCCGGCTCGGCGGCGGAGCCGTAGAGGTGGCGGGCGGCGCCGGCGTAGAGGGTGTCGTTGATGAGGGTGGACTTGCCCGAGCCGGAGACGCCGGTGACGCAGGTGAGCAGGCCGGCCGGCAGGGCGACGTCGATGCGGCGCAGGTTGTTGCCGCGGGCGCCGAGGATGCGCAGCCAGCGCGCCGGATCGGGGGCGCGGCGTCTGGCCGGCAGGGCGATGGCGCGGCGGCCGGAGAGGTAGGCGCCGGTGAGGGAGTCGGGATGGGCGGCGACTTCGTCCGGCGTGCCCTCGGCGACGATGCGGCCGCCGTGCTCGCCGGCGCCGGGGCCCATGTCGACGACGTGGTCGGCGGCGCGGATGGCCTCCTCGTCGTGCTCGACGACGATGACGGTGTTGCCGAGGTCGCGCAGCTCGGCCAGGGTGGCGAGCAGGCGGGCGTTGTCGCGCTGGTGCAGGCCGATGGAGGGCTCGTCGAGGACGTACATGACGCCGGTGAGGCCGGAGCCGATCTGGCTGGCGAGGCGGATGCGCTGGGCCTCGCCGCCGGAGAGGGTGTCGGCGGCGCGATCGAGGGTGAGGTAGTCGAGGCCGACGTTGATGAGGAAGGTGAGGCGGGCGGTGATCTCGCGCACGACGCGCTCGGCGACGCGGGCGCGCTGGCCGTCGAGGACGAGCAGGTTGAAGAAGTCGCGCGCGGCGATCAGCGGCAGGGCGCCGAGCGCCGGCAGGTTCCGGCCGCCGACGAGGACGTGGCGCGCCTCGGGGCGCAGGCGGGCGCCCTCGCATTCTGGGCAGACGCGGGTGTTGAGGTACTTGGCCAGCTCCTCGCGCACGGCGACCGAGTCGGTCTCGCGGTGGCGGCGCTCGAGGCCGGGGATGATGCCCTCGAAGGCGTGCTCGCGGATGCTGACGCGGCCGCTCTCGGTGAGGTAGCGGAAGGGGAGCTTCTCGCCGCCCGAGCCGTGGAGGACGATGCGACGCATGTCCTCGGGCAGCGACTCGAAGGGATGCTCGATGTCGAAGCCGTAGTGGGCGGCGAGGCTGGCGAGCAGCTGGTAGTAGAACTGGTTGCGGCGGTCCCAGCCGCGGATGGCGCCGGAGGCGAGCGAGAGGTGGGGGAAGGCGACGACGCGCGCCGGGTCGAAGAAGCTGACCTGGCCGAGGCCGTCGCAGCGCGGGCAGGCGCCGGCCGGGTTGTTGAAGGAGAACAGGCGCGGCTCGAGCTCGGGCAGGGAGCGGCCGCAGGCCGGGCAGGCGTAGCGCGAGGAGAAGCCGTGCTCGCGGCCGGAATCCATCTCGACGGCGAGGGCACGGCCGTCGGCGTGGGTGAGCGCCGTCTCGAAGGACTCGGCGAGGCGCTGGCGGGCGTCGGGGCGCACCTTGAGACGGTCGACGACGATGTCGATGTCGTGGCGGGCGTTCTTCGACAGGCGCGGCAGGTTGTCGATGTCGTGCACGACGCCGTCGATGCGCAGGCGGACGAAGCCCTGGGCGCGCAGCTCGGCGAAGAGCTCGGCCTGCTCGCCCTTGCGGCCGGCGACGACCGGGGCGAGGATCATCAGCCTGGTCTCCTCCGGCAGGGCAAGCACGTGATCGACCATCTGGGCGACCGAGCTGGCCTCGAGCGGCAGGCCGTGCTCGGGGCAGTGCGGCTGGCCGGCGCGGGCGAAGAGCAGGCGCAGGTAGTCGTGGATCTCGGTGACGGTGCCGACGGTGGAGCGCGGGTTGTGGCTGGCGGCCTTCTGCTCGATGGCAATGGCCGGCGAGAGGCCCTCGATGAGGTCGACGTCGGGCTTCTCCATCAGCTGGAGGAACTGGCGGGCGTAGGCGGAGAGCGACTCGACGTAGCGGCGCTGGCCCTCGGCGTAGAGGGTGTCGAAGGCGAGCGAGGACTTGCCCGAGCCGGACAGGCCGGTGATGACGGTGAGCCGGTTGCGCGGCAGCTCGAGGCTGAGGTCCTTCAGGTTGTGCGTCCGCGCGCCGCGGATGCGGATGGAGTCCATCGCCAACGCGAGTGAATAGGGCAATCTGCTAATATACGCAACTTCGCCGCCGCAAGCCAAGCCTCATTCCATGTCCGAACCAGACGCCGCCCGCCCGCCCGATCGCATGACCCGGCAGGAACTGCGCGCCGGCCTGTCGCTGGCGTCGATCTTCGCCCTGCGCATGCTCGGGCTGTTCCTCATCCTGCCGGTGTTCGCCGTCGACGCGCGCCGCCTGCCGGGCGGCGACGACCTGACCCTGGTCGGCGTGGCGCTGGGCGCCTACGGCCTGACCCAGGCCTTCCTGCAGCTGCCCTACGGCATGGCCTCGGACCGCTACGGCCGCAAGCGCGTCATCGTCCTCGGCCTGCTGGTGTTCGCCCTCGGCAGCTTCCTCGCCGCCGCCGCGCCGGACATCTGGTGGACCATCGTCGGCCGCGCCCTGCAGGGCGCCGGCGCGGTGTCGGCGGCGGTGACGGCGATGGCGGCCGACCTGACGCGCGAGCAGCACCGCACCAAGGTGATGGCGCTGATCGGCTCCTCGATCGGCCTGATGTTCGCGCTGTCGCTGGTGGCGGCGCCGGCGCTGAACGACGTCATTGGCCTGCACGGGCTGTTCGTCCTCACCGGCCTGCTGTCGCTGGCGGCGATCTGGCTGGTGCTGCGGGTGGTGCCCGAGCCGCCGCCGCCGGAGCCGCACGCGCAGGAGCCGGTCGGCCTCGCCGAGGTGTTCTTCGACGGCCAGCTGCTGCGCCTGAACTGGGGCATCCTGACGCTGCACTTCATCCAGATGGCGATGTTCGTCGTCGTGCCGGCGGCGCTGGTCGCCAGCGGCGGTATCCCGGTGGCGAGCCACTGGAAGGTGTACCTGCCGGTGGTGGTGGCCAGCTTCGTGCTGATGCTGCCGCCGATCTTCTGGGCCGAGCGGCGCGGCCGCATGAAGCCGGTGTTCGTCGCCGCGGTGCTGGTGCTGGTGCTGGCGCAGGGCGGCTTTCTCTATGGCAGCGGCAGCTTCCGCGCGCTGGTGGCGAACCTGGTGGTGTTCTTCGTCGTCTTCAACATCCTCGAGGCGAGCCTGCCCTCGCTGGTCTCGCGCATCGCGCCGGCGCAGGCGAAGGGCACGGCGCTGGGCATCTACAACACGACGCAGTCGCTCGGCCTGTTCCTCGGCGGCGCGGCGGGCGGCTGGCTGGCGCAGCACCACGGCGCGGCCGGGGTGTTCGGCGTCGGCATCGCGCTGGCATTGCTGTGGCTGGCGGTAGCGGTTACGATGAAGGCGCCGCCGCTGCTGGCGCTGCGCGAATACGCGATCCAGCCGCAGGTCGATCTCGACTGGCTGCGCGAGCAGCTGGCCGGCCTGCCCGGCGTGCGCGAGGCGGTGGTCGAGCCGGAGCGGCGGATGGCCTACCTGAAGGTCAACCTGGAAGGCTGGGACGAGCGGCGCGTGCGCCGCCTGATTGGAGGAGAGGCATAAATGGCATCGGTGAACAAGGTCATCCTGATCGGCAACCTCGGCGCGGACCCGGAGACGCGCTACCTGCCCAGCGGCGAGGCGGTGGCCAACCTGCGCGTGGCGACGACGGACACCTGGAAGGACAAGGACGGCAACCGGCAGGAGGCGACGGAGTGGCACCGCGTCTCCTTCTTCGGCCGCCAGGCCGAGGTCTGCGGCCAGTACCTGAAGAAGGGCAGCCAGGTGTACATCGAGGGCTCGATCCGCACGCGCAAGTGGCAGGACAAGGAGGGCCAGGACCGCTACACGACCGAGATCCGCGGCGACCGCATGCAGATGCTCGGCCGCCGCGCGGGCATGGGCGAGGCGCCGCCGCGCGAGGCGGCGCCGGCGCCGGCCGAGGGCGGCCGCAAGCCGGCGGCGAGCGGCGGCTTCGGCGGCATGGACGACGACATTCCCTTCTGAGGCGAAACCGCCGCGAGAAGCAGGCCGGAGGGCAGCCGTGGCAAGGCCGCGCGTCCCCGCTTCGGCGAGAGCCCGGCCATGACGAAGACGGATGATCCGCGGCACGGCGGCACGGCGGCGCTGGCGCTGGCGGCGCTCGGCGTGGTCTATGGCGACATCGGCACCAGCCCCCTGTACGCCATGAAGGAAGTGTTCGCCGGCAACCATCCGATCCCGGTCAACGCGGCCAACCTCCTGGGCAGCCTGTCCCTCTTCCTCTGGGCGCTGATCGTCGTCGTCTCCCTCAAGTACGTTTCCGTCGTCATGCGCGCCGACAACCGGGGCGAGGGCGGCATCATGGCGCTGATCGCGCTGGCGCAGCACGATGCGCGCGAAAATCCGCGCGCCGCGCGGCTCATCCTGCTGCTTGGCGTCCTCGGCGCCGCCATGTTCTACGGCGACGGCATGGTGACGCCGGCGATTTCGGTCCTCTCCGCCGTCGAGGGGCTGAAGGTCGCCGCGCCGGCGCTCAAGCACGTCGTGGTGCCGGTCACGCTGGCGGTGCTGTTCGGCCTGTTCTTCGTCCAGCGCAAGGGCACGGCCCGCGTCGGCGGCTTTTTCGGCCCGGTGATGCTGGCCTGGTTCGGCGTGCTCGGCGCCATCGGCCTCGCCAACGTCGTGCGGATGCCGGCCATTCTCGAGGCGCTCAATCCGGTTCACGGCATCGCCTTCCTGCTCGACAACAAGGGCGCCTCCTTCCTGGCGATGGGCAATGTCGTGCTGGCGGTGACGGGCGCGGAGGCGCTGTATGCCGACATGGGCCATTTCGGCCGCCAGCCGATCCGCCTCGCCTGGTACGGCTTCGTGCTGCCCTGCCTGATGCTGAATTACTTCGGCCAGGGCGCGGCCATCCTGGCCGATGCCTCGGCGGCCGCCAATCCGTTCTTCCTTTCCGCGCCGGACTGGGCGCGCTATCCGCTGGTCGGCCTGGCGACGGCGGCCACGGTGATCGCCTCGCAGTCGGTGATCACCGGCGCCTATTCCATGACGCGCCAGGCCATGCAGCTCGGCTACGTGCCGCGCATGGAGGTGCAGCACACCTCGGAGGAGCGGCAGGGGCAGATCTACCTGCCGGGGGTGAACTGGGGGCTCATGCTGGCGGTGATGGTGCTCGTGCTCGGCTTCAGGTCGTCCGACAACCTGGCCGCCGCCTACGGGCTGGCCGTCACCGGCGACATGGTCATCACCTCGCTGCTGGCCGCCTATGTCGCGGCGCGCATCTGGAAATGGGGCTGGCCGCGGGCGGCCGCGCTGTTCGCCTGCTTCCTGGCGGTGGAGCTGGTCTTCCTGGCGGCCAACCTGCTCAAGATCCCGGACGGCGGCTGGTTTCCCCTGGTGACGGGCGTGGCGGTGTTCGTGCTGATGACCAGCTGGAAGCACGGGCGGGACCTGCTCTTCGAGAGGCTGCGGGCGGATGCATTCGGCCCGGGCGAGTTCATCGAGAGCCTGAAGGTCGCGCCGCCGCCGACGGTGCCGGGCACGGCGGTCTTCCTGAACGCCAATCCGCTGGTCGTGCCGCATGCGCTGCTGCACAACCTGATGCACAACAAGGTGCTTCACGAGCGCGTGATCCTGCTCACGGTGGCGGTGCAGGACGTGCCCTATGTCGCGCCGGCGGACCGGGTCGAGGTGGAGCGGATCGACGGGCCGTTCTGGCGCGTCGTCGTGCAATACGGCTTCAAGGACGAGCCGGACATTCCGGCCGCCCTGGCGCGATGCGACACGGCCGGCGTGCCGTTCGACATGATGGAGACTTCCTTCTTCATCGGCCGCGAGACGCTGGTGCCGCGGATGAGGGGACAGTCGAAAATCGCCTATTGGCGGGAGAGGCTGTTCGTGGTCATGTACCGGAACGCGGTCAGCGCCACGGCCTTCTTCAGGATCCCGTCGAACCGGGTGGTCGAAATGGGAGCGCGGGTGGAGCTGTGAACAGGACACGCCTGTCGAGGCTGCGCCGCCTGCGCGAGTATTCGCCGCGCGACCTGCTGATGGTCGGCCTGCCGGCCCTGTTGCTGCTGGCCGGCGGCTTCTGGCTGGCGGCGCAGTTCATCCGGCCGGCGCCGCCGAAGACCCTGACGCTGGCCTCCGGCGCGCCGGGCGGCTCCTACGAGGTGTATGCCGAGCGCTACCGCCAGGTGCTGGCACGCAACGGCGTCGAGCTGCGCGAGCAGCCGACGGCGGGCGCGATGGAGAACCTGCAGCGGCTGCTCGAGGAGGACGGCGAGACCGACGTCGCCCTGGTGCAGGGCGGCATCGCCGACGGCGACGAGGCGGCCGCGCTGCTCTCGCTCGGCAGCCTGTACTACGAGCCGCTGTGGGTGTTCTACCGCGGCGAGGCGGAATCGGGGCGGCTGGGCGCGCTCAAGGGGCAGCGCCTCGCCGTCGGCGCCGAGGGCAGCGGCACGCGCAAGCTGGCGCTGCAGCTGCTCGAGGCGAACGGCATCGGCGCGCGCAACGCGACGCTGCTGCCGCTCGGCGGCCTGGCGGCGGCGCAGGCGCTGCAGGCGGGGCGGGTGGACGCTGTCTTCCTCGTCGGCGCCGAGCGCTCGGCGGCGGTGTGGTCGCTGCTGTTCGCGCCCGGCGTGCGCCTGATGAGCCTCGAGCAGGCCGAGGCCTACACGCGGCTGTTTCCCTTCCTGTCGCGGCTGACGCTGCCGCAGGGGGCGATCGACATCGGCCGCAACCTGCCGGCGCGCGACGTGACGCTGGTGGCGCCGACGGCGATGCTGGTGGCGCGCGAGTCGCTGCATCCGGCGCTGGCGCAGCTGCTGCTGCAGGCGGCGCAGGAGGTGCACGGCGAGCCGGGCGTCTTCCAGCGGCCGGGCGAGTTCCCGCGCGCCGGCGCCGACGAGTTTCCGCTGTCGCCGGATGCCGAGCGCTTCTACAAGTCGGGCAAGCCCTTCCTGCAGCGCTACTTGCCGTTCTGGGCGGCCGACCTGATCGACCGCACGGTGGTGATGCTGGTGCCGGTGTTCGCGCTGCTCATCCCGATCCTGCGCTTCGCGCCGCCGCTGTACGCCTGGCGCGTGCGCCGGCGCATCTACCGGCGCTACGGCGAGCTGAAGTTCCTCGAGGCCGAGTTGGAGGCCGACCCGGGCAGCCGCAGCCGCGAGGAATGGCTGGCGCAACTGGACCGCATCGAGGAAGACGTGCAGCACGTCGCCACGCCGCTGGCCTTCACCGACATGCTGTACACGCTGCGCCTGCACCTCGGCCTGGTGCGCGACATCGTCATGCGGCGCACGGCGGCGGGGGCGGAAACGGGGAAAGAAGGCTGATCCATGCAGCGCTGCGCATTCGGCCGGCCTGGCGGAGTTGCGGGTTTCGGGTTGCGAGTTTCGGGTTTCGAGTTGCGAGTTTCGGGTTTCGAGTTGCGGGTTTCGGGTTGCGAGTTTCGGGTTTCGAGTTGCGAGTTTCGGGTTTCGAGTTGCGAGTTTCGGGTTTCGAGTTTCGGGTTTCGAGTTGCGAGTTTCGGGTTTCGAGTTGCGGGTTGCGGATTGAAAACCGACGTCGTGGTTTCGACGAAGGGATCGCGGCGCCCTGTAAGTCGCCCTTCAGGGCGACTCCTGCGCCATTATCCACGGAGGCTCGCTGTAGGCGGCGCTCTGGGATGCTTGTCCGCCTGAAGGCGGACCTACAAAAACCTAGCCGCATTCGACACAGAGGGCACAGAGGCACAGAGAACACAGAGAGAATCCGGCCGGAATGCTTTTCTCTGTGACCTCTGTGTCTCCGTGGGCTCCGTGCTGGCAGCGGTTTGAAATCCCTGTCGCCCTTCAGGGCGACATCAACGTGGTTGTCTACGGAAGCTCGCTGTAGCCGACGCTCTGGGAGGTTGTCCGCCTGAAGGCGGACCTACAAATTCGTGCGCCGTGAGCACCTGGTGTGCTTTCCACGAAGAGACCTCGGCGCTCTGTAGGTCGCCCTTCAGGACGACTCCTGCGCCGTTATCCACGGAGGCTCGCTGCAGGCGGCGCTCTGGGATGCTTGTCCGCCTGAAGGCGGACCTACAAAAACCAGATGCCGTGAAAACCGATGCCGCGAGAGCCGGTGTTCCGAGAACCGCCGCTTTGTAGGTCGCCCTTCAGGGCGACTAAGACGTGGTTGTCTATGGAGGCTCGCTGTAGCCGCCACCCTGGGATGCTTGTCGGGCTGAAGCCCGACCTACAACTTCGTGCGCCGTGAGAACCTGGCGTGCTTTCCACGAAGAGACCTCCTGCGCTCCGGGATGCTTGTCGGCCTGAAGGCCGACCTGCGCGAGCCGCCGGCTTTCCCTAGAGGGATCTGATCTTCTCCAGCAGGGCGCTGGTCGAGCGCATGTGGCGGAAGGGGATGGAGACGACGCGGCCGCCGCGGGCGAGCACGAGATCGGCGCCGACGATGCGCTCCGGCGGCCAGTCGCCGCCCTTGACGAGGATGTCCGGCTGGACGGCGCCGATCAGCCGCAGCGGCGTGTCCTCGTCGAACCAGGTGACCAGCGAGACGCTCTCCAGCGCCGCCAGCAGCGCCATGCGGTCTTCCAGCGCGTTCACCGGCCGGCCGGGCCCCTTGCCGAGGCGGCGCACCGAGTCGTCGCTGTTGACGCCGACGACGAGGCTGGCGCCGAGGGCGCGCGCCTGGGCGAGGCAGGTGGCGTGGCCGCGGTGCAGGATGTCGAAGCAGCCGTTGGTGAACACCAGCGGGCGCGGCAAGGCGGCGAGGCGCGCCGCCAGCTCGCCGGGCGGGCAGAGCCGGGCCTCGAAGGCGGGCGCGTCGGCCGGCATGGCGCGGATTATTTCGGCGCGGCCTTTTCCGGCGGGCGGTTGTCGAGGCGCTGCGCCTCGTTCGGCGCGATGTACTCGAAGAGGCGCACGACCTTCCTGACGCCGGCGGTGGTGCGGGCGATCTCGGCGGCGTCGTCGCCCTCCTTGCGCGTGACGAGGCCGAGCAGGTAGGCGTTGCCGGCCTCGGTGACCACCTTGACGTGGTTGGCCTGGAACTTGTTCGCCTCGATGAAGCGCGCCTTGACCTTGGAGGTGATGTAGGTGTCGTTGCTGCGCGCGCTGAAGCTGCTGGCCGCGCCGATGGCGGTCTCGTTGCTGACGCCGCGGACGTTGACGACGCCGGCGACGGCCTGCTCGAGCTCGCCGCGGATGCCGGCGTCGGGCACCTCGCCGGTGAGCAGCACGTTCATGTTGTAGCTGGTGACGTTGACGTGCACGCGGTCGCCGAACTTCTCGCGGATGCGGTTGAAGGCGCGAATCTCGATGGCCTCGTCGGCGAGGAAGGTCTCGGCGGCGCGGCGGTCGGCGATCATCAGGGCGCCGGCGCCGACGCCGGTGGCGACGGCCGGCATGCAGCCCTCGAGCAGCGGCAGCGCGAGGGCGGCGAGGGTGGCGGCAAGCAGCAGGTTCCTTTTCATGCGTCCTCTCCTAGCAACAGGCAATCGATGCCGTCGCACAGGCAGTGCAGCACCAGCAGGTGCACTTCCTGGATGCGCGGCGTGCGCGCGGACGGCACGCAGATGTGCACGTCCGGCTCGGCAAGCAGCGGGGCCAGCGCGCCGCCGCCCTTGCCGGTGAGGGCGACGACGCGCAGCTCGCGCTCGCGGGCGGCGCGCAGCGCCTCGGCGACGTTGGGCGAGTTGCCGCTGGTGCTGATCGCCAGCAGGATGTCGCCGGGCTGGCCGAGGGCGCGCACCTGACGGGCGAAGACCTGCTCGTAAGCGTAGTCGTTGGCGATCGAGGTGAGCGCCGAGGTGTCGGTGGTCAGCGCGATGGCGGCCAGCGGCGGGCGCTCGCGCTCGAAGCGGTTGACCAGCTCGGCGGCGAAGTGCTGGGCGTCGGCGGCCGAGCCGCCGTTGCCGCAGGCGAGGATGCGGCCGCCGGCGACGAGGCTCGCCACCATCGCCTCGACCGCCTCGGCGATCGGCGCGGCGAGGACTTCCATGGCGGCCAGCTTGGCCTGGGCGCTGTCCTCGAACTGCCGGGAGATGCGGGCGAGAAGATTCATGGGCTCGTTGCGTCGGATTCTAGCATGGCGGGGAAGGTTCCCTCGGAGCGGGCGGCGCCTGTCGCTAACGAACGACAGAGACCTCGACCTCGATGCGCTTCCACGGATCGCGATGGCGCAACAGGCGCGCGATGCGCGCCTCGACGCGGCTGCCGCGATCCATCTCCAGCGCCACGGCGCGGTCGCCGCCGCGCGGCAGGTAGCCGAGCTTGCGGCCGCGCCAGTCGACGCGCACGGCCCAGGCGTCGCGCCGGTCGCCGCGCTCGCGCACCAGCTGCAGCGCGTCGCCGGCGCGCATCTCGTCCCACAGCTCGCGGCCGGCGTAGAAGCGGAAGCCCCTCAAGGGGGAAGCCTCGAGCAGCAGCACGGCTTCCGCCGCCGGCGCCGGCAGGGCGAGCGCGAGGAGGCAGAACAGGCAGATGAAGCCGGCGAGGCTAGCCCGCATCGAAGGCATCGCGCAGCCAGTCGATGGCGCCGCCGTCGAGCAGGACGGCGTCGAAGCGGCAGGCAGGCAACCGCTTGCCGGCGAGGTAGTGGCGGGCGGCGAGAACGATGCGTCGCTGCTTGGCCGGCGTGATGCTGGCGGCGGCGCCGCCGAAGTCGCGGCGGCTGCGCTGGCGCACCTCGACGAAGACGAGGGCGGCGCCGTCGCGGCAGACGAGGTCGATCTCGCCGCCGCGGCAGCGGTAGTTGCGGGCGAGGATCTCGAGGCCGCGCTCGGCGAGGAAGCGCGCCGCGCGCTCCTCGGCCTCGGCGCCGGCGCCGCTCACGGCTTGCGGCCGGCGGCAGGCCGCCCGACAATTGCGGCATTCACGGCGGGGAGAGCAGCGCGATGGGACATGAGGGGACGGGCGCCGGGCTCGAGACGGCCGCATTATATGTGGTGGCGACACCGCTGGGAAACCTCGGCGACATCACGGCGCGCGCGCTCGAGGTGCTGCGCGGCGCCGATGCCATCGCCTGCGAGGACACGCGCCACACGCGGCGGCTGCTCGACCATTTCGGCATCGGCGGGCGCACCTTCGCCCTGCACGCGCACAACGAGGCGGCGGCGGCGGCGAAGCTGCTCGATCTCCTCGGCCGCGGCCGCGCGGTGGCGCTGGTGTGCGACGCCGGCACGCCGGCCGTCTCCGACCCCGGCGCGCGCGCCGTGGCGGCGGCGCGCGCCGCCGGCTTCAGGGTGATCCCGGTGCCGGGGCCGAACGCCGCCATCGCCGCGCTGTCCGCCTCGGGACTGGCCGAGCCGCACTTCCTCTTCTACGGCTTCCTGCCGGCGCGGCAGCCGGCGCGGCGCAAGGCGCTGGCCGCGCTGAAGCCGCTCGCCTGCGCGCTGGTGTTCCACGAGGCGCCGCACCGCGTCGCCGAGACGGTGGACGACCTGGCGGCGCTGCTCGAGCCGCAGCGCACCCTGGTCATCGCGCGCGAACTGACCAAGCTGCACGAGTCGATCGCCAGCCTGCCGCTGGCGGAGGCGCCGGCCTGGCTGGCGGCCGACGCCGACCGGCGCCGCGGCGAGTTCGTCCTGTGCGTCTCGGCGCCGCCGCCGGCGGCGGAAACGAGCGCCGAGAGCGAGCGGGTGCTCGACCTGCTGCTGGCCGAGCTGCCGCTGAAGCAGGCGGCGCGGCTGGCGGCGCAGATCAGCGGCGCGCCGAAGAACGCGCTCTACGCGCTGGCGCTGGCGCGCAGGGGCGGCGGCTGAGCTGCGTATAATCGGCGCATGCAGACGCTGACGCTGACCCGCCCCGACGACTGGCACCTGCACCTGCGCGACGGCGCGGCGCTGGCGGCGGTGCTGCCGCACACGGCGCGGCAGTTCGCCCGCGCCATCGTCATGCCCAACCTGAAGCCGCCGGTGACGAGCGTCGCCCAGGCGGCGGCCTACCGCCAGCGCATCCTCGCCGCCCTGCCGGCGGGGAGCGACTTCACGCCGCTGATGACGCTCTACCTGACCGAGGCGACGCCGCCGGAAGAGATCGAGCGGGCGAAGGCCTGCGGCTTCGTGCACGCGGTGAAGTACTACCCGGCCGGGGCGACGACGCATTCGGAGGCCGGGGTGAGCGACATCGGCAAGTGCCGCGCCGCGCTGGAGCGGATGGAGGCGCTCGGCCTGCCGCTGCTGGTGCACGGCGAGACGGCCGATGCGGCGGTGGACATCTTCGACCGCGAGCGCGTCTTCATCGAGCAGGTGCTGGCGCCGCTGGCGCAGCGCCTGCCGCGTCTGCGCCTGGTGCTGGAGCACGTGACGACGCGCGAAGGCGTTGAGTTCGTCGAGTCCTGCGGGCCGAGCGTCGCCGCCACGCTGACGGCGCACCACCTGCTCTACAACCGCAACGCGCTGCTCGCCGGCGGCGTGCGCCCGCACCATTACTGCCTGCCGGTGCCCAAGCGCGAGGCACACCGGCAGGCGCTGGTGCAGGCGGCCGTCTCGGGCAGCGCGAAGTTCTTCCTCGGCAGCGACTCGGCGCCGCACGCGCGCGGCGCCAAGGAGGCGGCCTGCGGCTGCGCCGGCTGCTACACGGCGCTGCACGCGCTGGAACTGTACGCCGAGGCCTTCGAGGCGGCCGGCGCGCTCGACCGGCTGGAAGCCTTCGCCAGCTTCCATGGCGCCGATTTCTACGGGCTGCCGCGCAACACGGCGAGGCTGACGCTGGAGCGCGCCGAATGGCGCGTGCCGCAGGCCCTGCCCTATGGTGATGACGTGCTGGTGCCGCTGCGCGCCGGCGAGACCCTCAACTGGAGGCTGAAGGCCTGAGATGAAGATCCGCCTGCCGATCCTGACGTGCCTGCCGCTGCTGCTGGCCGGCTGCTTCAACCAGAGCGCCGGCTTCGAGCCGGGCGGCGAGGGACAGAGCCTGACGCTGCAGGTGACGCAGCCCTGGTTCTGGGACCAGCGGGTGGATCTCGAGGTGGTGATGGCGCGCCTGCCGGACTGCCAGCGGCGCAGCCGCCTCGGCGACGCCATGCCGGCCGAAGTGGCGGTGCAGGTGTTCCGCCCGGCGGAGGGCGAGTTCGCCGAGCCGATCCTGGTGCTCGGGCAGAGCGGCCGCTACTACGCGCTCGGCCTCGGCAACTGCGAGCTGCAGGCCTTCACGACGCCGCCGCCGAACGCGGGCGCGCTGCTCGGCACCTTCCGCATCGAGGGGCGCACGCTCAGCTTCGTTCCGGCGGCGCCGGCGGTGCGATAGGCGGCCGGGCCTCGCGGCGCGCCGCGCGCAGCGCCGCGCGCCGGCCGCTGCGCACGTCGACGCCGCCGAGCAGCAGCAGGCCGGCGATGAACCAGATGCCGGTGATGAGGATGGCGCGGCGGTGGTCGCCGCCGGACAGCCAGTTGGCGAGGCCGTAGGTGAGCGGACCGAAGATCGAGGCGAGCTTGACCGCCAGGCCCCACAGGCCGAAGAACTCGGCGAGGCGCGAGGGCGGCGCGAGGAAGCCGACCATGGCGCGGCCGGCCGACTGCGAGGCGCCCATGCACAGCCCGGCGAGGTTGGCGGCGACCCAGAACAGCGCCGCGCCCTCGGCCAGCCAGGCGAGCAGCACCATGACGATCCAGCCGCACAGGGTGAGGGCGATGGCGCGCACGTGGCCGATGCGGTCCTGCACATAGCCGAAGAAGAAGGCGCCGACGGCGGCGGTGAGGTTCACGACGAGGATCAGCACCAGGGTCTGCTGCGTGGTGAAATGCATGGCCTCCTGGGCGTAGATGGCGGCCAGCGTGATCACCGCGGCGATGCCGGCCTGGTAGAACAGGGTGCACAGGAGGAAGCGCGACAGGGCGCGGAAGCGGCGCGCCTGGCGCAGGGTGGCGGCGACGCGCGACCAGGCGGCGCGGGCGATGGCGCCGGCCGCCGGCTGCGGCGCGGCGCGCTCGCGCAGGAAGAGGAAGGTCGGCAGGCTGGCGAGGGCGAACAGGGCGGCGGTGATGAACATCGTCTGCGGCACTGCTTCGGCGGCGGGCTGCCCCGCCGCCTGCGCGCGCGCGATCCAGGCGAGGCAGAGGCCGAGGGAGAGCAGGCCGCCGAGGTAGCCGAGGCTCCAGCCCCAGCCGGAGACGCGGCCCATGGCGCGGCTGTCGGCCAGCTCGGGCAGGAAGGCGGCGATCAGGTTCTCGCCGGTGCCGAAGAAGAAGTTGGAGGCGACGACGCAGGCCACGGCGAGCGCCAGGGTGCCGGGACCGCTGAAGCCGAGGCCGGCGGTGAACAGGACGCAGCCGACGGTGCTGATCGCCAGCAGGCGCTTCTTGGCGGCGCGGGCGTCGGCCCAGGCGCCGACCAGCGGCGCGGTGGCGACGATCAGCGCATAGGAGAGGGACAGCGTCGCCGTCCAGGCCAGCGTCGCCCAGGGCGCGCGCGCGGCGACGACGGCGACGAAATAGGCGCTGAAGACGGCGGTGATGACGACCGTGGTGTAGCCCGAGTTGGCGAAGTCGTACATGGCCCAGGCCCAGACTTCGCGCGGCCGGACGGTCTCCCCCAGCGCGCCGGAACGCTTGACGTTTGCCATGGCGGAATGCTCAACAGCGATGCCGGATTATAGGGCTCCGATCCGTGATCTCGCCGCGCTCGCCGGCCGGCCGCTGTTCGAACCGGTGGCAGGCTGGCTGCGGCATTTCGGCGGCAGCGCGCCGCCCGACCTGGCCGCGCTCAACGCGGCGCTGGCGTCGCTGCCGGCGCCGCCGCGGGCGGCCAGCGGCATGCCGCTACGCTTCGTCGCGCCGGCGGCCGCAGGGGATGGCGAGGAAGGCGGCTATGAGGAACGGATCTTCGCCCGCGGCGAGGTGGAGACGCGGCCGGGCAACTGGCACGACTTCTGCCATGCGCTGGCCTGGCTCGCCTATCCGCGCGCCAAGCGCGCCCTCAACGGCCGCCACCATGCCGCGCTGCTGGCGCAGCGCGCGGCGGGCAGGGCGGAGCGCGGGGCGGCGCGCGACGCGGCGACGCAGTTCGACGAGTGCGGCATGGCGGTGGTGTCGGCGGACCCGGCGCTGCTCGAACTCTTGCGCGGACACGCCTGGCGGGCGCTGTTCTGGCAGGAGCGCGAGCGGCTGGCGCGGCGCATGCGCTTCTTCGTCTTCGGCCACGCCAGCTGGGACGCGCTGCGCGCGCCGTTCTTCGGCCTGACGGCGAAGGCGCTCCTCATCGAGGTTGGCGAGCCCTGGCTGGCGCAGCCGTTCTCGTCGCAACTCGAGTCGGTCGACGCGCGGCTGGCCGGGATGTTTTCCGGCGACGCAGCGCCGGCGCGGCCGCGCGAGCTGCAGCCGCTGCCGCTGCTCGGCATACCCGGCGTGGTGGCGGAGAACGAGTCGGCGGCGTATTACGACGATGCGCGCCAATTCCGCCCGTCGCGCAGGAACAGGCCGAAGAAAAAAGGCCCCGCCGAAGCGGGGCCTGAAATGGAAGCGGAGGTTTGAGATGGCTCCTGCCAAGAAAGCCTGTTTCCGTTCCGCCCCTATTTTCCGACGTGACCGCGGCCAGATCAAGCCGAAGCCGGAAGATATTTTGTAACACCTTGAAAATCAAAGGGGTGAATGCGATATACTGCCTGTGGAAGTCCGCCAGGCAGCCGCTGTGCGCGCTGCGCGCGCATGGAGGAAAGTCCGGGCCCCATAGAGCAGGATGCCGGCTAACGGCCGGGCGCAGCAAGTCGAAAGACCCAAGGCGACAGAAAGTGGCACAGAAAACACACCGCCGATGGTCCGGCCGGCGCGAGCCGGACGGGATCAGGCAAGGGTGAAAAGGCGGGGTAAGAGCCCACCGCAGACCGTGGCAACACGGCTGGCACGCAAAACCTCATCCGGGGCAAGGCCAAATAGGGAAGCCATGGCGCTGCTCGCGCCGCTTCCGGGTAGGCTGCTAGAGCGCCGCGGCAACGCGTCGCCCAGAGGAATGGCTGCCGGGCAGCTTCGGCTGCCGCACAGAACCCGGCTTATCGGCGGACTTCCACTTCCCCTTCGCCGTCCTGTTCGTGGATGGCCTCTGCCATACCTCATATTTCACTTTCAGATCAATTTCCATCCCTATTGTTTTTCAAGGATTAAATTCCTATGGCCAATTCTTGGTCGAAGCCTTTAACTCATTGTTGCAAAAATGAAATTCGTGATTTTTTTCACTTGACCCACTTTAGTTGTTCAATTAAAGTGGGGAAAAGTGGATAAAAGTGGGAGAAATCCTTTCCTACTAGGTCACGGAGGGGCGAATGTATCAGGGGGCGGCGGCGCTGAATCTCGACGCGAAGGGGCGGCTCGCCGTGCCTTCGCGCCATCGAGAAAGCCTCGCCGCCGTCGCCAACGGCACGCTGGTGCTGACCGCCCATCCGCATCGCTGCCTGCTCATCTACCCCCTGCCGGCCTGGGAGCCGATCCGCGACAGGGTGCTCCAGGCGCCGAGCCTCGAGCAGCAATCCGCCCTGCTGAAGCGCCTGCTGGTCGGCTTCGCCCGCGAGGAGGAGCTGGATGCGGCCGGCCGCGTGCTGATCGCGCCGGAGCTGCGCCAGTACGCCGGCCTGGAAAAGGAAGTGTGGCTGGTCGGCCAGGGCAATCATTTCGAATTGTGGTCGGCCGCCGGCTGGATGCAGCAGCAGGAGGCGATCTTCGCCCTCGGCGACAAGCTGCTGCCGCCGGGGCTGGAAACGCTCGCCTTGTGAGCGAAGCGGAGGGCCACAGAAGCGTATTGCTGGAGGAAGCGGTCGACGCCCTGGCGGTGAAGCCGGGGGGGATCTATGTCGATGCGACCTTCGGCCGCGGCGGGCACAGCCGGCTGATCCTCGAGCGACTGGGGAAGGACGGCAGGCTGGTCGCGCTGGACCGGGACATGGCGGCGATCGCGGCGGGGGCGGCGATCGCGGATGCCCGGCTGAAACTGATCCATGCCGCCTTCGGCGACTTGCGGCAGGTGCTGCGCGCCGAAGGCATCGGGCGGGTGGACGGCGTGCTGCTGGACCTGGGCGTGTCCTCGCCGCAGCTGGACGAGGCGGCGCGCGGCTTCAGCTTCCGCCGCGACGGGCCGCTCGACATGCGCATGGACACGAGCCGCGGCCAGACGGCGGCGGAATGGCTGGCGCAGGCGAGCCAGCGCGAACTGGGGGAGGTGATCAGGAACTATGGCGAAGAACGGTTTGCTCATGCGATTGCAAAGGCGCTTGTTGCTGCTCGGTCAGGGGGGGCTGTCCAAACCACACGACAATTTGCCGAGATCGTGGCATCGGCCGTCCGCACGCGCGAGCAAGGCCAGCATCCGGCGACGCGCAGCTTTCAGGCTGTACGGATTCACGTCAATCAGGAGCTTGCGCAATTGGCGCTAGTCCTGCCGCAGGCGGTCGAGGCGCTGGCGCCGGGCGGCCGCCTGGCGGTGATCAGCTTCCATTCCCTCGAGGACCGCATGGTCAAGCGCTTCCTGCGCGACGAGTCGCGGCCGCCGCGGCTGCCGGCGCGGCTGCCGCTGCGCGAAGCCGAGCTGCCGCCGCCGCGCCTGCGCCTGGTCGGCGGGCCGGTTCGCGCGACGGAGGCGGAAGTCGCCGCCAATCCGCGCGCGCGCAGCGCGGTGCTGCGCGCGGCGGAGAGAACCGCCGCCCCCTTCCTCGGCAAGGGGGAGGAAAGGGAGGCCTGAGGTGCTGCGCCTCAACCTGCTCCTGCTCGCGATCGTCCTGGCCAGCGCGCTGGGCGGGGTGGCCGCGCAGCACAAGGCGCGCAAGCTGTTCACCGAGCTGGAGCGCGAGCAGGAGCGCATGCGCAGCCTCGAGGTGGAGTGGGGCCAGCTGCAGCTCGAGCAGAGCACCTGGGCGACCCATGCGCGCATCGAGCAGATCGCCCGCGAGCGCCTGCGCATGAGACCGCCGGCGGCGGGACAGCTGCTGGCGGTGGAGGCGGCGCGATGAAGTTCGGCAACAATCCCCTGCTGTCGCAGCGCCTGCCGGCCTGGCGCGCGCGCTTCGTCGCGACGCTGATCCTGTCGGCGTTCTGCCTGCTGGCGGCGCGCTCGCTGTGGCTGCAGGTGGTCAACAACGACTTCCTGCAGCAGAAGGGCGAGTCGCGCTATTCGCGCGTGATCGAGCTGTCGGCCACGCGCGGGCGCATCGCCGACCGCAGCGGCGACATGCTGGCGGTGTCGACGCCGGTGAAGTCGATCTGGGCGATTCCCGAGGACGCGCGCCTGTCGCCGGCGCAGGCGCGGGCGCTGGCGGCGCTGCTGCAGATGGACGTGCGCGAGCTGAACCGCCGCCTCGCCAGCGAGAAGGACTTCGTCTTCGTCAAGCGGCAGATTCCGCCCGACGTGGCCGAGAAGGTGGCGGCGCTCGAACTGCCCGGCATCCACCAGCAGCGCGAGTTCCGCCGCTACTACCCATCCGGCGAGGTGACGGCGCACGTGCTCGGCTTCACCGGCGTCGACGACGCCGGGCAGGAAGGCATCGAGCTGGCCTTCGAGGCAGCGCTGGCCGGCCGCGCCGGCAGCCGCCGCGTCATCAAGGACCGCCTCGGCCGCATCGTCGAGGATGTCGACAGCGTGCGGCCGCCGCAGGACGGCAGGGACATCACGCTGGCGCTCGACGCCAAGGTGCAGTATCTCGCCTACACCCACCTGAAGCAGGCCGTCGCCGAGCACAAGGCGAAGGCCGGCGGCATCGTCGTGCTCGACGTGCGCAGCGGCGAGGTGCTGGCGCTGGCCAACCTGCCGGCGTTCAATCCGAACAACCGCGTCAGGCTGAACGGAGCGCAGCTGAGGAACCGCGCGCTGATCGACGTCTTCGAGCCGGGCTCGACGCTGAAGCCGTTCACCGCCGCGCTGGCGCTGGAGAAGGGGCGCTTCCGCTTCGACACGCCGATCCAGACGGCGCCGGGGCGGCTCACCATCGGCAGCGCGACCATCCACGACACGCACGCCTACGGCACGCTGACGCTGGCGCAGGTGATCCAGAAGTCGAGCAACGTCGGCGTCGCCAAGGTGGCGGCGACGCTGGCGCCCGAGGAGATGTGGCGCATGTACGACGAGCTCGGCTTCGGCCAGCCGCTCGGGCTCGGCTTCCCCGGCGAGGCGGCCGGGCGATTGCGACCGTTCAAGACCTGGCGGCCGATCGAGCAGGCCACCATGGCCTACGGCCACGGCATCTCGGTGACGCTGATGCAGCTGGCCCGCGCTTACCTGGCTTTTGCCCGCGACGGCGACGTGATTCCGTTGTCTCTGACCCGGCTGGAATCGCCGCCGGTCGCGGGCAAATCCATCTTTTCGGCGCAGACGGCGCGCGAGGTGCGCGCCATGCTGGAGATGGCGGTGCAGCCCGGCGGCACGGCGCCGCAGGCGCGCATTGCCGGCTACCGCGTCGCCGGCAAGACCGGCACGGCGCGCAAGCTGGAAGCCGGCCAGTACACCGACCGCTACGTCGCCGCCTTCGTCGGCTTCGCCCCGGCGTCGGATCCGCGCCTGATCGTGGCGGTGATGATCGACGAGCCCGCGGCCGGCAAGTACTACGGCGGCGAAGTGGCGGCACCGGTGTTCGCCCGGGTGATGGCCGGCAGCCTGCGCACGCTCGGCGTGGCGCCGGACGCGCCGCTGGCGCCGGTGCAGGTGGCCCACGACGCGGCGGCGGTGCCGGACAGCCTGTGAGCGTCGGAACGGGAGAAGCGCGGCGCGTGCTCGATGAACTGCGGAGACTGGGCGTGACGGCAAGCTCCCTCAGCGCCGATTCGCGCGCGCTGCGGCCGGGCGACATCTTCCTCGCCTGGCCGGGAGCGCGCAGCGACGGCCGCCGCTTCATCGCCGACGCCGTGGCGCGCGGCGCCGCGGCGGTGCTGCGCGAGCGCGGGACGGCGGACGGTGCGGAGGGCGCCGCCAAGGCGCCGGCGGCCGGCGTGCCGCAACTGGAAGTGGACGGACTGCAGGCGCTGTCGGGCTGGCTCGCCCACCTGGCGTACGGCCGGCCTTCGGAGCGGCTGTGGATGGTCGGCGTGACCGGCACCAACGGCAAGACTTCGGTGAGCCAGTGGATCGCCCGCGCCTTCGAGCGGCTCGGCCGGCGCTGCGCGCTGATCGGCACGCTCGGCTGCGGATTTCCCGGCGCGCTGGAGGAGAGCCTCAACACGACGCCGGAGGCGATCGCGGTGCACCGACAGCTGGCGGCTTATCTGGCGCAGGGGGCGCAGGCGGCGGCGATGGAGGTGTCCTCGATCGGCCTCGACCAGGGGCGGGTGAACGGCGTGCATTTCGACGTCGCCGTGTTCACCAACCTGACGCGCGACCACCTCGAGTACCACGGCAGCATGGCAGCCTACGGCGCCGCCAAGGAGAGGCTGTTCCGCGCGGCGGGGCTGAGGGCGGCGGTGGTGAACCTCGACGACGCGCTCGGCCTGCGCATCGCGCGGGATCTCGCCGGCGGCAATGTCGCGACGAGCGGCTACAGCCTGCGCGGCGCGCCGGGCGCCAGCCTGCTGGCCGAGGGCCTGGCGGCGACGCCGCGCGGCCTGCGCTTCACCGCGGTGACGCCGCAGGGGCGCGCCGAGATCGCCTCGCCGCTGCTGGGCGAGTTCAACGCCGCCAACCTGCTCGCCGTGCTCGGCGCGCTGCTGGCTTCCGGCGTGGCGCTGGAGGAGGCCGCCGCCGCGCTGCGGCGGCTGGAACCGGCGCCGGGCCGCATGCAGGCGCTCGGCGGCGAGGGCGCGCCGCTGGCGGTGATCGACTACGCCCACACGCCGGACGCGCTGGCGCAGGCGCTGGCGGCGCTGCGCGGCACGGCCGCCGCGCGCGGCGGCCGCCTCGTCTGTGTCTTCGGCTGCGGCGGCAACCGCGACGCCGGCAAGCGGCCGCTGATGGGCGCGGCGGCGGCGCGTGGCGCCGACGCGGTGATCCTGACCAGCGACAACCCGCGCGACGAGGAACCGCGGGACATCCTCGCCGCCATCGCCGCCGGCGCGCCGGGCGCGCGCGTGATCGAAGACCGCGGCGAGGCGATCCGCGCGGCGCTGGCGCAGGCCGGCGCGCGCGACGTGGTGCTGATCGCCGGCAAGGGCCACGAGTCCTACCAGGAAATCGCCGGCCGCCGCCTGCCCTTCTCGGACGCCGAGTGCGCCGCCGCGGCCTTGGCTCAACGAACCAGGGAAGCCGAGTCGTGAGCGGCCGTTTGCCCCTCTCCCCCAACCCCTCTCCCCGGAGGGGCGAGGGGAGCGTTTTGCTCGCCTGCGGCGCCAGGCTCGGACCGAACCAGGGAAGCCGAGTCGTGAGCGGCCGTTTGCCCCTCTCCCCCAACCCCTCTCCCCGGAGGGGCGAGGGGAGCGTTTTGC
>CAUJIV010000082.1 GCA_963205435.1 Pseudomonadota bacterium
CTCGCCGTGCGCTCGCCGGAGTACGTCAAGGAACTCGTCAGCCATCACGTCGGCGGCTACCTGAAGATCGCGCCGGAGCACACCGAGGCCGGGCCGCTCTCCAAGATGATGAAGCCGGGCATCGGCGCCTACGACAAGTTCAAGGCGCTGTTCGAGAAGTTCTCCGCGGAAGCCGGCAAGGAGCAGTACCTCATCCCCTACTTCATCGCCGCCCACCCCGGCACCACCGACGAGGACATGCTGGCGCTGGCCTTGTGGCTGAAGAAAAACGGCTTCCGTCTCGACCAGGTGCAGACCTTCCTGCCCACGCCGCTGGCACTCGCCACCGCGATGTGGCACAGCGGGAAGAATCCGCTGCGCAAGGTGACGCACGGGTCCGAAGCGGTGAGCGTGGTGCGCGGCGAGCGGCGCCGCCGTTTGCACAAGGCCTTCCTGCGCTACCACGACCCGGAGAACTGGCCGCTGCTGCGCGAAGCCTTGCGACGCATGGGCCGCGCCGATCTGATCGGCAACGGCCATCGCCACCTGGTGCCGGCCTTCCAGCCGGCGGGCACCGGCGGGTTCGCCCGGCCGGCGCCGCAAAAACGCGCCAACGCAACGCCGCGGCCGGCGGCACCGACCAGAAGGAAAGCACGGGGAAAATCAGCGAACTAAGAGTTCCTTGGCTGCCTCAAGATTGTGGTTTCGATGTATCTACCAAAGCCGGGGCGATTCAGTTAAGGTATGCGCCAGATCATTGCAATGGAGTACCCGGCCATGGCGAACAGCCAGGACGAACGAGAATTCTTTGTCGCGCTGGACAGCCGCTGAACCGAACCGACAGGAGACGAAACGATGAGCGCAACCGAGCAGGTGTTGATCGAGAAGATCCGACAATTGCCGCCGCAGCGACTGGCGGAGGTGGAGGACTTCGTGGATTTTCTGCGCACGCGCGAGGATGAACTGCGCCTCACGCAGGCCGCCGCCCGCGCCAGCGAGGCGAGCTTCGCAGCGGTGTGGGAGAACGACGAAGACGCCGTCTACGACAGGCTGTGACGATAACCCATGCCTTCGGCGAGGCGTCGATCGCCGAGTGGCAGGCGGCCGGACTCATCAAGCCGTCCGTGCTGAAACCGGTGGTGACGACCATCGTGCAGGGTCTCGTCGTGCGTTCGATGGGCGCGCTCTCGGCGGCCGACCTGCGAACCTTGCGCGAGGCCATCGCGCAGAGCATCGGATAACCACAAACGAAGGGCCGTGATCAGCGGCCCGTCTTGCATCAGCCCCTACCGCGCAAAGCGCGGTAGGGGGAAACTTCTCTCTTCAAACAAATCCATTCGTTGGCCCACGTGCGATACAGCTCGCCGTGTTACGGGGACTGATTTTTCAGGCAAACACTGAGCCGCTTTCAGCGGCCTTCTTTCCGGTCGGAAGTTCGCAGTGACCTGACCAGTTCCTTGCGGCCGAACGTCGGGCGCAAGGCTGGGGGAATAGCTACGCGAAAATACCACAACCCGGTTTGTGCGCGGCGCAGGTAGGTGCCGGAAAAACGCATGACGACGCTCCAATTTGGACTGCCTTCTTGGACGTCGGGTGCGAATCGTCTGAAAAACGCCCCCTTGGAATCAAGGGGTTGGAATAGGTTGGCGGAGAGGGTGGGATTCGAACCCCCTCAGTGTCCAAACCAGTCGCAAGCGGTCCAGTCAAATCAACAAGTTGCATATTTCAGTACGACACAAAACGACTGGTTTTCCCAAAAATGTCCCGAAAAATGCCCCGGAATGGCAATAGCCACATGGCATGCATTCCGCGATTCTTCAAAACACGATCCTGAGCCGTTTCGCCCGATCTTACGTTGCCTGTTATTGCCTGACTGTGAATCATGGATTACACTTGACCAATGCTTGAGATCATCCAAAGCGAAACTTTCGCCCGTTGGCTTGGCAAGTTGAAGGATCGGCAGGCGATCGCGAAAATCAACGCCAGGATTCGCCGTCTTTCGGAGACTGGCAGCTTTGGTGACGTGAAGCCGGCGCGCGAGGGCGTCAGCGAGATGCGCATCGACCATGGCCCGGGTTATCGGCTCTATTTCATGCGGCGTGGTGCCATCCTGGTAGTGTTGCTCGCTGGCGGCGACAAGAGCACGCAGGACGCCGACATCAGGCGGGCAATCGAAATTGCGAAGGAATGGAAGGATTCAAGATGACAGAGAAATTCACCCGTTGGGATGCCGTTGATCACCTCAACACCGAGGAGGACATGGCGCTGTACCTCGATGCCTGCCTGGACGAAGATCCCGGCGACGGTACGTTAGTGCGCGCCGCGCTGAACGATGTGGCCCGCGCCAGAGGAATGTCGCAGCTCGCACGCGATACTGGCCTTACCCGCGAAGGGCTCTACAAGGCGCTGTCGTCCTCCGGAAACCCGGAGTTCTCAACCGTGCTCAAGGTGATCAAGGCGCTCGGACTCACCCTGCATGCCGCGCCAGCCGTTCGCACAAAAGGCAGGATCAAGACTGCCCGCAGGAAGTCGGCCAAGACACTGGCCGCAGCATAGCGCCACGCGGAAAAGCGCAAGGCAACCGGGCCGGCCAAGGTACTGCTCAGTCTCGTCGCCAATTACCCGGACACGGTGAAACGACTGGCCAAGGTGCGCCCGGAAACAACGATGGTTTGAGAATTCTCCCGCTGAAAAGGCACAGGTGGTTGCAGATTGCGACCACCTCGCCAAGCAAGCTTACCTGCTACCGCTTTCCCTTCGGCGCCTCCTCGCCCATTCCGGTTTCGGGGCTGGGCACCCAACGCAGCACACCATCCTGAAGGCGCGCCGTGTAGCGAACGCCCTTGATGGTGATGGTCATTGGCTGGCTGATGCTCGGGTCGTCCGGCGCCACCCTGTCCTGCCAGGCAAAGGCAAACTCGTTGCGCGAGGCGGCGCGCTTGGCGCCATTGACTTCGAGGATGTAGACGCGGGGAGCGCCCTTGGCGGGCGTGGGCTTTCTGGATCGTTGCATGGCGAATCTCCTGTCTGGTTGCGGGTCGAGCGGCGTCCTCGGGGCATCCCCGTGGATGTGCATCGCTCAAGTCCGCTTCCGGAAATCAGGTCATTCGCCTGGTGCCTCTTTGTTGAAGTTGCGGCAGCGATATTATCATGCGGCGACATGAGCCCGCCGCGGCAAGCGCATGTGCACCCATTCCCGCCTGTTTCGAAGGAAGCCGCGCTGGGCATCGCTGCGCGGGCGATCGGGCAGGCTGCGCCGGCGCCCGAACTGGTCTGCCACGGCAGGAAGCCCGCGCGGTTTGCCGTCTACGGGCGCTGGCCCGAGCCGTGCTGGTGGGTGCAGGCGCTACCGCCGGCCGGCGGTGCGCCGACCCTGCAGAGCAGCCGCGTAATCGTGATCGGTCGACACACGGGACGGATTCACTACGACGGATCGGCCGGCGACAAGGGATAGAACGCGCCATTATCGCCACGGCTCGATCTTCGCGTCTTCACGGAAATCGGGAAGCCATCGCCGGCAGTACATTCGCGCACCTTCCTCGGTCCTGAACACGAACTTCGAGAGCCAGAGCTCCTCTGAGCAGTCCGGCCCCCGGGTCGTCTTGTAGGCGCTGCCGCGGATCAGGCCGAGCGGCTGGCGGTTTTCCTCGAGCCAGGCCATCACCGCCTCGATCTCGGCGTCGGGAACGTAGTAGCTGATGCGGTAGCAGGCCATGAGCACTCCCTTGGATCAGCGGCTTCAGACCGGCGCCAATTCTTCCGGCTCCGCCACCTTGCAGTCGGGGCACTGGCTTTCCCTGAACTCATACTGTTCCTCGCCGGCATCGAATTCCAGGTCTTCCCTGTAGAGATACACCTTGATCTTGTCGCCCACGTACTCCCAGCAGCCGATTTCCTGGAACTGTCGGTCTTGGCTGTCGACGAACGCCATCATCAGGTCGCTGCGGCCGCGGGCAAAACAGGGCCACAGTCCGGTGAGCGAGATGTAATGCCACTCGTTCGCGACGAAGCTGTCCAGGTACACCCGCGGCTCGGCGCGGCACGCCAGGGCCACGGTCGACATTGCGAGCGCGAGAAGAAGCCGCGCCATCATGGTTTCCCTGCCAGGGCTTCCGCAATGGCCCGCATGCCTTCCAGCCCACCCGCGGGCAAGCCAACGTCGCCCGCACGGCGGACTTGCCACTCCCGCTTGTTGATGCGGATCAGCGGGCAGCCCTGCTCTTCCCCGAACGCGCGCACCGAGGGAATTGCCGTTCCGGCGCCGATCTCGATCACCACCGGCCGTGCCACTTCCTGTCGCCAGCGACGAAACTGCAGTTGTTGTTGATAGGTGCGCGAACGCATCCAGCTCCAGTCGCCGAACATCAGGATGTTGGGCCTAGCGAGCGACCGGCAGAGCGGGCACACCGGCAAGGCCGAGGTGATGCGGCAAGACTGCTCGTCGACCTTCGGGCGGAAGCCGGCGGATGACCAAGTGTATTCGAAGCAGTTTTTCATGCATTGCAGGTGGTGGATGGAGCCGTGGCACTCGACGATGCACTCCTCGTCGAAGCCGGCCTTCTCGAATTGGCCGTCGACGTTGCTGGTGAAGACGAAGGCGCCGTGCGGCAACTTGTCCGCGATGTCGCGCAGGATGCGGAAGCCCTCGTGCGGCTCGGTGGCCCGGTAGAGGTTGAGGCGGTGGCCGTAGAAGCCCCAGGCGAGATAAGGATCGTCCTCGAAGGCCTGCGGGTTGGCGATGTCCTCGAAGCGGATTCCCGCGTGCCCCAGCGCCGGATAGGCGCCCCAGAAGCCCTCAGGCCCGCGGAAATCCGGCAGGCCGGAGTCGACGCCCATGCCGGCGCCGGCGGTGACGATGAGACCGTCCGCCTGCTCGATCAGGGCGGCGGCGTGTTGCACGCGGGCGTGCATTTCGTCGGTCATTGACCGCGCTCCAGCCGGCTCGCGATGCGCGCTTCGACCAGGTTGCGCACGGCCGACTCCGATACATCGAAAACCGCCAGCAGGGTGGCTGCCGAGCGGATGCGGCGCGCGGCCCTTGCCTGGGCATTGCGGATCTGCTTCCCCAGCTCGCTGCCTCTGATGTCGGCGCGCGGCAGGGTGCGGCCGAGCGCAAGCAGATCCAGCAGGCTGGGATTCTCCAGATTGAACAGGAAATCCCGGCTCGTCCGCTGCCAGAAGCAGGGAATGGTCATGCTGCCGATCAGCAGATGCCCGTCGGCGTAGGAGATCGGGATCGGGTCCTGGGCGGGCGGTACCTTGGCGAGTGCCCGCAGTATCTCCGGCGAGAAGCTCGCCCGCCCGTGCCATTCGCCCTCCGCCCGCATCACGGCGGTCGCTTCTCCCGCCTCGATTGAGAGAAACCCGCCCTCGAAGGCAAGCAGGGCCTGTCCCAGGTGCGTGCCGCGCCGCGTAAACACCTTGGCGGCATTGCGGAACTCGGCCAGGGGCACGGACAGATAGTTGCGCACAAGGCTTTGCGACGTCATCACCCCTCCCCGGCAGTTGGCTCGCAGCTTCGCGCCAGCGCTTCAAGGAAGGCCGTCGCCGCGGCGTACATGCCCGGCCGCTTGCTTTCACGCGGGCCGGCGACGTTGAGCGTCCCGATGCGATTGGCGCGCAGCCATGCCAGCGCGGCAAAAGTCAGTCCCGGCGGGACGGCGCCGTCGAGCTGGACGACGTGGCAGGGCTTCTTCAGGCGCTCGGCGAAGCGCTTCGTTTCCAGCGTGCCGCCTTCCAATTCGCCCAGATTCAGGATCAGCGTGCCGTCGCTGTCTTCGACGTTCAGGCGCGTGCGGTATCGATAACCCCCGGTGAGCGTCTCCTTCAGCAGGTAACGCGTATCGATCGCGCCGTCCTCGGCCTCTCGGCCGGGCGGGCACCAGCCGCCATGCGGGATGCCGCAGGCGATGGCCCAGTCGAGTGCAGCGCGGTCGGCGCCGGTCTGGCCGCCAGAGACGATCCTGTCGATGGATCTGGCAGTGGTCATGCTCCATGTTCTCATTTCTTCGGCGCGATGCGCGACTCCACCCGGTTCACCGCGTCGAAGATGACGTAGGCGCTCACGCCCGCGATGGCCTCCTCCGTGGCGAGGCCGGAGAGATACTCCTTCGAGCGCGGGCTGACGCCGGTGCGCTGGCAGACGAGCCAGGCCACCGCTTCGGCCTCCAGCTCGCGCTGTGCGTGGGACAGGCCCTGGCGAGCGGGCCAGCGTCCTTTCTGGTCGCCGCCCAGATGCCCGCAATAGACATGGCCCAGCTCGTGCGCCAGCGTGGCGAACCGCGTCGGCAGGTCGTGCTTCGCGTTGAGGCGGATGCGGTACCTGGCCGCCTCCATCGTCCGCGGCTGCAGGGTTTCGGGAAGCCGGCCAATGGCGGCCGCCGTCCCTGCCAGCAGCGCGCCATAGCTGTCGGTCTCGACTACCTCGATCCCGTACTTCACCGCCGCCTCCCTGGTTCGCTTGTACTGCGCCGCCGGCACATGACCCTCGGCGAACAGCGTGCTCATGCGCTCGCCCGGCACCTCCCTGCCCTCCGTGTCGCCGATCTCGAAGAGGAAGCGCACCGGGCCGAAGGGCTGCAGCACGACGATCGGCACGGCGTCCGGCTTCACGATGCGGCCATAGCCCGCCCATTGCCTGCGGCTGCCGACCGCGGCAGCGCCCGGGCGCTGCACCCTCACCAGCATGGCGTTGTAGACCGAAAGGTTGCTGAACCGCTTCATGAAGCCGAGGAACTCGTCAAAGGCGCCCTTGCCCTGTGTCTCGAGCGCCTGCGCGAAGAGTTGGTCTATCGCGGCGGCACAGTCCTCGAAGAGCGCCAGGCGATTCGACGCAGCGCCGCCGGCCGCATCCTCGAACAGGCTTGCCTGCTCCGACTTCTCACTGGTCGCGATGTCCTGCATTTTTCTCTCCGTCCGTTGCCGCGCTGAAAAACCGATTCGCCTCGGGCGAGAGCACCACCAGCTCGATGATGCCGTAGGGCTGCGGGATGACGGCGCGCAGCTTGTCTCCGTAGGCATTCCAAAGCTGGATGCAGACCGAAACACCGTTGCCGTGCAGCCAGTCGCGCTTGGCAGCGTTCATGTCCTCAAGCCAGCCATGTTCGCGCGCGTGCGACGCCGCTTCGCGCACGCCAACCGCGGCGTCCGGCCAGGCGTCGAGCCGGGGCTGCAGGTCGAAGCGCACGATGTTCCAGTAGGACTGCAGCATCCATATCGGCTTCTCGTTGGCGGCGATGTCCTTATGTCCCGGCAGCAGCTTGCAAGCCTGGCCGAGCGCAGCGAGCAGGTCGTAATCGTCCCAGTCGGGCGTGCCGACATCGGAAGCTTCCCAGCCCTCATCCTGGGCAGGATGGCAACCGGCGTCCCACCAAGCGACCAGCAGGCGCGCGAGAGGGTCGTCCGTCTCGTGCAGCTTCGCCTGGCCCGTTCTCACGGTGTCGAGCCATTCACGCAGCACCGGCGCGCAGCGGCCCGCGAGGAATTCACGGAACGCCGCCCTGTCCTCCTCGCTCCAGCCGGCGGCGCGCTTTTCCCACTCCGACAGCCTGAAGCCGGCCGGGACAAAGGCCATCCCGGGCGGAACCTGCAGCGAAGCGTCATGCAGCCCCAACACGCCTTCCTGGCTGCCGGCTTCGCTCTCCGGCACTAGGTAAAGCACATCGACGAAGCGGGCCACGTCGGCCTCGGTCTTGATCGCCAGCACCTTGTGGATGTTGCCGAAATGGCGCCCCTCCTTGAGCAGCTTGTCGAGGGGCGTCGGCATGAGCGCGACGTGGCGACCGCTGGGCAGTTGCGGCATGTCTCAGCTCCCCTTGCCGCCGGGCGGATCGAACCGGGCCTTGCCCTGCAGCGGCTTTCGCCGCAGGAAGGCGGCCTTGTCGTCCTCCTGCGCCAAGGCCGACAGCTCCTCCTTGGCGGCTAGACGGGACCTCATCTTGTGCGACACGTACAGCGCCTCCTTCTTGAAACGCAGCACGTTGTCCGGATTCGCCAGGAAAGCAAGCTGATCGAGCACCTCGGCGGCCCACGGGTACTGCGCGAAGCGGGCGCGGGCCGTCGCCAACAGCGCCTGGATCGCCTGCCAATCGCCCGCATCGGCCGCTTCTCTCGCCTGCTGCAGGATGAGCGCCGTCTCGACCTCCGCCAGCCGCTCGGCGACCAGTTGATCGGGCAGGAGCGCATCCCACGCCGCCGGGGACACCGTCCCGACATTCAGCATGGCCTCCGGGAAGGCGATGGGCGCGCCGTCGGGCGTCGTGCCGCCGACGCCCGCCTGCAGAACATGAACGATCTCCGCACCCGTCGCGGCGCCGGCCTCGATCTCCAGCTCGACGAGGGCCCAGGCCTCCGCGCCCCAGGGCAGGTCCGGCAGCCGGGCGAGCGGAAACCCTTCCCGCTCCTCGACCGGGTAATCGTTCAGCAGCCGGATCCTCACCCCCTCGGGTGCACCCAGCGACAGCTTGAGATGGCGGGCGAACAGGCTCGATATGAGATCGAACTCCTCGGCGAAGGGCTCGAGCAGATCGGCCGCGCTGTCGCCGTAGTAGTGGTTGCCGAGGCCGCTCTTCGCCATCGCGACCATTAGGTCCTCGTTGAACTGACGGCCCAGGCCGTAGGTGGAAGTCGTCACGCCCGCCTGCGCTGCCGCGGCGCACTGGCCGGCGATGGTCTGGGGATCGACCTCCCCGACGTTGGCGTTGCCGTCCGAGAGCAGGATCACGCGCGCGATGGCCGCCTCGCCGGCGAGCGAAGCCAGTCCGTCCGCCCCCGCCTTCCAGCCGCCGTGCAGGTTGGTCGAGCCGCCCTCGAGGATCTGCGCCAGCGCTTGGCGCAGCTTCTGGCCGTCGCCGACCGGCGCCGCCCGCACCAGGGTGCGCACCTTGTCATCGAAGACCACCAGCGCCGCCGTGTCGCTCGGCGCAAGCCGGTCGACCATGTGGCGGGCGCAGCGCACCGCCTCGCGCAGCGGCTCGCCGGACATGGAGCCGGAGCGGTCGATAACGAGGGCGAGGCCATAGGGCTTGCGGGCCTTCACCTGCCCGGGCACGGGATCGGGCGAGTGCACCCGCACCAGCACCGGCAGGCGCTGGGCGGCGCCGGCGATCAGGGCCGGTTTGAGGGGGGTGAGAATGACCTGGATGTCCTGGCTGGATTCGGGCATGCGTATCTCCTGAATGGTCGCCGGCGGCATTGCCGGCGCGTGCAGACAGGATAGAAAATGCCAGTCTCAGGGCGTGAGCCTGGGTGAAATTTCTCTGCGCGACGGAGATTCTCTAGCGCTCGATGACAAGCCCCATGCGCGCTTCGCCTGCATCGAGAACCCGCGCATGGAGTTTTACCCGCATGCCCGGAGGGCCGTACCGGGCTGTCCATTCGTAGCCCGGCCTGGATTTGCCTGGAGCCGGCGCAGCCATCGTAAGCATGGGAAAACTGGCCGACTGGCCGGTTCCGCGCAGGAGAAATATCGATTGCCCCTTCCGCCAGGCTCACGTGGTGAGCCTCGTACAGGCGAGCCTGTATGGTTGCCTCACTCCCCGGCAAGTTCGGAAAGACGCCGTGCCAGCGCTTCCGCGCGCTCGTCCGTCAGGCCGTGGCGGCTGTCGCAGAGAAGAAGATGGGCGCAGCACTCGGGAAACTCCGGGGCCGAGTCGTCCAGCGCAAGCCAAGGGCTGCCTTCCAGGCGCTGCTTCCCCAGCCAGGCGAGGATTTCCTGGTGGCGGTTCGCCGGCACATCCGGCACCCAAAGCTGGGTGGTGCCCACGACCCGCTCGGCGATGTCCCGTGAGAACCTCGACCGCAGGTAATCGATCCCGTAGATGCGCCGCCAGCTCGAGGAAATGACGATGCACACCGCGGGATGGCGGCGCATCACCGACTCGAACAGCGGGCGGCGGCAGAAATGTTCCTCGTCCGGGCAGAACCTCGGGTGCAGCACCCCGTCGAAATCCAGGAACAGCGTCGTCTTTGCCATGCCCTGCTTCTGCATATACCCCGCCCGCCTTGCCCGTCGACAATGAGCACTGCATAATGCAGCCGGAGAGTCTCAAGGCGTGAGCCTGGAAACCGGGAGGACGGCATGCCCCTCAACGAACGCATCTACAAGATCGAGCAGCTCCTCAAGAACCGCACGGTCGTGCCCTTCTCCCTGATGCAGGAACGCACGGAGGCTTCCCGGGCAAGCCTCAACCGCGACCTTCAGTTCATGCGCGACCGGTTGAGGATGCCCATCGTCTTCGACAAGGACCTGGGCGGCTACCGGCTGGATGGCGGCGGCGGCAAGCCGGTGCAGACCGAACTCCCCGGCCTCTGGTTCAACGACACCGAGATCCATGCCCTGCTCACCATGCAGCAGCTCATCTCGGGCCTCGACCGCGGCGGCCTGCTCGGCCCCCACCTGAAGCCCCTAATGGCCCGGCTGAAGGAACTGCTTGGCAGCGCCGACAACTCCGCCAACGAAGTAAGCCGGCGCGTGCGCGTGCTCGGCGTGCAGGTACGCAACCTCCCGCTGGCGAACTTCGCCGCCGTCGGCTCGGCCCTGCTGCGCCGCAAGCGCCTCCACATCCGCTACCACGCCCGCTACAACGACCAGCCCAGCGAGCGCGAAGTCTCCCCTCAGCGCCTGGTCTATTACCGCGACAACTGGTACCTGGACGGCTGGTGCCATCTGCGCAACGACATCCGCAGCTTCGCCGTGGACGCCATCGAGCGCATCGAGATCCTGGAGAGCCGCGCGAAAGACATCCTGGAAAAGGAGCTCGACGAAGTGCTTGGCGCCGGATACGGCATCTTCTCCGGCAAGGACGTGAAGTGGGCGAAGCTGCGCTTCACCCCAGAGCGAGCGCGCTGGGTCGCCTCCGAGCGTTGGCATTCAAAGCAGAAGGGCTCCTTCGAGCCGGATGGCAGCTACCTGCTGGAAGTGCCCTTCTCCCATCCGCAAGAGCTGATTATGGACATCCTGCGGCATGGGGCGGCGGTGGAGGTTGTGGGGCCGGCGTCGCTCAGGAAGCAGGTAGAGGCGGAGGCGATAGCCATTGCAGCACAATACGGATGCTGACGAAAAAGTCAGTTCCCGTAGGACGGCAGGAGCAAGTCTGTTCCGATTGAATAGGTTCCCGAGGAAATGAGAAAGCCCTTTCCTTGTATTGTTCGGAATCTACACCCCCTTAACTTGAAGATTGCTCGCCACATAGGTCGGCGAAGACAGACCGCCAAATTGCGGGGTATCGGGTCCCATTTCTGGCAGTTCCGGAGCCGCACCTCCCATAGCAACCGCAAGTTGCGGAAACTCGTCAATGAATTCCGGATATCCTTCCGTTATCCAAGTAGGCACGGATGGCGCGGCATGGCAAAGCACTCGTATGCCGTGGGTCTCAATCCACCCCTGGGTCAGTTCGTGAACCATCGGGAGCCGGGCCCCACCCCCTGTCAGGACAACAAGCACGCCGGGTTGCTCGAACATGCGTCTGATCCAACTCTCATGAACACCATCGAAGGTCTTTTGCACTGCCTCGCGAAGCCCTTTGCTGAAGCGGGCAACTTCTGGACTGTCGAGAAACTCGGGAAGAGAGACGCTGCCGGGCGTATCGTCGGCAAGGCGGTAGGCTAAGGTGCCATCGCGGAAGAGCGCCTCCTTGTATCGCCTTATGTGCAGGTTGAGTTCCGCGCCAATTCTCACCCCGTAGGGGCTTTGCAGATCAACGTGATGCTTCTTCAGGATGATGGCCCGCAAGAAATTGTCGATCGTGTCACCCGCCTGCCGTATTCCATGGATGGACCCCTGAAGCCTGAAAATCTTCGGCGTGCTGGAGCTCCTGGGTTGGATCACTACGAATAGCCCGAAATCGGTGGTGCCGGCGCCCACATCGACGACGAGAAACCCTGGGTATTGCCGTTCCCCCTGGAGCACTATGCTGGCGGCAGCCGCTACTGGCTCTTCGACGCCACCGGCAATGAGAAACGTCGGCGGCGTAACCGAGCCCAGCTTATCAAAGACGGCACGTATGGCACGAACATCAATGCCACCCTGCCAGTGCCCCGAGAACGTGTCAGCCAGAATTTGCGCCCGACTCAACATGCGTTCGAGCAATTGCTCTGCCCAGGCGGTACGCTGTGTATCCCAGCAGGGTCGCGCAAACCGACGTCGCACGTAGCGAGAACGCTCGTGGCCCTCCTGTAGCTCCGTACAAGCCATGTCTGTGAGGTAACCAAGGTAGAGCGTAATCAGCTCCTCCTTCGTGAACGGGATTTCGGTTGGATTGATCGCCTTAGGGACCGGTACGGAGGACAAGTCTGCCGTCGTACCCTGGCTCAGTTCCTGTTTCGGGGAGTCGAATCGTTGCCGTCCCGGCGTTTCATCCAAGAGGCTTTGGGCTATGGCTTCGTGGCCGAGGTACACGCGGCCGGTTCCGGAGATAAACAAAGATGACGGCAGTGCATAGATTGCCTCCGTGTAGCCTGACCGCTGGCCAACCGCAAGGTCGAACGGTTTTTCCGTCTCACCATCAATAGCGAATGCCTTGGACATGGCAGTGCCGAAGTCCAGGCATAGCATCACCGATGGCTCCTCTGGAGCACTCAGAGCCGTTGAACTGAGGACGAGCGGAAATTCAGGAACAGCGATGATTGGTGGATCCTGCTGGCCCCTTGCGGAGTTCAAGTCCCCGACCTCAGCGCCCAGGTGCTGCAAGATGGCGATCAGCGCGTCTCTTTCGCCAGAAGTAATTGATCCGTTTAGCTTCCAATTTCCCCCAATGGGATCACGCTCAACGCGCTGAAAAAGGTTCTCCAGCGCCCACTTCGCTCTTTCTATATCCATTGCAGACCTCCCCTATCCCATCCTTGTCGGCTGTCTATTGATGTTTAGCCGTGGGCTTGATGTCACCCGATTCCACCAAGCCCTTTACGACCACTTCCCCAGGCTGCCCGTCTTCACTTAATCGGACCACTGCCGGACGAAGCACGCGCGCACGCAAACCGGCCGAGCCGCCGACTGCCTCGAAATACTTAGGCGCAAAGTCCATTTCCTGGCCGACGATGCCGAGGACCCCCAAGCGACGCTGCCTGCCAATATCCGAAATGATTGACACAAGCGACTTAGCGCGATCGACATGCGATTCCAGGCTGGAAACCAACGTTGGGTCATAGAGTTGGAGAGCCGGAATGACATGAGCCTGCAACGCCGAGATGCCTTCCTCAACACGGCTGGCGTCCAAAATGGCCTGAGCAATGAATGGATCGGTACGCAGATCCTGGCTCGCCACCACAGTGTCGCGCATGCCACTGCCTTTGGGGCGGGTGGCCTTGCGCAGCCAGGCACGCACGGATTCGCTGAGCTCCGGGTGGCCATCCGCCAAGTCACGCAGCAACGCGTCGGCGCGTTGACGATGATTCACTACGATCTCAAGATGCTCAGCGAGCGACTGGGCGGACAACCCCTGCTTGGCCAGCAGGAGAATCGCCTCGAGAATGCTGTTAGCCATCCGTTCAAGATCGTGGCGCAATTCCTCGGGCCAACTGCCACCAACGAAAAGCCGCTTTGCCGCCTTCAGGGCGGAGTAGGTATCGGAGTCCGTAGCAAGGGAAAACCGCGTCCGGACCAGATCGTAGGTGCAAAGAATGATCTCCTTTGCCAGCCCGAGCTGCCTTTCCTCCTTGGTCGGCAAGCCCGTACTGGACATAGGAAGGCGGATCAGTTCCGCTAATCTCTCCCCTGGTGAATCTCCAGGGGGAAGCAACGACCCGACAACGGCTACACGCAGCGCGGCGATGATCCGCGCGAGACGGCCGGCCATGGAGTCTGCCGGAGACTCGGTCTCGAAGCGAAGTCCCGTTGCAGCAGTCCGAACCCCCAGAAAGATATCCGTGAGGTTGGTCGCGCGGGAGAACACAATCTCCGCGAATTCAGCACGGACCGTTTCACCAGTGTCCTCGCTGACCATGCCGTCGATGGCGTAGTCCAAGACCCAGGGTGCCGAGGTCCAGCGGCATGCCTTGGCTACGTAAGCGCGGTCGTCAGCCTCTTTGAGCGATCGGACGGGAACGAGGCCATCGTTTAAAAGCGGCGCAACTTGCCTACGAATATCTGCCGCAATGGTCTTGGCCGACTGGGAGATGCGAACCAGTTGGACCAATGCTGCTAAGCGATCATCGCCCGTGCTGGAATGACGCAACACGTCCATCAGGCCTGCAACTCCGCTGGCAAAATCCTCGGTCTTGGCAACTTTCTGGAATACTTTGTCCGCCAGCAGGTCCGTAATGGCGGCCGCTCGCTCCTGGACTGTCGGGCCCTGGGCGAATCGCCTCAAAGCCGGATGAAGATTAGGCTCTTGCATATTCATGGCTGTCTATTATCGATGACGACATCAGTCGCATTGCGCGTCTCGTCTCAGTTACTCCGTCAGCGCTTTCAGGAGCGCGTCCCGCGCATCCTGGTAGAACTCAATGTCCAGCTTGGTCGCCAGATCGTCCGACAGATCGAAAAGCTGACGCCGGCAGGAAACCGGCAATAACAGGGACTTGGCGCCCTTCTCCGCGGCGATCTCGGCCAGGCTGACAGCGTTGTGGATCGGCTCGATGGTGCCGCCGAGTGTCACCTCGCCGACGACCACCAGGCCGCCGCGCACGGACTTGCGCAGCAGGGCGCTGCACAGCGCTATCAGCGATGCGACGCCGGTCTTGGCGCCGCTCTTGGCGGCGTCGAAGCCGCGCAGCTGCACCGAAAACTCGTGGGCGCGCGGGTCGCGGTCGCCGACCAGTTGCATGGCGCGGGCGTAGAGGTTTTGCTCGGCGCAGCGGATGGATTCCTGAAAGGCCGGCGGCACGGGTTTGTTGAGCACACGCACGCCGCTTCCCGGTCCCTCGTTGACTTCGAGGCGGAAAAGGCCGGGGTGCTCATCCTCGCCGCCGGGCGAGAGCGTCCAGATCTGCCCGGCTTCGAGGGGCTCGTCGCCGATGCCGCCCTGGCTTTGCAGTTCGGGTGTCGAGACGAACTTCTCGACGCCTTCGGCGCCCAGCGTGTAGCTGAAGTGGGTGTTGCGGAACTCGGCGGCGCCGATGCGCTTCTGCTGTTCCTTGACACGGCGGCGCACTTCCAGGGCCAGCCGAACGGCCCATTCGAGGTCATCGTCGCTGACCTGCTCCTCCTGGCCGGGATAGAGCAGCTTGAGCAAGCCGCTGACGGTCTTGTTTACGCCGTTGATGTCGCGGCCCGACAGCGCGCCGCCGAAGAAGATCCGGTTCTGCAGCACGGCGAGGCGGCTCTGGCTGCGCAGTTGCGTGAAGCATTCCGAGAGGAAGTCGCTGACCAGGCCGAAGTGATCGGTGAAGATGTCCGGCTTGAGCTTGGGCACGTCCCAGCCCGGCAGGTAGCAGTGGATGCGATCCATGAACGCCGTGTCGTCGCGCATTTCCGGCGGCAGCGGCTGGAACAGGTGGCCGATGCGCTGCTGGTGCTCGACATCGACATCGAAATTGCCGACCATGACGATGGAGCCGTCGGCGCGGATGCTTTCCTTGCCGCGCGAGAACTCGCCGGACTCCATGTAGCCCTTCATGATGTTCACGCCGTCCTTCTGGTCGAAGGAGATGCCGGAGACTTCATCGAAGCAGACCACGTCGTATTGACAGACCAGGCCGCGCTGGCCGTTGGCGTTATTGACGAACATGCGCGCCACGGTGGCCTTGCCGCCGGAGACGAGGTGAGCATAGGGCGAGACCTGCTGGAAAAGGTGCGACTTGCCAGTGCCGCGCGGGCCGATCTCGACCAGGTTGTAATTGCGCTCGACGAAGGGAATCATGCGCAGCAGGATCGCGTCCTTGTGGCGTTCGGTCAGTTGCGCCGGCTCCAGGCCGATGGAGCGCAGCAGAAAGTCCTTCCATTCCGTCGTCGTCAGCCTGGCTCGCGCGACCGACATCTTGTCGAGCACGTCGCGCTGCGAAAGCTGGATGGCGCGCAGGCCGTCGATGCCGAAGGGCCTGCCGTTCTTTTCCTGCGCGATGGCGGCATCGTAGCCCAGCGTCACCTCGGCGTAAAAGCCGCCGGTGAGCATACGCTGATGCTCGGTCACCAGCTGCGGCGAGATGCGCACGTCGCGCAGCTTGAGCGAGGGTAGTTCCGCGACATAGGAATCGGTCTTGGCATCCAGCCGCGCGGTGATGATGTCGATGATGCGCACCTGGCCCTTTTCACGGGCAGCGGACTTGATCAGCTCTTCGTTGCCAGCGCGCACGGTGCGCTCGGACAACTGGCGCTGCACGATGCCCAGGCCTTCCTCGATTTCCTTCTCGTTGGTCGTGGCGCAGTAGCGCCCGAGCATGAACTCGACCACATAGGTCGGCACGGGGAACTGGCGCGCGAACTGGCGCACCAGGTCCTTGCGGACAATATATCCGTCGAAGGCGTCCGCCGCCTTGCGATCCAGGGCATCAAGCTCCATTACCGCTTCCTTCCCAATGTTCTCCAAAACTCATGCGCTCCTCGGCCACTTTCTGCCCGTTGCGGCGCAGCACCACGGAAATCGCCTCGCCGACCAGATCGTCGACTTCCTCGAAGATCACGCGCCCCTTCCCCTCCGCATCCAGGCTGGCCTCCTCGCCGATGACGCTGCCCAGGCGTTCGAGGCAAACCGTCAGCCCGTCCGAATCGGCCGTGGAGACGGAACAGATGGTCTTGCGCGTGTTCCAGGCGATCGACACCAGCCTCGGCTGTCCGCCCACCGGCCCTTTGCGCCGGATGCGCATGAAGGGCACCACCGACTCCTGCAGGCTCAGGCCGCCGTGGTCGTATTCCCGACCGATCGAGAAGGCCGAAATGCCGGGCGCCAGCGCCAAGCGCACGGCGGGATCGAAGCTCCAGGGCAGCACCAGCCAATGTTGGTCGGCCGCGGCGTCCTTCAATATAGCGCAGCGGCCCCACTTGGTTTCGGTCAGCCTGGCGGGCAACTCAACCTTGGGCAAGCCGCCGGGGAGCAGCAGCCAGCCGTGGTCGGTCACCACCCAGACTTCCTTCCAGCCGGCATTGAGCAATCGGCGAATCGCCTTGGCCAGATCATCCAGATGTTCCCTCGCCACGCGCGCCAGCTTCAGGCCCTTGTTATGGCCGTCGCTGTCGATGTCGCCCGGAAATTCGGCCCAGCCCTTGCCGTAGGCGAAGCTGGGGTTTTCCGTGTCGACCAGCGCAAAGACCTCGCTTTCCATCGCCTTGCGCAGCTTGTCCGCCGTATAGGCTCCTTTGGGCAGCTTCGGTTCGAACCCTCCGCCATCGCCGCCCTTGGCGAGCTTCCTGGCCGGCGACACCCAGACCTTGCCGCTGCTGGTGACCGAGGGAATGCTGGTGAAGCCCGCCTCCAGCGTCACGCTCAAACTGTTGTCCGTTCCGAAGAGCCTCTCCAGCTCGCGCGCCAGATCCAGGCGCAGGCCGTCGACGAACAGCACCACCGCGCCGTCGGGCACCTCGGGCAGGCTCCAGTCCGGGTAGCCCCCCTGCCTGACCAATGACTGGAAGCCTTCCGCCTGTTTCTCCAGCCAGCGGCGGTAAAGCGTCCCCAGCACGGCATAGATCGGCTTTTCGAGGTCGTGCAGTTGCGCCAGGGCCATGGCCTCTCGCGCCGCCGCATCGATGCGCCAGCCGGATTCCGCGTAGCGGCTGGCCGCCTCAGTAGGGCTTCCTCCCGCCATCGGCTCGAGGCAAACCTTGGCAATGTCGGCGAGATGCTCCAGCGCCGTGGCCAGCGGCGCGCGTCCCTGGATGGCCCAAAGCGTCTGGCGACGGGAAGCATGCTTGGCCTCCTCGGCCAGCACTGCCTGGACGGCGGCCAGGGGCTCCAGGCTGGCCGCACTAAGCAGTTCCTCGGCCAGCCGCTTTTCATCGGCCTCATTCTCGCGCGGATAGCGCTCCGCCCCCTGGAGCAGGTCGGGCGGTGAGACGGCGGCGAAGACGCCATAGGCCTCGGGATAGCTCTGCCAGTGCGCGGCATACCTTTCCCAGAGACGGTAAGCCGCCTCACCGGGCCGGCTGCCGAGGATGCGCTGCGCGACTTCCAGCGGCCCCTTGACCAGATCGACCCCAAAAGTCTTGCGCGTCGCCGCGACGAAACTGTCCCATGCCTCGCCTTTTTCTTCGCGGACGGCCTCCGGTGCGGTGAGCCAGCGCAGCACGCTATCGTCGGGCGCCGGGTTGAGGAGCTCGTTGAGAAACCGCTCGTCGATGGTCTGCCCTTCCAGGGCCGGCAGGTTCTGCATCAGCAGCTTGCCCATTGCCACTTTCAGCGCCTGCAGGGTTTCCTGGTTGCCCGCCACCTTCAGCCCCAACCCGCCGCGCTTCGTTTCCAGGAAGGCGCGCAGCGTCCAGTCCTTGCCGTTGTCCTGCCGCCAGAAGCAGCCGCGGAACTGGAGCTCCGCAATCGGCGCGAGCTGCGGATCCTCCTTCAAGCCGCGCAGATCGGTGCGCAACTGGCCGTTGCCGACGCCGGGCAGATACAGAATCGCCGTCTCGCCGGGACTGACTTTTACAGCGAAGCCGTCGGCCGCCATGCGCAGCCAGACGCCGGGGCCGGTGCGCTCCTCGGGCGTGTAAGCGCCCAGCGTAAACAGTTCCGGCATTGCTTCCTTGAGCCTGGGCAGCACGCCTTCCCACTCGCGTTTCTCATCCATCCAGAGGATGGCGACGGGGGCCGCTTCGAGGGCAGGATTGAAACGTCTTGCCTGCTCGCGCAAGCGCGACACCAAAGCATCCAGAACGGTTTGTCTTTCCTTCTTCATGGCTCAGATCGTCACTCGCCCGCCGGCAAAAGCCAGGCCCTGGTTTGCCAGCCCCTTCAAGGCAGGATGGCGGCTGTTGAATGCCGACCGGCCCGAAGCCGCCCACACGATGCGGCGCTCATAGCCGTGCAAGGGCGTCTTGCGCATCCAGTCGTGCAGCCAGGCGAGTTTCTTCGCCATTTCGCCGATATGGCTCGTGCCGTTGGCGGGATGAACTTCCACCCAATGCAGGCGCTCGCCGGCCTGCCGCAGCTCGCCGATCACATAGTCCCAGCGCGGCGCGGCGGGCTCGGCCGCTTTCAAGGCCGAATCCAGATCGACGCTCCCGGCCAGGCGAGTCGATTGCCTCTTGGTGATGTGCCTTCTGTCCGCAGGCCGCAGCGCGGACAGTCCCTTGCATAAGGCTCCCGCCAGAACCGGCAAGGACTTGATGTCGTCGGCGAAACTCATTTCGTCTCCGCGAACAGATCGCCGGAGGCGAATTCTGGCGAGTTCGCCACGGTTTTCGCGACGATGTCGTTGGCGCGGGCGCTGAACTCGAGCAAGCCGCCCCAGCTGGCTTCCTGCGCCTCTCCGGAGGACGGATCGAGTTCCGTAATGTCCTTGACCGAACCGCCGGGCTCGAAGTAATAGACCTTGGAGGTCTTGGTAATGGCCGCCCTCGCCATTTCGCGCAGTCCGGCGCTGTGGGACGCCCCGAACAGGTCGAGCAGATCGTCGGCGCCGCCCCGGTGCTTGCGCAATGCCTCCAGCGCCCAGACCAGTTCCAGCACCTGCGGTGAATGCGTGGACAGGCATACCTTGTAGCCGCGCGACATCAGTTCCAGGATCAGCAAGAGCACGACGGAGATGGCGCGCGGATGCAGCCCCATTTCCAGTTCTTCGATCACCACCCATTCGATGTCGCCCCGGCGCGCCACCTTGCCCGGCGGCATGAGCCAGTAAAGTCCCAGCAACAAGGGCACGAATTCGCGCTGCCCCGCCGACCACACCATGTAGGGCAAAGGGCTTGCACCTGCCTGCAAGACCAGGCGCTTTTGCGCCTGAACCTTGTCCACGGACAGCGCGAAGTCGGCGAAGACGGTTTGCTGCAACAGCTTGCGGTAGTCGTTCTTGAGCCGGTTGCTTTTCGGAAAAAGCGGCCCGTCGCCGGTGAATTCACGCTCCATCAGCATGCGAAGCTCGTCGCTGAAGGCGCGCACGCAATAAGGATCGCCCGGGCTGTAGCTTTGAAACGGCTTGGGCCAGCCATTGGCGAGCGTCATCACGCGCTGCGCCGGAATCAGAAAAAAGGACTCGGTCTTCTTCGCCTGCTTGCGGCCAAGCCGCTGATCGACATCCACCGGCTTGCCGTCGACCAGCACTTCGCTGGTGCCATGCCAGATCGAGCGCATGCCCTCGCCGAAAAAGACGTCGATGAAATCGCCGGTCTTGCCGCCGTAATCAAGCCCGTAGGTGCGCAGCTGCTCCTGAATCTGCCCGGTATCGGCGAGCAGCTTCAGCCATTGCAGGCTGATGCTCTTGCCGCTGGCCTGCGGGCCGACCAGCACGGTCAAGTCTCCAAAACGCAGATCGGCTTCCCTGATCTGACCGATGTTTCGCAGTGTCAGTCGTTTCATGATTTTCCTTTCGCCTTCTCCCTGGCCGCCTTCTTCTCGGCCAGCGTGGTGTGGTGGTCGTTAATCCGCGTGCCTTCGGGTTCGCCGTAGGTCGGGCCGAGTTTGAACCAGGGCGCGGAGGCGACGTCCTTGCCGCGATCTGCTTCCCATTTGATGCCGAGCTTGGCGCGGGGGATGCGCAGCACACCGGCCTCAACAAAGGGGCGGATGTTCATACGTACGCCGTCGTTGATATCCGGGTCCCAACCGAGCGGCTGCTGGTGCAGCGGCTTCCAGCGCACGAAGATGTCGTAGGGCGGTTCGCCTTCGAGGATGGCTTCGAGTTGCGCCTTCAGCGCCTCGGCCTTGGCGAGCTTGAGCGTGGCATCGCTGTTACCGGCGTCGATGGCGCGTTTCTGCTGGGTGATCCAGTCGCCAAGGTAGAGGTTGATCAGGGTGTTGAGCTTCTCGCGCGTCAGCAGGTGGTAGTTCACCAGCGCCGAGAAGCCTTCCTTGTGGCCGTCCCAGACGTGCCAGATGAAGGGGCGCTTCTGGAAGCGCGCGACGTGCTGCTCAAAGAACTTGTCGCGCAGCCATTGCGCCAGCGGCAGGCCATCGCAACCGGCGTCCCGCAGCAACTGACTTTCGCGTGCCGCCGACCAATCGCTGCCGAAGGCTTTGGCGAGCAGCGCACGCAGGCGCGTTTCCGCCGACTGTTCGCCGCGCACCGCTGGCAGGCAGACAATGCCGTCGTCGTCGATCAGGCCATCGAGGTCTTTGCAACGGGTGATCCAGGCACGCGCCTCATCGGAGAGTTCCATCTCGGCATCCGACTCCGCCGGCCAGCGGTAGCCGAGCAGACGGGCGACGGCGACTTGCAGCGGATCGGTGGCCGGTTTCGGGTGGCCGTGGAAAATCCACTGCGTCGGGTCATCGGAATAGGGCTTGGGCAGGCCGTTGGGGTAGCGTTCGGCGGCGACTTTTTGCCAGTGGGCGAGGTCGAAAGGAATGCCGCGAAATGTGCCTTCCGTCACACTGAGTGCTTGATCATAGGCGCGGATGGTGGAAGTAAACTCTTTAGAAGAGCAAAACGCCCAAAGTGCGGGAAGGTATTCTTCTTTGTAAGGCACGAGTGGCGCACTACTTTGATCGAAAAAATTACCGTGGTACAAACAGCACGGCAAATGCTGCATTAGCCTTACTGCGACCCCTTTTTTCATCCAGGCGTTGGCTCCTTGAATACGTGCCTGCGGACTTGATGCCAGAACGCCCTTACCGTTTTCCCAGCGAAGCGCGAGCAACTTTCCGGCGAACGGTTGTGTTGTATCGACTGATGCCTGGAAAAAATTCCAGTCATCGCTCTCGGATAGTATTTCCCACCAGTTCATCAAGAATCTAGGCAAGTCCCCTGTAGCAATTCCTTGACTGGCAAAAGCCACCTTTCCGAGTGGTTGCGCGTCAGACAGGGAACCAAAAATTACTTTTGCGTCAGGATTTCTCAACTGTTCCTTTTGGCGAACTTCAAGAAGCGACCCGCCGCTGAGAATTGCCGCCTTTTCGTCGGGTGTTTTCTGCTCACTGGCATCCAAGCCATGCAGAGGTTGGCCCTCAGATGGTTTGGCGTGAGTCACAGTGAGCAGGATGGCGTTGACCACCTCGCCGGTGATGGTCTCGAAAGCTCCCGCGCCCAGCCGCGCCAGCAGGTTCCAGGTCGCATACCTGAGCAAATGTTCGCGCTGCTTCTGGTAGCTCTTGAGGAACAACCAATTCTGCGGCATCACGAAGGACACCGCACCGCCAGGAGAACAAAGCTTAAGGCTGCGATCCAGAAACACGTTGGCAAGGTCGCCCTTCGCGGCCTTGTAGTGTTCCTCGCAGAAATCCTTGAGCACCGGGCCGTGCTGACCCGCTCCGAGGTAGGGCGGATTGGTGATGACCAGGTGATACTTGCGCGTCAGGATGCGCGAGGCGTGCACCATGCCCTGCGCCGCGACACGCGCTTCGATATCCTGATCGTCGCCCTTCTGCGCCAGCGCCTGCTCCAGCCGTGATTCGAGTTCCTGCCAATGCGCATCGAGCAGGTCGCCACGGGTGGCGGCCATCGGGTCGATCAAGCTGCCGAGTTCCGGCGCTTTCTGGAACAGGGCGTAGAGCGCAGCCATGCCGCCTTCGAGGCGTTCGTCGCCGCCAGCCAGCTTGAGCCAGTCGGCCTTCTTGCTGCGCGGCGCGACGCCGACGCAGGCGATGTTGAGGCGCGGCAGGGGGCGATAGCCGATGGGGTCACCCTTCTCGTCCGGGTAACGCCAGGCGGCCAGGGCCAGGGCGAAGGCGGCGATCTCGACGCAACGGGCATCGAGTTCGAGGCCGTGCAGGTTGTCGGCGAGCACGCGGTCGATGGCGTCGCGCACCGAGAGTTTTTCGGTGGCGCGGCGCATCGGCACCAGGTAGTGGAAGGCCGAGACAAGGAAGTGGCCGGAACCGGCGCAGGGGTCGAGCAGCTTGAACTGGGCCAGAGTGTCGGGCCAGGCCGGGAAGGTTCCGGCGGCAGGTTCGCCTGCAAAAGTCGGCGCTGGCGGGACGGCACCGTTAGCCTCTTGCCCGACAAAGCGCAGGTAGGGCATCTCCACCGGCAGCTTCATGCGCGGGTGGCGGCTGTGCCACCAGCCACCGAGGGCGTTTTCGAGGAGGAAGGCGACCATGTACTGCTCGGTGAAGAGCTGCGTTACCGCAGGCAGTTCGTCGGCCCCAACCTTGGTACCGGCCTGCTTCATCTGCCGCTGCACTTCTTCCTTTTTCGGCGCCTGCCAGAACTGGTAGCTCCAGCCCAGGCTGTCGTCGGCCTGGAAGACGGTGGTCGGGAGCTTGGCGAGCAAGGCTTCGAGCGCCTGCTCGGTTTCCAGCGGCAGTTGCAGCGCCAGCGCCGGGCTGTCGGGGCGGAAGACGTTGGGCAGCATGGCCGAGGCATAGCGCCCGGCCACTTCCCATTCGCTGCGTGCGGGGGGATCAAGGCGCTCGGCGTCTTCTTTACAGTCCGTGAGGCTAACTGGGTAGCCGTCCGGGTGCATGAGCAGATCGCTCTCGGCGAGGAAACGGGCGAAGAGCATGCGGTGCCAGTGCTCGTAGGCGATTTCGGTGACGAGGTGGTCGATGGTTTGCGTGTCGTCGGGGCGCAGCAGGTCGCCCAAGGCCCGGCCATGGGCACGCAGGCGCACGCGCAGCTTTTTCTGGGCGTCGGTGGCGTGGGCGGGGGCGTCTTTCGCGCCGACCGCGAGCGCCTTGAGCGCCTTCTCGGCGCCAGCCTCGGCCTCGGCGCGCGCCTGGGCGACGGTGGTTTCCAGAATCTTGCGGTGGTCGCGGGAGAGGGTTTGTTTCATGAGCGATGCTCGCTATGCCAATGGCCGGAAGTCGGCGGCGATGCTGTCGATGATGTCGGGCTGAAGCCCTGCTTCCCGCGCGAAAATGGACCAGTCGGCGAGTGCCTCCGTTACTTTGTCGATGATTTTCGGCGCGGGGCCGATGGCGAAGCGGTCGGCGAGGCGCAGCAGGTCGTCGCGGGTGATGCCGCCGAACTTGCCATTCACGCCCATGAGATGCTGGTAGGTCCATTCGCCCTTGGGGTTGTAGGCATGGGTGACGTCATAAGCGGGAGCGAGCTGCCATGCGCGGCTGCCGGCGGGAAGCAGGAAGCTGAAGTTCTTGCTGTGGTCGTCGCAGTTGGCGGCAACGACGTTGAACACCACGCGGCGAAAGGCCTCCGCGAGCGCATCGTGGCCGAGCTTCAGGCGCTGGATGGTTTGCAGCAGCTGGGCGTAGTCATGCGTGGCCTTCTGCTTGTAGTCGAGGTGCGCCATGGCACAGAGGCTTTGCATGTGTTGCTTGACGGTCTTGCCTTCGCCATCGACGCCGCGGTCGAAGCGGCGCGTCATGAAATGGGCGCGGCCGCCTTCTTCCAGCAGGCGGCAGGGCGCCATGTCGATGCCGGCCGCCCGTGCCATCAACGAATAGGCATATTCGACGCGACCGTAGTGCTGGGTTGCGCCCAGTTCGCGGTCGGCGCCCATGCCGTCGAACTTGAGCAACCAATGCTCCAAGCCCGGGGCGGCATCGAACTGGCCGGCGCGTATCTCGTTCGTTTCGCTGTTCCAGAGAATGGCGGCCTTGGCGCGCTGGCCGCCGGCGGAGGTGCCTACCTGGATGATTTGGGCGAGGGCGGCTCGGGCGTGGGGGTCGGTGTCGATCTCGCCATGAACGGCCTTGCGGGCGCTTTCCACCAGGCGGCCGAGCTTGATCGCGGTATGGCTGGCGACATTGGGGCCGCGCGCGGGACGAAACTCCAGCGCACCCATGCCGCGCTTGCCCATGTAGGCCAGGCGATCGAGCGGGGTGATTGCATCCTTGGCGATGCCCTTGTTCGCCATCCAGGCGTCGATCAGGGCATTGCCGAAGTCGTCCGGCAGCGCATCGGCCAGCAGCGCGGGCAGACGCTTGAAAGTCAGCGTCGGCAGGTCGGCGAAGACGAAGGGAGCATCCGCTTGGGCCAGGGGCATGGTCAGCGGCGCGACCTCGATGCCTTGCTTGACGAAACCGGGGTCGTATTCAAAGGCGTAGTAACCGAGACGGGGGTCAAGCGCCACCGCACCGATGCGCCGTCCCCAAAGGCGAACCTCGACGGCGGTGACCGGCTTATACATCATCTGCCTCCGCCTTGCGCTTGCGCGAGGCACGCTGGCGCGCCGGTTTGGCTTTCAACATCTGCAGGGGGCTGATGCTAACGGGTGGGGCGAGTGTCGTCAGCCAGTCGGCGCGGTCGAGGGCGCGCAAGGCCTTGATGAGCGTCTTGAGCGTGGCGCCTTTGCCCGACTCAAGATTCTTGACCGCCGTCAGGCCGATGCCGGCGCGCTCCGCCAGAGTGATCTGGTCCAGATTGGCGCGAAGACGCAGGGCGCGCATTTGCTCGCCCAGATTTACTTCCCATTCCTCTACTGTCTTTTCGATATCCATCAATGGATGTTAATGCATCTATAGAGCGACTAATATACATTAACGGATTTATTTACGTCTACTATATTTGTACAGGGCCATTCTTAAGCTTGGCGGAAATCGTTTCCCTGACTTCTGTCACCCACGCATCCACATCGGCCTCCGTGCGCAAAATGCGATGCGGCGTGGCGACCGACTGAACCTTGGGTTCCAGTTTCTGGGCGGCCAGTTTGAGGGCGCGGGCTTTCTGGCCCTGGACGGCGTCCCGTTTTTCCGCCCATCGCTGCGGGGCGCAGGCCGCCAGGGAGTCAATCAGCTCGTGCAAGGTGCCCAGCCTGGGCGAGTTTTCCGGGGCGGACAGCTGGGCTTCGCGCAGGATGGCGGCGCGGTCTTCGGGCGCCAGTTTCGACCACTCCTGGGCGGCCTCGATTTCTTTCATGCACTGATCGTATTCGCTGCGATAGGCGGCGAAGTTCTTGTTGACGGCGGCGCGCAGGGCGTCGGCGGCGCGATGGACGAGCGGATCGACCTTGTCGGGGTCATCGAGCAACAGGCGGCCGTCATGGATGGCGTCGCGTTCTGCACGCAGCGCCTCGGCTTCCTGCAATCCGTGCATGTAACCGAGCAGCGTTGCGAACTGCTGCCATTGCGGTTCGCGCTTTGCGATTTTGGCGGCCTGGGCTTCGAGGTGAGCAAGCAGGCTCGCGACGGCCGTTTCTTCTTCGGCGAGACGCTTGACGAGGTCGCGGCCGGAAAGGCTTGCCAGCTCCTCGACGAGCTCGTTCGGCCTGGCCTCGGGCCGCGGCGGGGCGCCGGTGGCGCGCGCAAGCGCATCCTTGAGCCTGGCGACGAATTCGGGCGCGCGAGCCTCGGCTTCCTCCCGCTTGCACTTCACGAGGCGGGCGATGGCGCTCTTTTCCTCGTTCGACAGGGGCGCGGTTTCGCGGGCAAAGGCGCTGGAAGCGACGTCGCGACGGCTGAACTTGCCCGCCGGCCAGGCCGCGCCGCTGGCATTGACGATGCGCAGCTGCCCGCTGGCAAACAGCACGGCAAGCAGCGCGTCGACGGCATCCTGCGACCAGCCGTAGGGCTCGCCCATGAATTCCTCGCGCAGCTTGCGGCCGGAAAAGGAGGCAGAACCGATGCGCTGCAGGATTTCCTGGGCGGCGGGGTAGCTTTCCGCCGTCCCGCCGTGACTGACTTTTTCCAGGGCATTGATGAGGCCTCTTTCGGCGTCGGCATAGGCCTTGTCCCAGCCGCTGGCGTCGGCCATGCCGAACTTGCGGAACAGGCGGGCGGTCGCATCCTGGCCTGCCTTTTTCAGACGGTCGTCGAGGATATTGCCTTCTTCGACGATTTGCCCCCCGCCCTGGATGATTTGCGCTTGCTCCAATGCCTGGCCGATCAGGTCTTCGACCGCGGTTTCGGCGTCGTGCTTCTGCTTGGCGAGGGCATTGCGCGCTTCCTGTCCTTCGGGAGTTTGCGGTTCGCCGAAATGCCCGATGGTGCGCTCGGCAGCTTCGCGGGCGATGATGGCGCGGACCAGGTCGTCCTTGCTCGGCAGGGCGACATGGGCAAACACGATGGCGGCGTTGATGCCGGCGCGCGCCGCATCGGCCATCACCTCCTTGGCCTGGGTGCCATCGAGGTCGGAGCGCAGCCAGACGGGGATATCGCTCTCGATCTTGGGCGCGGCAATCGGGTCGGTGTGCAGTTTGAGGCGGCGTATCTCGCGGCTGACGCCCTGAGGAATGGCGATCTTGCGGATCCGCTCGCCGGCCAGCTGCATGAGCTGCTCGCGTATCTTGCTCTCGTAAGCCGAGGGGTCGCTGCGCAGGGCGTTTTCCTCGCCGCGCTGATAGGCGAACCAGTCCGCGCTTTCCCTGGTTTGTAGGCGGTATTCATCCAGGCCGCCGCTGGACACGCACATCAGCAAACGGTCTTTCTCGACGAGTTCCTCCAGCGCCTTGGCGACTTCGCCGCGCAGCGCAGCGCTCGGGCCGGTCAGGTCGTCGACCAGCAGGTCGGCAATGCTCTGGGCATCGGTGCGCAGGCCGGTGTCCTGCGCCGTGTTGCTGCCGGTGACGCGGGTGAGGAGGAAGACGGCCTTGAGAGCGCGCGCCTTCAGTCGGGATCGCTCGTCCCCGGCCCCATCGAGCTTGTCGATGGCGTTGGCGATCTCCGCGCTGATCTGGCTCGACTGGCGCAGGCGCATGCGGATTTCGTCGTAGATGAAATCGCCGCCAACGATGTGACCGAGCGGTGCATCCTTGTTCTTGCGCACGGCGTCGAAGGCCAGGCGCAGCTGCGAGCGCAGCTGAATGCCGGTGCCGGTGGTGTCGGTGGTTGCCAGCACGCGCTCCCACAGCCTTTGCCGCGTGGGCAGCAGCGGGTAGCTCGGCCCCAGCAGGCTTTCGTCTTCACGACGATGTGCGAAGACACTGCCTTGCATGTGCGCGGCGACTTCGCCCAGGCAGCCTGCCGAGCTGAACAGTTCCCTAAGCGGTTTGCTTGCGCTGGCCTTCTTCTTCAGCACTGTTTCGCGCAGCACTTCCTCGACATCGGAGTCGGAGAGCTGCACCTGGGCCGGAAAGCGGCCCAGCAGCTTGGAGAGCACCGGCGTGCCGGTCAGGGCGCTCTGTCCGGTGGCGACCACGAGCACCCGCCCCTGGAAGCCCTTGCCGAGGCTTTCGATGACTTCCTGCACGCGCATGGCGCGCTCAGCGCTGTCGGCGATGTATTGCTGGAGCTCGTCCAGCACCAGCAGGAAGATCGGCATCTCGCCGTCGCCGCTGACGGCCTTTCCGAAAAAGGTCAGGAAGTCGTCCTGAGTGATGTCGCCTTTCGTGGAAAACTGCATCTCGAGGGTGTCGCCAAGCTCTATCGCATCCCGCGCAAGGCTGGGCTTGGCACTAAGGATTGCGTCGTGAAGATGGGTCGAGACGTAGAGATTTTTCAATTCGGCTTCAAGGCTGCGGTTCTTTCGTTTGAGCGCACGGGACACTTCTTCATCGATGCCTTCGTCGTGCATCCACATCAGGGCCCGGGCTTCATCGAACTTCGAGGGCAGTCCAACCGCCTTGCAGACGATGCTGAGCACCGCCTTGCGGATGCTGTCCCCCTCCCCTTGGCTGAGGGTGCCGGAAGCGGCGCGCAGCCTGGTCTTGCGCTGCCGCGCGAGGGTGTCGAGTTCCTTCAGGGTATCCGCGACCGAGGCGGGTAGGCGGGCGATGTCGCGCGGCGTACGGCCATCGGCGAAGGGTTCATTTGTCCAGAGTGCGCGCGCCATCTTGACCAGGTGGGACTTGCCGCTG
>CAUJIV010000083.1 GCA_963205435.1 Pseudomonadota bacterium
AAAAGAAGGTTTTCGGAGATTGCGACAATGACTGACACCGCCCTCATCGACCAACTCGCCGCCGCTGTCGCCGCGCGGATCTCGCCGGCCATCCCGCTGGAGTTCGATCTCTGGAGTGCGGCGGAGATCGCCGCCTGGCTCAAGGTCGGCACAGACCAGGTCCTGGAGCGCTACGCGCCGCTGCCGGACTTCCCCAAGGCCATCCGCCTGCCCACGCCGGACGGGGGTCGTGGCAGGCCGCGCTGGAAGGCCGCAGAGGTCATTGCTTGGGCGGAGAAGTACAAGGACAGCACCGGAGCGGCACGCAATCAGAAGCATGAAGCGCGTGGCGCAACAGGCAATCGAGGCCGGCTTGCGCTCCGCGATTGATCTGGCGTGGCAGGCGGCCGACCTGCGGAAACTGGCGCGGGAGATCGAAGCCAGCAAGACGCAGAACGCTGAGGTAACCGGCGCATGACGGCGGCTTTATCGCCGGCAGGCGTCCGCGTTGACCGCCGTGTTAGCCCGGTTTTGGTTGGCTGCGAAGAGAGCCAGACGATAACCAAGGCACTGCGGGCGGCAGGGCATGAGGCGTACTCGTGCGACCTTGCACCGACACGCGGGAACCCTGCTTGGCATTACCAGCAGGACATTTGCGAAGTGATACCGACCAGGCGATGGGGGCTGATTATCCTGCACCCGGACTGCACGGCTATGGCTGTGAGTGGGAACCGATGGTATGGGCGCGGGATGCCGATGCACCACAAGCGCGAGCGGGCGATAGCCTGGACGGTAGGGTTGTGGGAACTGGCAAAGCAGCACGGCGACAGGGTTGCTCTGGAGAACCCGGTAAGCGTGATTTTCCAACACCTGAACGCGCCGGTTTGCTATGTGCAGCCGTATGAACACGGGCACGGCGAAACCAAGAAAACAGGATTTGCCTTGCACAATTTGGAGCCGCTGAAACCGACCAACGAAGTGGAAGGAAGGGAACAGCGGATTTGGAAGATGCCACCGTCACCAACACGCAAGCGCGACCGGAGCCAGACGTTTGCCGGCATAGCGCAGGCGGTTGTGATGCAGTGGGCTAACGCCATAGGTCAGGGGAGCGCCGCTTGCGGCGCGTCCCCTGCACCGACGGGTTGTGCGTCAAACGGCACCAACAACGAAAGGACAGAAAAATGAGCATGTGCATCTACCACGGCAATTGTGCAGACGGCTTCGGAGCGGCCTGGGTTGTTCGCAAGGCGCTCGGCGACATTGAGTTCCACCCCGGCAAGTACCAGGAGCCGCCGCCCGACGTGACGGGCAAGGATGTAGTGATGGTGGATTTCAGCTACAAGCGCCCGGTGTTGCTGGAGATGGCCGAGAAGGCTAACAGCATCTTGATTCTCGACCATCACAAGACGAGCGCCGAAGACCTAGTGGACATGCCGGCGAACGTGACGGCGAAGTTCGACATGGCGCACAGCGGCGTAATGCTGACGTGGGAACACTTCTTCCCCGGCCAGGAACCGCCCCCGCTGTTGCTTCACATCGAGGACCGCGACCTGTGGCGCTTCGCGCTCCAGAACACGCGGCAGATTCAGGCGAACGTCTTTTCGTTCCCCTACGACTTCCAGGTGTGGGACACGTTGATGGCGACCCCGCCGGCCGCACTGGCGAACGAAGGCGAGGCCATCGAGCGCAAGCACTTCAAGGACATTCGGGAATTGCTCGGCGTGACGACGCGGGACATGGTGATCGGCGGCCACCGCGTGCCGGTGGCGAACCTTCCCTACACGATGAGCAGCGACGCAGGGCACGAGCTGGCGAAGGGGCGGCCGTTCGCGGCGTGCTACTGGGACACGCCGGAGGGCCGGGTATTCAGCCTGCGGTCGAGTGACGACGGCGCGGACGTGGCCGAAGTGGCGAAGCAGTACGGGGGCGGCGGGCATCGCAACGCGGCAGGTTTTCGCGTGAGCTTCGCCCAGGCGCAGGCGTTCGAGGTTTGATGCACAACGTGAAGTAGCGGACAAAACGTCAAGTAAACGGAATATTGGACATGACTACCACGCCCTTCACCGCCGCCATGTGGCTCGTATCCGGCCGCAGCCGCCACGCGCGGCTCGGCTGGGCGCTGGGCCTGGCCAGTCAGCCGTTCTGGCTCTACGCAACCTGGGAGGCCGGCCAGTGGGGCATGTTCGCGCTGGCCGTGTTCTACACCGGCACCTGGGCACGCGGGTTGGTGAGCCACTGACAGGGGTCACAGGTTCGAACCCTGTGCCGCCCACCAAATAAAATCAAAGAGTTGCGAGAATTCCCGGCCGGTACAATTTCCGGCCGGTGCAATTTCCGGTGTAATTCACCCCTTCCTGAACCCCCCCAGCGCGTTGAACGTCGCCACAATCTTCGCTACCGTCGCGGCGATGCCGGGCCAGATCGACTCGAAAGAGTCGGTGGCGTCTTCTGCCGCTTCGTGGGCGGCTTCAAGGGCGGCGCGGATCATGGCGAGCTTCTGCTCGCCCTTGCCGGTGCCGGGGATGGCTTCTTCCAACGACTTTATGGTACCGATGATGACGGGCAGAAGGCCGAGGATGGTGCGCGCTTTGGCAAAAAACATCATGATGATTCTCCTTTCAGTAAGTGCAACGAATGCCCGCGAGAGCGCCGTCTACGCGCTCCCACGGCGGTTTAGAACTGCTCTCCTTCGGTTCCAGGTGCGGTTTCACCCACGGCCGGCAGTCCAACTTTGCGACTGGTGGCCAGTGTGAGCAGGATGTTGCCGACAGCGAGCACGCCAGCAGCAATAGCAGAGATTTGACCTTCATCGGCGGGCACCTCGAAGCCGAATGCGGACGCCGCCTGCACGGCGGCGATCAGGAAGCCGCCGATGGCGGTGGCGGTGACCTGCCCCGCCTTCCACGCGGCCGGGTTGGCGACTTCCTCGCCCTTGCGGAACACGCGCCAGATTGCGGATAGTTTTGCGATCATGATTTGCCTCCTTGGAGTTGCCAATGCGGGCCGTCTGGAAAGCTCTTCCAGTCGCCGCCCCACTCAACATCAATATCAAGTTCCACAGCCGCCCGCTTGACGTACTTCGCCAATTCGCGGTAGTGCGGCCAGTGCCATGACACCTCGCGCTTGCCGTCGCCGTCCTCGTCGAGCATCGGTGCGAGGTCTATGGCGCGGCCAGTCAGGTGTTTGCTGTTCAGCGTGCGGGACGCCCCCTTGGCGTACAGCTCCTGCTGCCGTTCGTAGCTGCGAACGCCCTCCAGCACCACGATGTCTTGCGGGCACATCTCGGCGGCGCGCTCGACCATGCGCACCAGGTCGTCATGTACGCCGGCAAGGCGGTCGCGCCGCAGCAGGCTCACAGCAACGCCTCCCACACCATCAGCGCACTGAGCGCCACGAGGGCCACGATGATGGCGGTGATGGCGTGTCCCACGGGATCGAAGTTGCCGTCTTTCACTTGAACCGATCCTCGAAATATTTTTCCAGGCGGAAGATGGCGCGACTGCCCATATGCCCGCTGATGCCGATCAGCACGGCGGACATGAGCTTGTTGATGTCCGCCGCCTCGCACAGCCAGAAGGTGAGCAGGCCGGCGAAGCCGGATGTCACCAGTTCGCCTATGAACTCGCTGAAATTGAACGCCCGCGACACGCCGTCGCGCAGCTTCCGCGCGAATGAAACCGCGCCTCCCAGCATGGCGAGCGCGAACACCCACAGGTAGGTCACGACGCCATAATTGAACGGGTCTTTTTCAGGCATGTTTTTTCTTCCCATCGACATAAACAATCGGTCCCCAATTGAGCGCCGCCGCCTGCACCACGGCGGACGGCGTGGCCCGCGGCGCTAGGTCTTCGCCGTCCGCCCGCAGCACGGACAGCACGTACTCGGCGCACTGCCAGCGGGCGTCGTCTCCGGCGGTCAGAAGACCGAAGTACGCCTTGATGGCCTGCAACCTTGAATACGGCTCCCCGAGGCGGGCGAAGGCGAAGTCGACAGCGCGGCCGGTCAGCGCGACAGGCCGGCGCACCCAGTAGAAAGGAAGCTCGCGCGAAAGCGGGAAGAGGCGCACGCCGCTGCCCACGGCCTCAAGGATGAAGACGCGCCCGCCGCCCGCCAGCGCGAGGCCGACATGGCTGTATTCGCTGCGCGTGGCCATGCGCACGAGGTTGACCTCGATGTCGTGCCAGGACGACCAGCCGCCGTGGCTCCAGGCCAGCAGGTCGCCGGTCTTGATCTTCGGGCGGGCCTCGGCGTAGCGCATCATGCCTCCGGTATCTGCGCCAGCGCGGCGCGCACGCCGGCCAGCACGTCGGCAAGGATCGCCCTGTCCGTCGCCGCCCGCGCCTGCTCCTTGGCGGGGAGGCGGATATTGCGGATCGCGGCCAGCACCGCCATCCAGGCCGCCTCGGTGGCGAGGATGTCGTCGGCCGCCTGGGTCGCCGTCCAGCCCTTCGCCGTGGCCCAGGACTGCACGGCGGCCGGCGCCGCGCCGCTGTAGCCGGCCTGCTTGTACGCCGCCGCCTGTCGCGCGGCGAGGCGGTATTCCTCAACCACGAGGCTGCCCGCGCTGATGTATCGGTTGCGCTTCCGGTCGCAGATCGTGTCGATCTCGGCGATGGCGGCGGCGATCTCCTCCGGAGTCACCGGCGCAGGCGG
>CAUJIV010000084.1 GCA_963205435.1 Pseudomonadota bacterium
CGGCGAAGCAGCGCCGGCAGCAGCAGCAGCAGGGTGACGGCGACGAGGATCGCCGCGGCGACGAGAAATGCGGTCATGGTGCCTCCGCCGCGGCGCTGCGTGAGGGCGCGGCCAGTCGGATTGGAAGGAAATGGTTGGTACTCGCCGCCTGGCGCGAACAGGGGGTCGCGGGAAAGATCATTGCTTGTTCTCGTCCGCGCCCAGATCGAGCAGCTTGTCCGCCTGCTCTTGCTCTTCCGGCGTGAGGCCCGTCGTGACGACGCGCCGGCTGCGCCGGCGCAGGTAGAGCGCCAGCGCCGCGACGCCCGCCAGCAGGAGCAGGAAGGGCCCGACCCACAGCAGCAGGGTGGTGGCCTTGAACGCCGGCCGGTAGAGGACGAAGTCGCCGTAGCGGGCGACCATGAAGTCGAGGATCTCCTGGTCGCTCTTGCCCAGCTTGATCTGCTCGCGCACCTCGCGGCGCAGGTCCATGGCCAGGTCGGCGCGCGAGGCAGCCAGCGACTCGTTCTGGCAGACCAGGCAGCGCAGGTCCTGGGTGATCGTCACCATGCGCGCCTCGACCGCCTCGTCCTCGGCCAGCGCGGCGGCCTCGCGCGCCGCTGCCGGCGCCGCGAGGAACGCGGCCAGCAGGCAAAGGAAAGCGAGCGGAAAGGCGCCTGCCCGCCGCCAGCCGCGGCCGGCGCCGCCGTGGCTTGCAAGGAGCCTCATGCGTTCAGCTTCGCCACCAGCGGCAGGATGGTCTTGTCCAGCACCTCCTGCGTTACCGGGCCGATCTGCTTGTAGCGGATCACCCCCTGCTTGTCGATGACATAGGTCTCGGGCACGCCATACACGCCGTAGTCGATGCCGACGCGGCCCTCGGCGTCGACGAAGGACAGGGTGTAGGGGTCGCCGAACTGCGCCAGCCACTTCAGCGCATCGGCGCGCTGGTCCTTGTAGTTGAGGCCGTAGATCGGCACGGCGCCGGACTCATGCAGACGCACCAGGACGGGATGCTCCTGGCGGCAGGAGACGCACCAGGAGGCCCAGACGTTGAGCAGCCAGACCTTGCCGAGCAGGTCCTGCGGCGCGAACTGCGCGTCCGGCTGGTGCAGCTGCGGCAGGGCGAAGGGCGGCGCCGGCTTGTCGACCAGCGGCGAGGGCACCTCGCGCGGATTGAGCTTGAGGCCGACGGCGAGAAAGGCCACCAGCAGGATGAAGGCGAGCAGCGGCAGCAGATAGCGGATCATGCCGGCGCTCCCTGGATGGCGACCTTGCCGGCGGCCGCCTTCCTCAGGCGATAGCGCCGGTCGCTGATGGCCAGCACGCCGCCCAGCGCCATCATCAGGCAGCCGCCCCAGATCCAGCCGACGAAGGGCTTGTAATACACGCGCACGCTCCAGGCGCGCTCGTCGATCGGCTCGCCCAGCGAGACGTAGAGATCGCGCAGCAGGCCGTAGTCGATCGCCGCCTCGGTCATCGGCATGCTGGAGGAGAAATAGCTGCGCTTCTCCGGATGCAGGATCTGCAGGACCTTGCCGTCCTTCGACAACTCCAGCTCGCCGATCATGGCGCGGTAGTTCGGCCCCATCTCCGGGCGCACGCCGATGAAGCGGAAGGCGTAGCCGCCGACGCTGACGGTGTCGTTCGGCTCCATGCGCACGTCCTTCTCGGTCTCGTAGCCCTTGACCAGGCTGACGCCGACGACGAACACCGCGATGCCGATGTGAGCGACGTGCATGCCCCACCAGCTGCGCGGCTGCGCCAGCAGGCCGAGCTGGCTGCTGCGCATGCGGGCGAGGATGCCGACGACGCTGGCGCCGACGATCCAGGCGGCCAGCGCCAGGCCGAGCGCCACCAGCAGCGACCAGCGGCCGTAGGCGAACGGCACGGCGATGGCGAACACCAGCGCCGCCAGCAGCGCCGGCGCCAGCCGGCGCAGCACCTCGGCGAAGCTGCCATGCTTCCAGCGCATCAGCGGCCCCGGCGCCATCAGCAGCAGCACCGGCACCATCAGCGGCACGAACACGGCGTGGAAATAGGGCGGCCCGACCGACAGCTTGCCGAGGCCGAGGGCGTCGACGAACAGTGGGTAGAGCGTGCCAAGCATGACGCTGGCCGCCGCCACCACCAGCAGCACGTTGTTCACCAGCAGCAGCGACTCGCGCGAGACGAGGCCGAAGGCGCCGCCGAGGCCGACCTTGGGCGCGCGCAGGGCGAAGAGGAACAGCGAGCCGCCGATGACCACGGCGAGGAAGAGCAGGATGAAGATGCCGCGGCGCGGGTCGGTGGCGAAGGCATGCACCGAGGAGAGCACGCCCGAGCGCACCAGGAAGGTGCCGAGCAGCGACAGCGAGAAGGCGATGATGGCCAGCATCACCGTCCAGTTCTTGAAGCCGCCGCGCTTCTCCGTCACCGCCAGCGAATGCACCAGCGCCGTGCCGACCAGCCAGGGCATGAAGGAGGCGTTCTCCACCGGATCCCAGAACCACCAGCCGCCCCAGCCCAGCTCGTTGTAGGCCCACCAGGAGCCGATGGCGATGCCGAGAGTGAGGAAGACCCAGGCCGCCGTGGTCCATGGACGCGACCAGCGCGCCCAGGCGGCGTCGAGCTTGCCCGAGAGCAGCGCGGCGATGGCGAAGGCATAGGCCACGGAGAAGCCGACGTAGCCCATGTAGAGCATCGGCGGATGGAAGGCGAGGCCGGGGTCCTGCAGCAGCGGATTGAGGTCGCGCCCCTCGTCTGCCGCCGGCAGCAACCGCTCGAAGGGACTGGAAGTGAGCAGGATGAACAGCAGGAAGCCGGCCGAGACCAGCCCCAGCACGCCGAGCACCCGCGCCACCATGGCGTCGGGCAGATGGCGGGAGAGGATCGATACCGCCACGGTCCACGTCGCCAGCATCAGCATCCACAGCAGCAGCGAGCCCTCGTGGCCGCCCCAGACGGCGGCGACGCGGTACATCAGCGGCAGCTGGGCATTGGAATGCTCGGCGACATAGACCACCGAGAAGTCGTTGTTGACGAAGGCCCAGGTCAGGCAGCCGAAGGCCACCGCGACGAGCAGGAACTGCGCCCGCGCCGCCGGTCGCGCCAGGCCGATCCACGGCCGGCTGCCGCGCGCCGCGCCGGCCAGCGGCAGCGTGCCCTGCACCAGGGCGACCAGCAGGGCGAGGATGAGGGCGAAACTGCCGAGTTCGGGAATCATGTCGTGATCGCTTTCATCGTCTGGTCATCCCGGCGGCTGCCGCCGGCGCGCCAGCCGCAGGCTCAATTCGCCACCACGGTCTTCTGCGCCTTCTGCGCCTCGTCGACCGCATGTTGCGCTTCCGGTGGCATGTAGTTCTCGTCGTGCTTGGCCAGCACTTCGCTGGCGACGAACAGCCCATTATCGTCGAGTTTGCCCTGCGCGACGACCCCTTTGCCTTCGCGGAAAAGGTCGGGCAGGATGCCCGTATAGGCGACAGGGAATTCCTTCGCCGTGTCGGTGACGATGAACTGCAGGGTCAGGCCGTCGGACTGGCGCTTCAGGCTGCCTTCCTTGACCAGGCCGCCGATGCGGAAGGCCTTGCCCTTGGGCGCCTCGCCGGCGGCGATCTGCGTCGGCGTGAAGAAGAACACCAGGTTGCTCTGGAAGGCGTTCAGCACCAGTGCGGCGGCAATGCCCAGCACGGCGAGGCCGCCGCCGACGAGGGCGAAACGTTTGTGTCTCGGTTTCATGGTTCCTTGCGCGCGGCGACTTCCCGCTTCAGTTCGCTGAGGGCCCTGTTTCGACGCCTGCCGGCGAGAATAGGTTCAATCAGCATCAGCAGGGCGCAGGCGCCGAAGGAGCCCCAGACGTAGAAGCCATGGCCGCCCATGGCGAAGAATTCGGCGGCGCTGCCCCAGTTCATGATTTTACCTCATTCAGGGCCTCGACCCAGCCGGCATGGCGCTCGCGCTCGAGGATGATGGCGCGCAGGCGGATCAGCGCCACGGCTATGGCGTACATCCAGAACGCCAGCGCCATCAGCAGCATGCCCCACAGCATGGTCTGCGCCATCGAGGGCGAGCGCGTCAGGCTGACCGACGCCCCCTGGTGCAGGGTGTTCCACCACTTCACCGAGAAGTAGATGATCGGGATGTTCACCACGCCGACCAGCGCCAGCACGGCGCCGGCCTTGTCGGCGCGGCGCGCGTCGTCGATGGCCGACTGCAGCGCGATGAAGCCGAGGTAGAGGAAGAACAGGATCAGCTCCGAGGTCAGCCGCGCATCCCACACCCACCAGGTGCCCCACATCGGCTTGCCCCAGAGCGCGCCGGTCCACAGCGAGAGGAAGGCCATCAGCGCGCCGGTCGGCGCCAGCGCCGAGGCCATCATGCCGGACAGGCGCGTGTTGAAGCCGAGGCCGAGCGCCGCCCAGAAGGCCATCACCAGGTAGATGAACATCGACATCCAGGAGGCCGGCACGTGGACGAAGATGATGCGGTAGCCCTCGCCCTGCTGCGCGTCGGTCGGCGCGACGAAGAAAGAGATGTAGAGGCCGGCGATGCCGAACAGCGCCGCCAGCGCCCAGAACCAGGGGATCATCTTTCCCGCCAGCGGATAGAAGGTCTGCGGCGAGGAGAACCTGAACCAGTTGATGATGCGATTGCTCATGCAAATCTTCCATTCATGGCCGCTGGCGGCCTGCGCACGTTCCCGTCCGCAGACACCTGACGCAAGCGCAGGCGCCCTGCAGGTCGGGCTTCAGCCCGACGACGGCATTTCCTTTCAGCTCATGCTTGCTGTTTGGCAAACGCCCACGTCGGCCTGAAGGCGGACCTACATAAACCGTTTTCGTTCGCAAACACCTGGCGCAAGCACAGACCCCCTGTAGGTCGGGCTTCAGCCCGACGACGGCCCTTCCTTTCAGCCCACGCTTGCTGTTTGGCAAACGCCCACGTCGGCCTGAAGGCCTACACAAACCATCTCGCCGAACGCATACCGTTGCAGGCATGAGGCCGATATTCAAAACATCCGTTCCCGTCCGCCAATACCTGGCGTAAGCGCAGGCGCCCTGTAGGTCGGGCTTCAGCCCGACGACGGCCTCTCCTGTTTCGCACACGCCGATGTCGCCCTGAGGGCCAATTCTCCTTTGCCGCAACCCCCACGCCGTTAAAGAAAAAGCCATCGCCTCAAACGCTGAGAGCGCAAAGACGCAAGGATTTTGCGATGATTCGCGGTTTTCTTTGCCTCTTTGCGTCTTTGCGGCCTTCGCGTTGAATGCGGTCAACAAAAAACCGATCCATTCCCCCTGCGCCGCCTTCACTCCAGGGCGATCCGCAGCGCCACCGTCGTCGCCCACGGCGCGAAGAACGCCGTCAGCGCCAGAAAGGCCGCCAGCAGCGACAGATGCGCCCCGGCACCGAGGCCGACAGCATGCGACTCCACCGCGCCGGCGCCGAAGATCAACACCGGCACATACAGCGGCAGCACCAGCAGCGACACCAGCACGCCGCCACCGCGCACCCCCAGCGTCAGGCCGGCGCCGACGGCGCCGACCAGCGACAGCACCGGCGTGCCGGCGAGCAGCGCCAGCACCAGCACGCCAAGCGCGTCGGCCGGCAGATCGAACTGCAGGCCCAGCACCGGCGCCAGGAGCGCCAGCGGCAGCCCCGACAACAGCCAGTGGGCGACGATCTTGCCGGCCACCAGCACGCCCAGCGGCACGGCGGAGAGCGCCATCTGCTCCAGCGTGCCGTCGGCGTGGTCGGCGGCGAACAGGCGCGGCAGCGACAGCATGGTCGCCAGCAGCGCCGCCACCCACAGCACGCCCGGCGCGATCTTGCGCAGCAGGCCCATCTCCGGGCCGATGCCGAGCGGAAACAGGCTGACGACGATGACGAAGAAGAACAGCGTCGTCAGCACATCCGACTTGCGCCGCATGGCCAGCAGCAGGTCGCGCCGGATGACGGCGGCAAACACCGCGAGCAGGCCCACCTCGCCCATCAGTCCAGCCTCAGCGTCTCGCTGCGGCCGGCGAGCGGCAGGTCCTGGTGGCTGGTCAGCACCGCCAGGCCGCCCTCCGCCAGATGCGCGTCGATGAGACCGCACAGCTGCGCCACCGCATCCCGGTCCAGCGCCGTCAGCGGCTCGTCGAGCACCCACAGCCGGCGTTTCTCCAGCAGCAGACGCGAGAGGGCGACGCGCCGCTTCTGGCCGGCCGAGAGCACCCGCGCCGGCAGGTCCTCGCGGCCCTTCAGGCCGAGCCGGCGCAGCGCCGCGCACGCCGCCTGCTCATCGACCGCCGCGCCGGCCAGCGTGGCCGACAGCCGGGCGTTTTCCACCGCCGTCAGCTCCTCCTTCACCGCGCCGGCATGGCCGCAGTAGAGCAGCTCGCCGCGGTAGTCCTCGGCCAGCTCGCGGATCGGCGCGCCGTTCCAGCGGATCTCGCCCTGCGCCGGCGGCGACAGGCCGCAGATCATGCGCAGCAGGCTGGTCTTGCCGCTGCCGTTGGCGCCCTGCACCATCAGGCAGGTTCCCTCCCCGAGCTTGAAGGACAAGCCGCTGAACAGGCTCTTCTCGCCGCGCACGCACTCCAGGTTGCTGGCTTCAAGCATGGTGCCCGGCCCGCCTGACAGCGGGCTCGTCGATGAACGAAGGCGTGATTCTACCTGTTCGAGGGACCCAGGCGCAGGCGCAGGGCGGAGAGCAGGCGCAGGGGATGGAGGGCGGCCGGATCGGCCTTCGGCCAGTCGATGGCATCGAGGGTGTTCTTCACCAGCAGGCCGAGGTCGGTGTCGCCCTCCATCAGCAGGCGGCGGCTGAAGAACAGGGTGTCCGGATCCTCCTCGCGCAGGGCGAGGGCGATGAAGTCGCGCGTCCGCGCCGAGATCGTCAGGTCGGGCGCGGAGCGGGTGACCGCCGGGCGGAAGCCCTTTTCGGCCAGGGTGAAATCGAGGGTCAGGCCGGCGTCGGTCACGCGCAGGCGCACCCGCTTGCCGATGAGCGCGGCGAGGGGCTCGCGCGGCAGGATGCGGCCGAGGGCGAGATTGAGCGCACCGGTCAGGACCAGCGCCGGTGGCAGCTGCGGCAGGCGCGACTGCAGGGCGGCGACGGCCGTCGGCAGGATGAATTGCGGGATGCGGGCGCCGATGCCGGCAGGCGTCAGGTCGGCGAAGAGCGAGCGCATCATCGTCTAGAGGCTTCTCGCAACTGATTCAGGCAATGCTCATGACACGGGCGCGGCGGCAGGAATCTCGCCGGAAAACCGTCCTCTGCAAGTACGGGGGAGCCCCTCGCCGCAGCAGTGCGACGGAACGCTTGCACGCGCCCCGCTGCATCCGGGAAGCCTATTTGGTCGACACCGGCAGGCGCGACATGTAGTCGGTGACGGCCTGCAGGTCGGCGTCGCTGTAGTTCTTGATGACACGCATCATGCGCGGATCGGCATTGCGCCGGTTGCCATTGCGGATCTCTTGCGCCTCGCGCTCGAGATACTTGAAGTGCTGGCCGGAGACGCGCGGATAGAACTTGGCGCCATTGCCCTCGCCCTTGTCGCCGTGGCAGGAGGAGCAATCGCGGTTGTACAGCTTGCCGCCCTGCGCCAGGTCGGTGCCCGGCCCCTTGCCGTTGTCGTCCGGCACCGGCAGACCCTGCAGATAGGCGGCGATGTCGGCGATGTCCTGCGGGCTGATGGCGTGCTGGCTGGCGAAGGGGAACATGCGCGGGTTGTCGCGCCGCCCGGCGCGGACATCGGTCATCTGCTTGATCAGCACCGTGGCGTGCTGGCCGGCAAGGCGCGGATAGCTGCCATCGGCGCGGCCGAGCGCCGACTTGCGGTGGCAGCCCTGGCAGATCTCGAAGGCGATCTCGCCGCGCAGGGGGTCGCCCTTGGCCTGCAGCGCCTGCAGTTTGTCGGCATACATCTCGTTCCAGACATAATCCGAGGATTCGATTCCCTGCTCTCGCGGCTGCTGCTCGGCCGCCATCGCCATGCCGGCGCAGGCGAGCGCCGCGAAAAACACCCAAGCTGCCCTGTTCATTCCATGTCTCATCGTCGTGTCCCGTCAGAGGCCCGCCAGATACTCGGCGACCGCCTTCATTTCATCTTCCGTGATCCGCTCCGCCACCGCGCGCATCACGCGGCCCTTGTCGTTGGCCCGCGTGCCGCTCTTGAAATCGCCGATCTGCTGGATGGTGTAGGCCTGATGCTGACCGGCCAGGCGCGGGTAGCGGGTGTTGCCCACCCCGTTCGGCTGGTGGCAGCCGACGCAGGCCGGCACTCCGCTCGTCGTGTTGCCGTCCTCGTAGAGCTTCTTGCCGGCTTCGGCCAACTTGGCGTCCTCGACCTTGCCCGGCGCCGGCTTCTGCCCGGCGTAATAGGCGGCCAGCCCCGGCACGTCGCCTGACTTCAACTCGGCGATGGTCGGCGCCATCACCTCGTTCTTGCGCTTGCCGTCGATGAAGTCCTTCAGCTGCTTGGCCAGATAGTCCTGCTGCTGGCCGGCCAGGTTGGGGAAGGTGGGCACCACGCTGTGGCCGCCTTCGCCGTGGCAGGCGACGCAGACCGTGGTGGCAAGCTGCTGGGCGTCGGCCCAGGCCGATGGCAGACCGGCGCCCAGCGACAGAGCCAGCACTGCTGTGGCTGTTTTCCAGCTGAGGAGTTTCAAATGAGAGACCTCCAAAAATCAGCGGTGGGCGGCCGTTCGACCGCCCACCGCGTCAGTGGTTCAGATTTCAGGCTTCAGAAATCGAACTTGACCATGGCGCCGAGCAGATGGACGCGGTAGTCCTGCGGACCGGCGTCGAGATATACCTGCTGCACGCCCGGCACGGGATTGACGTCGACGCCGGCGTAATGCCAGTCGCGGATCTTTCCGGACTCGTAGCGGTAGAGCAGACGGAAGGACGTCATCTTGTCGAAGGGCACGAGCAGGTTGGTCTCGACCACATGCTGGGTCAGGGTCAGGCTCGGAAAGCCGTTCCCGGCCAGCGCCACCTGTGCAGGAGGAACTGCCAGGCCAATCGCATCGTACTTGTAGTTGATCTTGGTGCGGCTCTTGGCGTAGGTGTAGTTCACGTCCAGCTTGGCCTTGCCGAAATCGTGGCTCAGGCCGAGGCCGAGGACATCGCTCCTGTCCTTGCTGGTGTTGTAGAAGGCACGGTTGAGCGGGAAGGTCGGGCTGCCCGCCGAGGCGCATTGCATCATGTAGGCATGAGACTGGGCTTCGGTCAGGATGCCGGCGGGCAGGACGCAAAGACCGGCGCCTGCGTTGAGGCTCTGGATCGAGGCTTGCGACAGGCGGCCGTCCTGGTAGGAATAGAAGCCCATCACGTTCGTCTTCTCGGACTGCCTCCAGTTCAGGTCGAAGTTCAGGGAATTCTGCCGCGACTTGTCCTTGCGGCCCCAGTCCGCCGGATAGTCGATGTCCTTCAGCTGCAGCATGACCATGCCGTCCAGATTGTCCGCCAGCGCGTAGTTGAAGCGCGCGTTCAGGATGTTCTGGTTCCGGTCGGCCAGGTCGTACTTGCGGAACTGCGCCAGCGCATGGAGGTAGGTCGACACGTCGACGCCGGCGACGGTGGGCAGGGGGCCGAGCGAAGCGGCGAGGAACTCGTCGTAGGGATCGGAGCGGTAGGTGCTGCCGCGCTTGCGGTCATGCTCGAAGGACAGGCGCAGCGTGCCGCCCTCGAGGCTGCGGTTGACGTAGCCGATCTTGTACTTGTCCTCGCGCGTCTCCTTGCGCTCGCGGTGCTCGCGGTCGAAATCCTCGCGTTCGAAGGAGGCGTTCAGGCTGTTGTTGCGGTTGAGCCGGTAATCCGCCGCCAGCGAGATGTTCTGCTGCGTGTACTCGAACGGCGTATTGCGGATGGGGATGTTGGCGGCCGCCGGTATCAGGCCATTGGCCGCGGCGTAGTTGCGCAGGGCCGCGGCATTGCAGCCGTTGCCGGCCAGGAAGGCATTCAGCGCGGCCCGCTGCCCCGGCGTCAAAGCCAGGCCGTTGGCCTGCCTGAAGTCGGCGAAAGAGGCACCGCCGCCATCGTTGATCATGCGGCCGAACTGCCCGGTGAGCGGGTTGCAGGACCAGTATTCGGTCGAGTTGTCGGTCTTGTAGTGGCGGAATTTTCCCTTGACGTCGAGATCATTGACCGGATTGAGGCTCAGGCCGAGATCGATCAGCCGCGTCGTGATCTTCGGATTGGGCGAGCTGTCGCTCAGCGAGGCCAGCGTGTTCCACTGCCCGCCGGCGATGCCGGCCGTTGCAGCCGGATTCATCGTCATCGGGATCATCGTGTCGTTCTGGCTCAGGCGCGCCGCGGACACCACGGCGGTGAAGCGCCCGTTCCAGAACTCGGGGAAGAGGCGCGAGTACTCGCCCTTCAGATTGTAGTAGTCGTTGTCCGGGTGCATGTCGTAGCGGGCGGTCGGGAAGCCTCCCGCGGCGATGCCGTTGGCCGCCGCCACGAAGAGCGGGGTCTGCACGGTCAACTCGTCGATCTTGTTGCGGAAGAACGAGGCCTTCAGGCTCAGGTTGAGCGCGTTCAGGCGGTCCGCCCACTGCAGGCCGGCGAAGAAGTCATGGGAGTCCATGTTGATCGACTCGGGGATCTCCACCGGGCCGGTGCCGCCGCCGCCGCCGCCGACCATGCCGAAGGGCCGCGCGCCCTCGCGCTTCTCCTTGGTGTAGCTGGCGAAGGCCTTCCAGTTGCCGGCGAAGTTCATGTCGAAGCGCAGCCCGCCCTTCTTGCGGATGATCTCCAGGTCGGAGTAGGGCGTGTTGGTCACGACGTTCCGGATGCTCGCGGAAGTGGCGGCGGCGCTGACGGCGCCGCCAGGCGTCAGCCCTCCCCTCAGCGTCAGGTTGCTCGAGCCGACGCCGTTCCACAGGTTGCGGTAGGTGCTGGTGAAGACGTGGGGCGTCTCGCTGTAGAAGCCCTTCAGCGACCAGTCGTTGTAGCGGCCGAGGGAGAGACCGTAGTACTGGTCGTCGCGGCCGACGCCGCCGCCCTTGATGTCGAAGAACCAGGCGCTGTCGGCCTTGTCCATGGCGAGGCCGAAGTTGTTGACCAGGCCGCCGTTGCCGAGGTCCTTGTACTCCTTGTACTTGGCATTGCCCTTGTCGCCCCTGCTGCCGATCAGGCCGAACTCGGCGTAGCCGTTGTAGCTCCAGCCGCCGTCGGTCTTGCGCGGGTCGTGCACCACGCGCGGCTCCTGGTTGAGCAGCCCGGTGGGGGTGCGCGAGTTGGCCGTCTCGCCGAGACCCTCGGGGTCGTTGTAGCCGACGCTGCTGAAGGTGCGCGGATTGAGCGCGTTGCCGATCGTCGTATCGACGCCGATGCCGGAGTCGGCCCGGGCGGCCGTCGCGGCAAGCTGGGCGACGGCGGCGGCGACGCACAGGGCGGTGAGCTTGAGGCGGGGATGCTGGATCATGTCGAATCTCCCTTGCTTGTCCATGGCGTTTCCTTTCGTCGCTCGTCAGCGCTGGAAGCGCGTGCCGGCCGGATGGTTGCTGCCATGGATCTGCGAGTGGCAGTTCTGGCAGGAGCGGCCGATCACGCGCGGTCCGGCGGCGCCGCCGGCGAGCGCGGCCTGGGCGGTTCCGCTGGCGTTGTAGAAGGTCGCCGGATGGAAGCCGCGCGGATCGTGGCACTGCTGGCAGAGCAGGGGCCGGGCGGAGACCAGCAGCTTGTCATGGTTGGAGCCGTGCGGGGTGTGGCAGTTGAGGCAGTTCTCGCGCACCGGCGCATGCTCCCAGACGAAGGGGCCGCGGCGCTCGGCGTGGCAGGTGTAACAGACCTCGTTCACGCTGTCGGCCTTGAGCAGCGGCTTGGTCGGCGTGCCGTGCGGGTTGTGGCAGTCGACACAGCTCATCTTGCCCTCGGGCACCGGCATGTGCGAGCGCTTCCTGAACTCGGCGCGCTGCTGCTGATGGCACTGGTAGCAGGTTTCCGAAATGCTCTGGCGCGCCTCGAGGCTGGTGGCGGATATTTTCTCCATCGGGTTGTGGCAGTCGGCGCAGCCGAGCTTGTTGGTGCTATGCACCGAGCCCGGCCAGTGCAGGCGGTTGCCGCCGGAATGGCAGTTCAGGCACTGGCCGTTCTGCGTCTCGACCGGCGTGTTCCAGCGCTTGGTGAAACCGATGATCAGGTTCTTGTCGGCGGTGTTCTTGGCATGCAGTGAGCCGGGGCCGTGGCAGGCCTCGCAGACCTGGCGCTCGGCCTCGTTTTTCGGGTTCATCCTGAAAATCTTGGCATGCAGCGTCTCGCCGAAATGCCGGTTTTCCTGGCCATGGCAGTTGATGCAGGCCTTCTCGCCGATGTAGGTGGCGCCGCTCTGCGCGGCGACCGGTCCGGCGGCAAAGGCAAGCAGCAGCGTGGCAGCCGCGGACAGGCAGGCTCGCGCCAGGTTGACGGCAATGCTTCGTGCTTGTGATTTCACAGGGTAACCCTCCATAAAGCCGATGCTCGATGCAAGCGCCTGCGCCGGAATGGCCCGGCAAGGGCGATCAGGATGAAACTCGGCAGCCAGTCTTCTTCATTCCGGCGCAGCGGACAGCCGCGCCTATTGTTGTTTTGGTACCACGTCAGCGAAGCGTACTAGCGCCACGGTCTCTTGTATTGCTTATTCGCGCATTAATTTTTTGTCTTTAAGTGCACTATTTCACGGAACCTGGCCTCGGTGCCGGTTGTTCGCGCCTCCTTGGGCGACATGTCGAACAGCTTGCGGAAGCTGCGCGTGAAATTGGCCTGATCGCTGAAGCCCAGGCTGAAGGCGATCTCGCAGATCGACTTGCCGGCATTGCTCTTGTCGGCCAGCGCGCGATAACAGCGGATCAGTCTCTCCTTCTGCACCCACTGCATGATCGGCAGGGGCTCACCCTGGAAGAGGCGATGGATGTAGCGCGGCGAGAGTCCGACTCCGTTTGATATATCGTTGATTTCCAAGGTCGGATTGGCCAGGTGCGCGAGGGCGTACTGCTTGATCCGGCCGATGTGGTAGGCCCTCAGGCCGCCGGAATGCTTCGGCGCGCTGTCTTCGAGTTCGCTCAGGAAGGCGCCGATCAGCCCGACCGTCATGCGCACCAGAGAAGCGGAGGCAGCGGAAGCCAGGGCTTCGGGATGGCGCGACAGCGAATGCAGGTGATCGGCCAGCACCGCCGTCGTCCCGGAGCGCGCCGGGATGGCCTGCACGGCATGGCGCGGCCAGGCCGGCGCCATGTTCTCCACCAGGCTGACCGGCAGCACGGCGGTGATGTGTTCGTAGGCTTCGGGGAAATCCAGGTCGGTCGATTCGCGCGCCGGGAAGAGCGCCAGATGGCCGGGGGCGAGCTGGATTTCCCGCCCTTCGGCACGCAGCTGGAGGTGGCCCGACAACTGCAGGTGGATCAGCAGCCTGGCTTCGCTGCCCGGATCGCTCAGGCCCTTGGAGCAATGGGCGCTGCCCCTGACCCGGACGACGGTCAGCGGCTCGGCGCAGGACATTTCGACGCCGATCGAGAAAGGCACGGCATACGAAGGCTCGATGCGGTAATCGGCGCCGAAGAGATCCGACACCCTGCCACGCCACCAGTCGATGCGCTCGGCAGGAGCTATCGCGTCCGTTGTCAGTATCGCGGTCATTCCCCTCCTCTTGCCCGGACGCCAGGCGCGGCCGGATATCTCGCCGCAATCGTTCAGGCCTCAAGGCAGGCGGAACGACGCCACGACATGCATTTTTGTTCTTGTAGGATCGAATCCTAGTCGCCATTGGGAGCTGACGGCAGATTGTGGGCATTGACTGGCATCAATTCACACAATCTTGTCGTTTTTTTGCAACATTCTTGACAAGGCAAATCCTCGAGGCCTTTTTCTGGCATTGCCCGAGTCCATTTGAGGGCATGGCGAACGCATGTCCGGCTGACGGCAGTCTCTCAGGGAGCTGCTTCGAGAACCTCTCCGGCGCGGGACGGGGCTCCCGTGCAGGTGTCGCCGGCAGTCAGGCGGCGATCTGGTCGAGGCCGGGCTTGCCGTGCCAGAAGCCGTTGCAGGATTCGGCGATGCCGATAACGTCGAGCCGCGAGCGCGCCTCCTCCGTTGCCATCTCGCCGGCAAGGCGGGCGCGGAAGATGTCGATCAGCTCGGGCGTATGCTGCGACTGCGGGCTGAGGCGCAGGATGTCGACGCCGCTGGCGCGCAGCTCGCCGATCTCGCCGATCAGGTTGTACACCCTGGCCGATTGTGTCTGGATGCCGTTGAGGGTGAGGAAGCCCTCCTTCTCGCGCGTGCGGATGAGCAGGCCGTCCGGGTACTCCATGCACTTGAACTGGCAGTCGTCCTTCTGCAGGTTGTAGTGGCGGGCGGTGAAGCAGCGCGCCGAGAAGGCCAGCGGCAGGCGGCCGTAGGCGAACACCTCGGTCTCCAGTCCGGCGGGACGGCTGGCCTGAAGGCCGGCGAGGGCTTCGCGCGACATCTCGACCGGCATCACCCAGCGGCTGGCGCCGAGCCGCGCCAGCATGGCCAGGGTGGCGCCGTTGTAGACATTGAGGAAGGGGCCGGCGACGAAGGGCCGCCGGCTCTCGGCCAGCAGGCGCACCGCGCCCATGTCGTTGGCCTCGGCGAGGAAGGCTTTTTCCTCGGCCAGCTTGCGCAGGGTCTTGAGATCGGATTCGGACTCGATCAGGGTCTGCGTGGCGAGCACGGCCTGCTTGCCGGCGGCGGCGAGCAGGCCGGCGATGTCGATCCAGTCGGGCAGGCGCAGCTCGTGGCGGCGCGAGCAGACCGTCTCGCCGAGATAGACGACGTCCACCGGCGCCTCGGCGATGGTCTCGTAGAAGTCGAGCATCTGCTGGCGCGGCCAGTAGTAGAGCGGAGGGCCGAGGGCGAGTTTCACGAGGCGTTTCGGGTTTCGGGTTTCGGGTTTCGGGTTTCGGGTTTCGTGCCGGCGCCGGGCGGGAGGGCCGATGGCGAAACCCGGAACGGCTATTTCCAGGGCCGGTAGTAGGCGCCGAGGGTGTGCATATTGCCCTCGGAGACCTTGTTCAGCTCGGCCATCCAGGAGTCGCGCACGGTGAATTCGCGCTTCTCGCGCAGCGCGGCGTCGATGGCGGCGCGCCACACCCGGGTCACCTGGGCGACATAGGCCGGGCTGCGCTGGCGGCCCTCGATCTTGATCGCCTTGACGCCGATCTCGATCAGGCGGGGCAGCAGCTCCATGGAGTTGAGGCTGGTCGGCTCCTCGAGGGCGTAATAGGTCTCGTCGTTGGCCTCGAAGCGGCCCTTGCACAGGGTCGGGTAGCCGGCCTTCTCGCCCTCGGCGAAGCGGTCGATCAGCATGCCGTTGAGGCGCGCCTCCATGCCCTGCCCGGTCTGCTCCCAGCGCACCGCCTTGCCCGGCGAGCAGACGCCGGCGGTGTTAGGCGACTCGCCGGTGACGTAGGCGGAGAGGGCGCAGCGCCCCTCGACCATGACGCAGAGGCCGCCGAAGCCGAACACCTCGATCTCCGCCTGGGTGTTGTTCACGACCTGCTCGACCTGGGCCAGCGCCAGCACGCGCGGCAGCACGGCGCGCTGGATGCCGAACTGCTCGCGGTAGAAATTGATGGCCTCGTAGCTGGTGGCCGAGCCTTGCACGGAGAGGTGCAGCCGCAGCTGCGGGTGCTTGGCGCGGGCGTATTCCATCAGGCCGGGGTCGGCGAGGATGACGGCATCGATGCCGAAGTCGGCGGCCTTGTCGACGGCGGCGGTCCAGCGGCTCCAGGTGTCGACCTGCGGATAGGTGTTGAGCGCCAGCAGCACCTTGGCGCGGCGGGCGTGGGCGTAGCGGATGCCCTCGCGCATCTGGGCGTCGTCGAAATTCAGACCGACGAAGTTGCGCGCGTTGGTGTTGTCCTTGAAGCCGGTGTAGACGCAGTCGGCGCCGTTGTCGACGGCGGCCTTGAGCGCCGGCAGGGCGCCGGCGGGACAGACCAGTTCGAAGGGCTTGCCGCTCAGCATGGGGTCGGGCGAAAACGTTGGAAAGCCAGCATTCTAATCGTCTGCCGTTCGCCGCGGATTGATGCGCGTCAAGGCTAAGGCCTTGATGTGAAACCCCTTCCCGCCGAAGGGCCGGAAGCAGCCATCAGCCAGGCGGGGACGCGAGGACTCGACTCACTTGCCTTCGACGGCTTCCTTCACCATCTGGATGCCAACCGGATCGTCGAGCGTGGTCAGGTCGCCCGGATCGCGTCCCTCGGCGATGGCCTGGATGGCGCGGCGCAGCACCTTGCCCGAGCGCGTCTTCGGCAGCTGGTTGATGAAATGCACGTTCTTCGGCCGGGCAATGGGGCCGAGCAGGCTGTCCACCGTTCCCATCACTTCCTTTTCCAGCGCCGCGCGCTGCTCCGCGCTGGCGATGCGCGACGGGTCCTTGACCACGGCGAAGGCGGTCGGCATCTGGCCCTTGAGCGAGTCGGCGACCCCCACCACCGCCGCCTCGGCGATGGCGGCATGGCTGCTGATGGCTTCCTCGATTTCGCGCGTGCCGAGGCGGTGGCCGGCGACGTTGATGACGTCGTCGGTGCGGCCGAGGATGAAGTAGTAGCCGTCCTGGTCGCGGATGCCCCAGTCGAAAGTGGTGTAGATCTGCTTGCCGGGGAAGGAGGTGAAATAGGTCTGGACGAAGCGCTCGTCCTGGCCCCACACGGTGCTCATGCAGCCGGGCGGCAGCGGCGGCACGACGGCAACGACGCCCTTCTCGTCGACGCCGACTTCCTCGCCCGTGCCCTCGTGCAGCAGGCGCACGTCGTAGCCGTAGGCGGGGAAGGAGGGGCTGCCGAACTTGGTCGGGTGCTGCTCGATGCCCGGCACGCCGGTGAGCAGGGACCAGCCGGTCTCGGTCTGCCAGTAATGGTCATAGACCGGCTTGTCCAGCGCGCCGGCGATCCAGCGCGCGGTCGGCTCGTCGAGCGGCTCGCCGGCGAGGAAGAGGTGGCGCAGGCTGGAGAGATCGTATTTCCGGAGATAGGCCGGATCCTGCTTCTTCAGCACGCGGATGGCGGTCGGCGCCGAGAACATCACCGTCACCTTGTGGTCCTGCACGATCTTCCACCAGATGCCGGGATCGGGCCGGATCGGCGTGCCCTCATAGACGATGGTCGCCATGCCGTTGATGAGCGGGCCATAGACGATGTAGGAGTGGCCGACCACCCAGCCGATGTCGGAGGTGGCGAAGTAGGTCTCGCCCGGGTTGGCCTGGTAGACGTGGCGCATCGAGGCGGCGAGCGCCACGGCGTGGCCGCCGGTGTCGCGCTGCACGCCCTTCGGCTTGCCGGTGGTGCCGGAGGTGTACAGGATGTAGGAAGGGTGCGAGGACTCGACGAAGACGCAGGGCACGCGGGCGTCCAGGTGCTGCGCGCGCAGCGCGGCGTAGTCGAGGTCGCGGCCCTCGCTGCGCGGCATCTCCTTGTCGAGGCCGCGGTTGACGATCAGCACCTTCTGCGGCGGCGACTGCGCCAGGCGCAGCGCCTCGTCGACCAGGTGCTTGTAGGGCACGGCCTTGCCGGCGCGCATGCCGGCGTCGGCGGTGACCATCACCTTCGGCCGGGCGTCGTCGATGCGCGTGGCGAGCGAGCTGGAGGCGAAGCCGCCGAAGACGACCGAATGGATGGCGCCGAGGCGCACCGTGGCGAGCATGGCGAAGAGCGCCTCGGCGATCATCGGCATGTAGATCAGCACCCGGTCGCCCTTGCCGACGCCGAGGCTTTGCAGCACCGCCGCCATGCGCTGCACCTCGGCGTGAAGCTCGGCGTAGGTCCAGGTCCTCTCCTCGCCGGTCTCGGTGGAGATGTAGATCAGCGCCGGCTGGTCGGCGCGCTCCCCGAGGTGTCGGTCGACGGCGTTGTGGCAGAGGTTGAGCTCGCCGCCGACGAACCATTTGGCGAAGGGCGGCCGCGAATAGTCGAGCACCTGGCCGAAGGGCTTGTGCCAGTCGACCAGGGCGGCCTGCTCGCGCCAGAAGCCCTCGCGGTCCTCGATCGAGCGGCGCAGGAACGCTTCGTATGTCTTGCCCATGGATTCCTCCCCTTTTGCTGTCAGCTTCCGCCGAGCCATTATAGGAGCAGAGCGGCCGCAGGGGCAGGGGGAATCCGGCGCCGCGCGCGGGGCGGCGGCCGGCGGCAGGGCCGGATCAGCGCCGGCCGAGGCGCAGCCGCACGCTTTCTTCGCCCGGCGCCAGCGGCGGCGAGACGGCTTCGATGTCGTCGGATCCTGCGGCGGTGTCGCCGCTGCGGGAGATGCGCGCGACGACGACGAAGGCAGGCACGGCAGACAGCTTGCGCTCGGGCGACAGGCTGTCGGCATCGGTGAAGGCGAAGTCGAGCGGCAGGTCGCGCACCCGGGCGCGACGAGCGGCCAGCGGGGCGTGCGGGCCCTCGGCGGCGCGAACGAAGATGAAAACCGTTTCGCCGGGCGCGACGCGGTCCTTGACGGCCGGGTCGAGCTCGACGCGGCCGCTGACCACGCTTCGCGCCGCGGCGGCGGCCGGCGGCTGGGGCGCGGGCGGCGGCGCCCCCTTGCCCTTGGCACCGGCCTCGGCGATGCGATCGGCCAGGGCCCTGGCCATGGACGACTCCGGCGCGACCGCCAGCAGGCGCTGCCATTTTTCCGAGGCGCCGGCGTAATCCTGGCGCTCGAAGGCGATGTTGCCGGCGATGGCCAGCGCCTTGGCGTTGTCAGGGTCGAGGACAAGCGCCCGGGCGACGAGCTTCTCCGGCTCGCCCTCGAAGCTGCGCCGGGCCATGGCCAGCACGTCGGCCCGGTCGGCCAGCACCTGGGCGTCATCCGGCAGCAGCGCGGCCAGTCTGGCGTAGGCGTCGGCGGCCTCGCCGAAGCGGCCAAGCGCGCCATAGGTGCGCGCCAGCATGGCCCAGCCCTCGGCATCGCCGGGATTTGCCGCCAGTCGCGCGGCGAGGCTGGCGGCCATGTCTGCCGTCTTGTCGGGCGCCAGGGAATGGGAGGGATCGGCCGGCTTTTCCTCGGCGGCAGGGGGCTGCGCGTCCTGGAACAAATAATAGGCGCCGCCGGCGAGGGCGGCGAGCAGGGCCGCCACACTCGCGACGAGGGTCGCACGACTCGATGGTTTTTTGCCAGGATCGCTCATGGAGATGATTTTATCATCCGGCATGAGCCCCGAACGAGAGCCGGCTGCAGTCCGCCCGACGCGAATCAGAGAAAGCGCATCGGGTCGATCTGCCAGGCCTCCGGCGACTCGCAGCTGACGATGCGGTCGCCGCCGCCATAGCCCTGGGAGCGGGACAGGTCGAGATCCTCGGGCTGCAGGTAGTAGTTGCGCTTGCCGTCGAACATCACCCGCACCAGCGGGCGCAGCAGGTTGGCCTCGCGATGCTCGACCACCACCGCCAGCCGCTCGCTTTCCAGCCGTACCAGGGCGCCGACCGGATAGATGCCGATCACCTTGGCGAAAGCGTGCACCAGCTCGGGGTTGAAGTGGTATTTGCTCCATTCGAACAGCTTGCGCAGGGCTTCGGTCGGTGTCAGGCCCTTGTGATAAACCCGGTCCGAGGTGATGGCATCGTATACATCGATGATCGCCGCCATCTGCCCCATGCGGGAGATCTGGTCGCCTTGCAGGCGGTTCGGGTAGCCGCTGCCGTCGAAGCGCTCATGATGCTGGCCGGCAATTTCGAGCGCTGACGGCGGCAGGCCCGGCATGGCCTCGAGGATTTCCAGGCTGGCCGTGACATGGCCGCGCATGACGGCGAATTCGTCCTCGCTCAGCTTGCCCGGCTTGTTGAGGATGCTGCCGGGCATGCGAACCTTGCCGATGTCGTGCAGGAGACCGCCGATGCCGGCCTGGCGCGTCGTTTCCTCGTCGAAGTCGAGCCCGCGGCAGAAGGCGATGAGCAGGGCGGCGGCGCTGACCGAATGCTGGAAGGTGTATTCGTCCTTGTCCTTGATGCGGGTGAGCGAGAGCAGGGCGCCGCTGTTGCGCAGGATGGAGCCGGCCATCTTGTCCACGACCGGGTCGAGCCGCTCGACCTGGACCTGGCGGCCGAGGCGCGCGTCCTGCATGATGCCGTGCATGATGAAGTTGGCTTCGGCATGGATCTTTTGCGCGCGCGCCAGTTCCTCTTCCATGGGAACGCTCGGCATGACAGCCGGCGTGGCGACAGCTTGCAGCATTTCCGCATCGAGCGCCTGAGACACGTCTGCTGCGCTCGGCGCATCGGGATCGTCGAGACCGCGGCTCGTGTCGATATAGAGATCGCGTATGCCGGCCTCGCGAATCTTCTGAATATCCCGGCCCGTTTCGATCTTGAAACGGTTGGTCAGGAAGGGATGGTCGATCCAGTCGCAGTTGAGACTGTGGATGAACATGCCCGGCCTGAGGCGGTCAGCAGTTATTTTCTTGATCGTCATGGCAATTCGCCCGGCTACATGGGAAATAACGGACGCATCCGGCCGCAGCTTTAGGGAGCCGCGGCCAGGCAAGTGAGAACGGCTCTTCGGCCTACCCCGCCAGAGGCAGGTGAAGCTGCAGGCGGGCACCGCCAAGAGTAGAAGTGAGCACTTGCACTCTGCCGCCATAGCTTTCAGCCATGGTTCGCGCGATGTCCAGTCCGAGACCTGCGCCGGGACGCCTTTCGTCGAGCTGCACGCCCCGCTCGAAGATGCGCTCGCGCTCCGCCGGCGGGATGCCAGGGCCGTCGTCATCCACGCTCAGCAGGAGCTGGCCGTCTTGCCGCCTGACGTCAACGACGACACGCGAGCGCGCCGACTTGCCGGCGTTGTCGAGCAGATTGCCGAGCATTTCGTAGAGATCCTCCGCCTCGCCGCGAAAGGCGGCGTCCTCCGCTTCCGGCGCGAGCTGGAAATCGAGCCGGCGCGCTTCATGCAGGCGCCGCATGGTGCGCAACAGGGCTTCGGCGGATTCGCGTGCCGGCGTGCTGAGCCCGGTCGCCCGCACGGCCGTGGCGCGGCTGCGGGCGAGCTGGTACTCCACTTGCCGGCGGATGCGGCCGGCCTGCTCCTCGACCAGCGTTGCCAGCGGACCGCCGTCGCGGGCGGCGGCATTGGCGAGAATCGACAGGGGCGTGTAGATGGCATGCGCGAGATTGCCGGTCTGCGCGCGCGCCTGCTCGACCATGCCGACGTTTTGCGCCAGCACATGATTGAATTCCTCGACCAGCGGCTGCAATTCCCGCGGGAATTCTCCCTCGAGCCGGGCAGCCTGGCCGGCGCGCACGGCCGCCAGGCCCTGGCGCAGCCGCTGCAGCGGACGCAAGGCCAGTTGCAACTGAATGGCGGCGGCGGCGGCCAGACCGAGCGCCAGCATGACCAGCGCGATCAGCAGCAGCCGGGTGAAGCGCCCCACCGGCTCGGCAATCAGCGTCTTGTCGCCCGCCACGATGAGGCGCAGGAGTGGGGCGTCATCCTCGGGCAGTTGCAGGGTGCGCAGCACGGCCAGCAAGTCGCGGCCCTGGGCGTCGCGCCAGGCCACGGCCTGGTAAGTCGCGTCTGCCGTCCGGATGGCCGCGGCGGGCGGCTCCAGCGCCTGGTCCCACAACGAGCGCGAACGCGCGATGGCCGCCAGCGGCCTGTCGCCCAGCCGGTCGATCTGCCAGTACAGGCCCGAGAGCGGCTGCGCCAGGCGCGCGTCGGCGGCCATCGGCGCGATGGCGACGCGACCGTCCGGCCCCCAGTCGATGGCTCCGCTCAGGTAATCGAGCTGCATCAGCAGTTGCGCCTGCAACTGCCGGCTGACGTGGTCCTGGAAGAGGACGCGCAGGCCCCAGCCGGCCAGGGCGAGAGAGCACAGGATCCAGACCAGGGTGCCGGCGAGCAGCCGCAGGCGCAAGGATCCGGCCAGCGCCGATCGGCTCATGACGAGGGGCTGCCGGCGTCCGCCAGCCGGTAGCCGAGACCGCGCACGGTTTCAATGCTGCCGGGCGGCAGCTTCTTGCGCAGACGGGCGACGAAGACTTCGATGGTGTTGGAGTCACGCTCGCTGTCGTAGGCATAGAGATGCTCGGAGAGCTCGGTGCGCGACAGCACCTCTCCCTTGCGCTGCATGAGCAGCGCCAGCAGCTTGTATTCATGGCTGGTCAGCAGCAGGGGCCGGCCGTCGACCAGCGCGCGCGCCTGGCGCGTGTCGAGCCAGATCGGCCCGCATTGCCATTGGGCGCTGGCATGCTCGGTGAGGCGGCGCAGGAGGGCGCGCAGGCGGGCGAGCAGCTCTTCGAGGTGGAAGGGCTTGGTCAGGTAGTCATCGGCGCCGGCGTCCATGCCGACAACCTTTTCCTGCCAGGCGCCACGCGCGGTGAGGATCAGCACCGGCATCCTGCGACCGGCGGCGCGCCAGCGGCGCAGCACGGTGAGGCCGTCGAGCTTCGGCAGCCCGAGGTCCAGCACCACGGCATCGAAATCCTCGACCTCGCCCAGGTAGTGCCCCTGGACGCCGTCGCGGGCGAACTCGACGGTGTGGCCGGCGGCGCCGATGGCCTGCACCAGCTGTTCGCAAAGCACCGGCTCGTCCTCAACGACGAGGATGCGCATCCGCGTCCCTTCCCGATTCCTTGCGCTTGACGCCGAGCACGCGGCCGTCGAGGGCGTCGACCTTGAGCTTGGCGACGCGGCCGTCCTCCTGCAGCAGGCGGATCTCGTAGATGTAGCGGCCGTCCTCCTTCTCGAACTCGATCTTCAGCACCCGGCCCCGGTATTCGCTCTCCACCTTGTCGAGCACGCTGCGCAGCGGCAGCACCTGCCCCTGCTCCAGCGCCTGGCGCGCCAGGCTGGCATCGTGCTCGTCGGCGCGAAGGGCGCCGCTGGCGACGAGGGCGGCCAGCAGCAGGAGCGGCAGCCGCAGCCTGCCGGCGGCAGTGATGAAAGGCGTCTTCATGGCGGCTTGATACCCCGGACAGGCTGAACGAAGGATGAACGCGCGCTTCAGGACAGGTTCAGCAGCGGCTCCGTACAGTCGCGATCAGGTCGGGCAGGGTGTCCGATCACACACCACCAAGGAGTCCCCGTCATGAACAAGAAAGCACGCCGCATCCTCATCGCAGTTCCGGCCCTTTCGGCCATTGTACTGGGCAGCACGCAGCTTCAGGCGGCGCCGGCGCAGGCCTTCACGCTGGCCACGCTGACGGCCGAGGCGAACCCGGTGCCGCAATTTTACGAGCGGCTGGAAGTCGCGCTCAATCGCGAAATCGGCCGGGACAGCGCCACCGCCGAGACGCCGCTCCTGCTGGCGCAGGCGCAGACCACCGCGCCGGGCCGGGCCGCCAGCCGCAGCGGCGCGACGCCGCAGCTGAGCATCCGCGACATCTACGATCGCGTGGAGGCCGCCGGCTACCGCGACTTGCGCGAGATCGACTACTCGCATGGCCGCTACGAAGTCAAGGCCAGCGACGCCCAGGGCGGACGCGTGAAGCTCGACGTCAACGCCGACACCGGCGCGGTGGAGCGGGTGCGCAAGGGCAAGTGACGACCTGCCCGGGGCAGGCCGCCCGTCGCGGCTCCTGTCCCGGGCGCATCAAGGAGAACGAAATGAATGCTTCCCCGAACGCCAGGCGGTTTTCCCTGCCGTCGATCGGCCTGCACTGGGCGACCCTGCTGCTGCTCGCCGCCGTCTATGCGCTGATCGAACTGCATGGCATGTACCCGAAGGGCAGCGAGATGCGCGAAACGCTGAAGATCTGGCACTTCATGCTCGGCCTCACCGTACCGTGCCTGGTGCTGGCGCGGCTGATCCTGCGCCAGCTCTATCCGGCGCCCGCCATCGTGCCGGCGCCGCCGGCCTGGCAGCAAGGGCTGGCCGGCGCCATGCATGTCACGCTGTATGCCTTCCTCGTCGTCATGCCCCTGCTCGGCTGGCTGGCGCTGAGCGCCAAGGGCAGGCCGGTCCCGCTGTTCGGGCTGGAACTGCCGGCGCTGCTGCCGCCCGACAAGGCGCTCGGCAAGTCGCTCGAGAAGATCCACGAGTCGATCGGCGTCGCCGGCTACTGGCTGATCGGGCTGCATGCCGCCGCCGCGCTGTTCCACCACTATTTCATGCGCGACAACACCCTGCGCCTGATGCTGCCCTGGCTCGGCGAGCCCGGCAAGCGGCGCGGGACGGCGGCTTCGTGAAGCGGGCGCGGGACTGCCATTCGGCCCACGACGTGTACCGGCCGCTTTCGGGGAAAGGCTTCATGTCATGAAACATGACCGTCTCCCGGGTCGCGCCTGGCTGCTTCTGTCGCTGGGGCTGAGCGCCTTGCCCGCGCTGGCCGGCGACGACTGCGACGCGCCCGTCGCGCGCTGGCAGTCGCGCGAAGCCGTGCGAAGAATGGCGACCGATCGCGGATGGCAGTTGCAACGCCTGAGAATCAAGGACGGTTGTTTCGAGCTTCGCGGCACGGATACCCAGGGCCGCGCGTTCAAGGCCAGGATCGATCCTGAAACCCTGGCCGTGCGCAAACTCAAGCAGCGCGATTCCGGCCCTGACAGACGACAGAATCGCCGAGGCGATCCCGATCCTGTCCGGCAAGGCAGTACCAGCAAGCGTCCCGCCACGGCACCGACCAATGCATTCACGCCCGGCAGCGTTTCGCGCAGCCCGGCCGAGTAAATTCCCGAGGAGCATCACGATGAACAAGACACCCCTGCTGGCCGGACTGATAGTCGCCGGCACATTCGCCCTCCCCGCCCTGGCCCATGGCCGGACCGTCACCGTGACGACCCAGTTGAAGGCCTACGGCGGCGACGGCGCCTACCTTGCCCTGTATCTGGTCGATGCCAAGGGTGCGTATGCCAGAACCCTGTGGGTCGCCGGCGGCAAGGCCAAGTATTACAAGCACCTGGCCGACTGGAACCGCTTGTCTGCGGCCGACGGCCGGCGCCTGGCCGGCGTGAGCGGCGCAAGTGTCGGCGCCGGCCGCACCTTGAAGGTCACCGCCGATCTGGCCGATGCGCTGATCGATGCCGGCTACGAGATCCGCCTCGATGCCGCCGTCGAAAACCTGCGCGACAGCCCTGCGGAAATCCGGCTGCCGCTGACTGCGGCAAATGCCGGCCGGGCGCAGGCAGGCAGGCAGTACATCCAGTCGCTTTCCTACGAGTTCCAGTAGCCGGATATTCCCTCATGGACTGGAAGCGTCTTCATCGCTGGCTGGGCCTGATCCCGGGAAGCATTCTCCTCGTACTGGGCCTGACCGGCGCATTGCTGGCCATCGATCCCGTGCAGCAGGCCTGGCAAGCCCCGGCGGCAGCCGACAGCCTGACCGTCGCAGACATGCTCGAAGGCGTCTCGCGCACGATCAGTGGCGTCGAGGAAATCCGTCGCCTGCCGTCGGGTGTCCTCGTCGCCTATTCATTCGATGGCGAGCAGCCACGCGCCGACCGCATCGATCCGGCCAGCGGCGACATTCTCGGATCCTATCAGCCGTCCGTCCTGCCGCGCTGGGTCAAGAATCTGCATCGCTCCCTGCTGCTGGGCGATGCGGGACGGTGGGGCGCCGCCATCGTCGCGGCGTGCATGCTGCTGATCAGCGCATCCGGCCTGGTGTTGCTGCTGCGCCACCTGGGTGGCTGGAAACAATTGCCGGCACAGGTACGCGGCTCTTCGCTGCAACGCGTCCATGTGCTCGCCGGCCGCATGGCGCTGGCGATGCTGCTGCTGATTTCCGTGACGGCTCTCTGCATGAGCGCCGTCACGCTGGGCATGGTCGCTATCGACAGCGATGCGGAACCCGGCGTCACTTCCCTGCCCATTGGCCAGCCCGGCATGGCCGGTTCGCAGATCCCGTTTCTGCGGGATCTGGCCGTGGCGGATCTGCGCAAGCTGAGTTTTCCGGATGCCAGCGACGCCGAGGACACCTGGAAGGTCGTCAGCCGCGGGGGCGAAGCCTGGATCGACCGCTACTCGGGCCGGCTGCTGGCCTGGCATGACGCCACCCCGGCGCAGCAGTTCTATGACTGGGTGCGGATGCTGCATAGCGGAGAAGGCGCCTGGTGGCCATGGGCGCTGCTGCTCGGCCTCACGGCAGGAAGCATTCCCCTGTTCTGGCTGTCCGGACTGCTGATGTGGCGGCAGGCACGGCGCGATCTGCCGCGCATCGGCAACAACAGTCCGCTCGCGCAAGCCGACATGCTGATCTTCGTCGCCAGCGAGGGCGGCAGCACCTGGGCCTTCGCCAGGGCGCTGCACGAGGCGTTGGCGCGAAATGGCCACCGCGTCCACAGCGCCGGACTGGAGCATTTCCAAAGCGGGCCGCAGGCGCGGCAGATTTTCATCCTGGCCGCCACCTACGGCAACGGACAGCCGCCCGCCCATGCCAGCCGGGCAATCGCCCGCATCGAGGAGCAGCGTGCCGGCGCCCTGCCGGTGACCGTGCTGGGTTTTGGCGACCGGCAGTTTCCGGCCTTCTGCGCCTTCGCCGCAGCGATCGAGCAGGCGCTGCTCCGGCAGGGCTGGTCGGGATTGCTGCCCCTGGAGCGCATCCACGGACAATCCGCCCAGCAATTCATGCTGTGGGGCGAGGCGCTGGCACGGGCGCTGGGCGAGCCACTGACCCTCGACTATCGCCCGCGCCTGCCGGAAATGACGACGCTGCGGCTGACCGCGCGCCAGGAATACCCGGGCTGCGACGACCGGCCCAGCGTCATCCTGCGCTTCCGCTGGCCGCGGGCGGGCATCCGCGACAGATTGCTCGGTCGTGGCCTGGCGCGCTTTGCCGCGGGCGACCTGGTCGGCATCGTGCCGCCCGGCGGCGCCGTGCCGCGTCATTACTCGCTAGCCTCCGGCAGCGAGGACGGGTTTCTGGAAATCTGCGTGCGCCGTCTGCCGGGCGGCCTGTGCTCGACGCACCTGTTCGGCCTCGCCCCGGGCGATACCGTGCAGGCTTTCATCCGGCCCAATCCGGGCTTCGCCCTTCCCGACGACAGCCGCCCGGTGATCCTGGTCGGGGCCGGCACGGGTGTCGCGCCGCTGGCCGGATTCATCCGCCGCAACGATCGCCGTGCGCCCATGCACCTCTACCTCGGCGCGCGCGATCCCGCCCGGGACTTTTACTTCGGCCCGGAGATCGCCCATTGGCGCAGCGAGGGCCGTGTCGCCAGCGTGCAGGCGACCTTCTCGCGCCTGCCCGGGGGCGCTCATGTGCAGGACGCACTGCGCCACGATGCCGAGCGGGTGCGCGATCTGGTCTCGCGCGGGGCCCTGGTGCGCGTCTGCGGCAGCCACGCCATGGCGCGCGGCGTCGCCGCGGTACTGGACGGAATTCTGGCGTCGCTGCGCTTGAGCGTGCAACAACTGAAGATAAAGGGCCGCTATGCCGAAGACGTCTTCTGAGCCGGCGGCGCGCAACGCCGGCACAACCCTTCACGGCCTGACGATGGCGACGCGCTGGTCGGTGACGCTCGGCGACGCGCCGATGCAAGCCTCCGAGAAGGCCTCGCTGCACGCGGCGCTGGCCGCCTGCGTGCAGCAGATCGACGCGCAGATGTCGCCCTGGAAGCAGGACAGCGATCTGTCGCGCCTGAACCGGGCGGCGGTGAACGCCTGGGTGGACCTGCCGGCCGAAATGCTGGCCGTCCTGGCGCGCGCGCTCGAAATCGCGCGCCAGAGCGCCGGCGCCTTCGATCCCACCGTCGGCGCGCTCGTCGAGGCCTGGGGCTTTGGCGCGACGCGCAACAGACCCGATCCGGCGGCAATTCGCGCGGCGCGCGCCGTCGATCAGGCGGCAAATTACGCTTGCCTCGAACTCGACCTTGACGCCGGCCGTGCGCGCAAGCACGCGGCGGTAAGTATCGACCTGTGCGGCATCGCCAAGGGTTATGCCGTTGATCGCATGGCCGCCGTGCTGTCGCGCCACGGCGTCCGCAATGCGCTGGTCGCGCTCGATGGCGAATTGCGCGCCATCGGTGCCGACAGCGATGGACGGCCCTGGGCGGTCGCCGTGGAAAGCCCCGAGCCTGACCGGCGCGCAGTCCATGGCGTGGTCGAGTTGCAGGACCAGGCGATCGCCACTTCGGGCGACTATCGCCGTTTCTGGCACGCCGGGGATACGCGCATCGCCCACAGCATGGATCGGCGCAAGGCCGCGCCGGTGAACAATCCGGTTGCATCGGTCACGGTACTGGCCACTGAGTGCATGGACGCCGACGCATGGGCCACCGCGCTGTTGGTCGCCGGGCCGGAAGAAGGTCTGGCACTGGCCCGACGCCACAGACTGGACGCCCTTTTCCTGATTCGTCGCGACAGACGCTGGATCGAGCTGGGACTGCGACGCTTTGGCCCGGCCGCCACGGCGTCCGAACCGGCCTGAGCGGTCGTCAGACAGCTGCCGGTCAGGCAGCGGCCGAAACGGCAAGACGAGAGGCGAGCCCCGTTTGGCTCTTCGACAACAAGCGTGCCGCGCTCGCTGACTGACTCACTCCACCGTGACCGATTTCGCCAGGTTGCGCGGCTTGTCGACGTCCGTGCCCTTGGCGAGCGCGGCGTGGTAGGCGAGCAACTGCAGCGGCACGACGTGGAGCACCGGCGAGAGCAGGCCGTAGTGCTCCGGCATGCGGATGATGCGCACGCCTTCGGACTCGGCGATGGCGCAGCCGGCGTCGGCGAAGACGAACAGCTCGCCGCCGCGCGCCTGGACCTCCTGCAGGTTGGACTTGAGCTTCTCCAGCAGGGCGTCGTTGGGCGCCACGGCGACCACCGGCATGTCCTTGTCGACCAGGGCCAGCGGGCCGTGCTTCAGCTCGCCGGCGGCATAGGCCTCGGCGTGGATGTAGGAGATCTCCTTCAGCTTGAGCGCGCCCTCGAGGGCGATCGGGTAGTGCAGGCCGCGGCCGAGGAACAGCGCGTGCTGCCGGCCGGCGAACAGCCGCGCCCAGGCGGCGATGTCCTGCTCCAGCTCGAGCACGCGGCCGACCGCCAGCGGCAGCCGGCGCATGGCCGCCAGGTGCGCCGCCTCCTCGCGCGCGTCGATGCGCCCGTTCAGCCGCGCCAGCACGACGGCGAGCAGGAACAGCGCCGCCAGTTGGGTGGTGAAGGCCTTGGTCGAGGCGACGCCGATCTCCGGCCCGGCGCGGGTGAGGAACTTCAGCGCGGCGGCGCGCACGATGGCCGACTCGGGCACGTTGCAGATCGCCAGGGTGCGCGACTGGCCGAGCGCGCGCGCGTGCCTGAGCGCCGCCAGCGTGTCGGCCGTCTCGCCCGATTGCGAGATGGCGACCACCAGCGCCTGCGGGTGCGGCACCGAGCTGCGGTAGCGGTATTCGCTGGCGATCTCGACGCTGCAGGGCAGGCCGGCCAGCTGCTCGATCCAGTAGCGCGCCGTCAGCCCGGCATGATAACTGGTGCCGCAGGCGAGGATCAGCACGCTGCGGACGTCGCCGAGCATCTCCTCGGCGCCGGCGCCGAACAGCTGGGGCGCTGCCGACTGCGCCGCGCCGATCATCTCCAGGGTGTTGGCCAGCGCCTGCGGCTGTTCGAAGATCTCCTTCTGCATGTAGTGGCGATAGTGGCCCAGCTCGACGGCGCCGGCGTCGAGCGCGCTCTCGTGGCTGGGCCGCTCGACCGGCGCGCCGTCCGGGCGGACGACGCGGGCGCCGTCGCGGGAAATCTCGGCGATGTCGCCGTCCTCGAGGTGCACCAGGGTGCGCGTCACCTGCAGCAGCGCCGCGGCGTCGGAGGCGGCGTAATGGCCATCCTCGCCGATGCCGAGCAGCAGCGGCGCGCCCTGGCGGGCGACGACGATGCGCTGCGGCTCCCTTTCGCAGAGGACGGCGATGGCGTAGGCGCCGACCAGCTCGGCGCAGGCGGCGCGCACCGCCGCCAGCAGATCGTCCTGCGCCTTCAGCTTGTGCTCGACGAGGTGGGCGATGGCCTCGGTGTCGGTCTCCGAGGCGAAGACGTAGCCGAGGCCGGCCAGGCGGGCCTTGATCTCGGCGTAGTTCTCGATGATGCCGTTGTGCACCAGCGCCAGGCCGCCGGAGACGTGGGGATGGGCGTTGCGCTCGGAGGGCACGCCGTGGGTGGCCCAGCGGGTGTGGGCGATGCCGCTGCGGGCGGAGAGCCCCTCGGCGCGCGCCGCCAGCTCGGCGACGCGGCCGACCGCGCGCAGCCGGCGCAGCGGCCCGGCCGCCGCGCCGGCGCCCTCATGCACGGCAAGACCAGCCGAGTCGTAGCCGCGGTACTCGAGCTTGCGCAGGCCCTCGATGAGGACCGGGACGATGTTGCGGTCGGCGACCGCGGCGACGATGCCGCACATGAGTAACCTCTTTCAACACGACGTTCGCCAAGGCTCGGGGAATGCCGGGCCGGAGCGAAGCCGTTTCGCGTTCCCTGTTTCCCGCCCGCTCAGCCTTCCTTCTTCGCCGGCCGCTTCCAGCCGGGCACGGTCACCTGCCGGGTGCGCGTCAGGGTGAGCCTTTCCGGCGGCGCGTCCTCGGTCAGCGTGGTGCCGGCGCCCAGCGTGGCGCCGCGGCCGACGCTGACCGGCGCCACCAGCTGGCTGTCGGAGCCGATGAAGGCGTCGTCGCCGATCACCGTGCGATGCTTGGCGGCGCCGTCGTAGTTGCAGGTGATGGTGCCGGCGCCGATGTTCACGTTGCGGCCCAGGGTTGCGTCGCCGAGATAGGCCAGGTGGTTGGCCTTGGAGCCGTCGCCGATCAGGCTGTTCTTCACTTCGACGAAGTTGCCGATGTGCGCCGCGTCGCCCAGCCGGGTGCCGGGGCGCAGGCGCGCGTAGGGGCCGATCAGGCAGTTCATGCCGGCCTCGGCCTCCTCGATATGGCTGAACGGCGCGATGCGCGTGCCGGCGCCGATGACGGCGTCGCGCAGCACGCAGTGGGCGCCGACCTCGACGCCGTCACCGAGCACGACGCGGCCGGCGAAGACGCAGTTCACGTCGATCGCCACGTCGCGGCCGCAGTCGAGCTCGCCGCGCACGTCGATGCGCTCCGGGTCCGCCAGCGTCACGCCGCTTTCCATCAGCAGCCGGGCGTTGTTCTGCTGGTGGATGCGCTCCAGCGTTGCCAGCTGCGGCTTGCTGTTCACGCCAAGCACCTCCCAGGGCGCCTCGGGCTGCGCCGTCGCCACCGCCGTGCCCTCGGCGATGGCGAGCCCGACGATGTCGGTGAGGTAGTACTCGCCCTGGGCGTTGTCGTTGCCGAGCGCCGGCAGCCAGCGTTTCAGCGCCGCCACCGGCGCGGCCATGAAGCCGGTGTTGATCTCGCGCACGGCCAGTTCGTCCGCGGCGGCATCGCGCTGCTCGACGATGCGCGTGACGCGGCCGCCGGCGTCGCGCAGGATGCGGCCATAGCCTGTCGGATCGTCGAGCACGGCGGCGAGGATGCCGAGGCCGTCGTCGGCGACGGCGAGCAGGCGCCGCAGGGTGGCGGCGCCGATCAGCGGCACGTCGCCGTAGAGGACGAGCGCTGTCGCGGCGTCGTCGAGGAAGGGCAGGGCTTGCAGCACGGCGTGGCCGGTGCCGAGCTGCGGCTCCTGCCTGGCCCAGGCCAGGCCGGGCGCGTCGAGCGCCTGGCGCACGGCCTCGCCGCCATGGCCGTGGACGATGCAGATGCGATCGGCGCCGAGTTCGCGCGCCGTCTCCAGCACGTGGGCCAGCAGCGGCCGCCCGCCGAGGGGGTGCAGCACCTTGGGCCGGTCGGAATGCATGCGCTTGCCCTGCCCGGCGGCGAGGATGACGACGTTCAGCATGGGACGTATTAAACCACGTCGGACGCGGCGTGGCCGCTGCGGCCGCCGGCGGGCGATGCGGCCCCGCCGGAGAGGGAGAATGCCGCCGGGACGCTCAGCAAACGCCCTGCGCCATCATGGCGTCGGCGACCTTGACGAAGCCGGCGATGTTGGCGCCATCGACGTAGTTGACGAAGCCGTCCTGCTCGCCATGGCGCACGCAATTGGCGTGGATATCGGCCATGATGATGCGCAGCCGCGCGTCGACCTCGTTGCGCTCCCAGGGCAGGCGCATGGCGTTCTGCGTCATCTCGAGGCCGGAGGTCGCCACGCCGCCGGCATTTGCCGCCTTGCCCGGGCCGTAGAGGATCCTGGCGTCGAGGAAGGCATGCACCGCCTCGAGGTTGGACGGCATGTTGGCGCCCTCGGCGACGCACTTGACGCCGTTCTTCACCAGCAGGCGGGCATCCTCACCGTCGATTTCGTTCTGCGTCGCGCAGGGCAGGGCGACGTCCACCGGCACGCCCCAGGGCTTCTGGCCGGCGACGAATTTCAGCTTGAAGCGCTCGGCATACTCGGCGATGCGGCCGTAATGGTTGTTCTTGATGTCCATCAGGGCGTCGAGCTTCTCGCGGGTGAAGCCGGCCTCGTCGATGACCGTGCCCTGGGAATCGGAGCAGGTCACCACCTTGCCGCCGAGCTCCATCGCCTTCTCGATGGCGTACTGGGAGACGTTGCCGGAGCCCGACACCGACACGCGCAGGCCGTCGAAGGACAGGTTCTTGCGCGCCAGCATGTCCTGGACGAAATAGACGAGGCCGTAGCCGGTGGCCTCCGGCCGGATCAGGCTGCCGCCGAAGGAGAGGCCCTTGCCGGTGAACACGCAGGCGGCGCTGTTCGACAGCTTCTTCATCATGCCGGCCATGAAGCCGACCTCGCGGCCGCCGACGCCGATGTCGCCGGCCGGCACGTCGGTGTCGGGGCCGAGGTGGCGGTAGAGCTCGCTCATCAGCGCCTGGCAGAAGCGCATCACCTCGTTGCGGCTCTTGCCCTTCGGGTCGAAGTCGGAGCCGCCCTTGCCGCCGCCCATCGGCAGGGTGGTCAGGGCGTTCTTGAAGGTCTGCTCGAAGGCGAGAAACTTGAGGATGGACAGATTGACCGAGGGGTGGAATCTCATGCCGCCCTTGTACGGGCCGATGGCCGAACTGTGCTGGATGCGGAAGGCCCGGTTGACCTGCGGCTGGCCCTGGTCGTCCACCCAGGCGACGCGGAACTGGATGGCGCGTTCCGGCTCGACCAGGCTCTCGAGCAGCGTGGCGTCGGCGTATTTCGGGTTGGCGACGATGAAGCTCCACAGGCTGCCCATGACTTCCTGCACGGCCTGCAGGAACTCCGGCTGGTTCGGATCCCGCGCGCGGACATAGTCCATGAAATCCGACAGATTCTTGTACTTCATCGTTGTTCCTTTCGAGAGATTTCCGCTGGTCCGGGGCGGGTCTGCCCGGCCGGCAGCCGTCACGGCATCGCCCGGCAACAGGCTGCGGGGCGCGAAACTATAACGCCACGCTGGCGCGCATGCAACGGCCGGCGGGCTTTCAGGCGCACGCCATGGTCACGCGCTGCTCCTCGGCATCGGCGTACAGTGTCGCCGTGCCCGGCTCGAAGTCGGTCACGTGCACGACATCGGCGAAGCGCCGGCGCTCCGGCAGCAGCTCGGCGAGACGGTTCGGCCGGCCGAGGATGGCCGCCTCGTCGATGCGATTGCCCTGCCGCGCCGGGAACAGGGCGAAATAGAGCATGTCGGCCTCGATCAGCTCATTGAGGAAGTGGGTGCCGAGCGAGACGTCGGGAATCAGGTTGTCGCTCATGGCGACGATCTCGCCGAGGGCGGTGACGCGGTTGATCTCGTTGAAGCCGACGGGCACGCCGAGCCAGGGATCGCGCGTGCCCCAGCGCCCCGGGCCGAGCACCACCAGGGTGCGGCCCTCGCTGATGCGGTTGAGGGCGCCGACCACGCGGGCGACGGCCAGCCGGTCGTCCTGCTGCAGCCCGGCGTAGCGCGACTGGACGACATAGACCAGCCGGTCGGGGCGGATCAGCCGGCTCGGCCCGATCACCGCGCCCTGCGCCTCGATCAGGCAGGGCGCCTCGCGCGTCGCGGCGATGCGCACCTTCTCCTCCTGGCTGCGCATCTGCATCGGCCGGCACTGCAGCAGGTTGATGCGGTAGCCGCCCTCCGCCAGGAAATTGAGGGCGAACTCGATCTCGACCGGATGGCGGTAGGCGGCATGCAGCTGCGCCAGCAGGGCGCGCAGGTCGGCGACGAAGGGCGTCTCCCCGAGCAGCCGCTGGAAGGTCAGGAAGGCCGGCTTGCCGGCCTCCTCGCGGCTGGTGAACAGCTCGAAGGGGAAATCCGGGTGGCCGCGCACCATCTCGGCGAAGGGGCCGCTCACCAGCCGGCCCTCCTTCAGGTCGATGGCATCCATGCGCCGCTGGGCATGGCGGGCGATGTCGCCGAAGCTCGTCTCCGGGCGCAGATCGGGCGCGTTCAGCGCGACCAGGCGGGTGTAGTCATCGTCGTTGCGATCCACCGCGCGCGTGCCGAGGCCGGCCACCAGGCGGATGACGCCGGCGTTCATGTCGATGCGCGGGTTCCAGCGGTAGGGATTCACCGACAGGCCGACGCCAGCGGCATGCGGGTGGAAATAGCGGCCGCCGGCGGTGCCGGAGACGCGCATGATGAGCACCGCCATCTGCTCGTTCTCGCCGAGCAGCCCGCGCCGTTCGCGGTAGCGCAGCGCCTGCTCGCTCATGGTGCTGGCATAGACCTGGCGGACGGCGTCGAGCAGGCTGTTCAGGCGCTGCTCCCACGGGCCCTGGTTGGCGCAGAAGACACTGTCGTACTGGCCGGCGAAGGCGTTGCCGTAGCGGTCCTCGAGGCGCGAGCTGGAGCGGACGATGAAGGGCCATTCGCCGAAATACTCGAGCATGCCCTCGAACTGGCGCAGGGTCGACGGCGAGAAGGCGCCGGCGAGCATGCGCTCGCGCGCCTCGTCCACCTCGTCGAGGAAGGTGCGCGCGTCGCGCTGGCGGTGGCGGATCCACCAGAGGTCGTTGTGGATGAGGAAGGTGTCGAAGACGTCGGTGCCGATGTAGAAGGAGTCGTGCGCCTCGAGCCGGACGTCGAGCTGCGGCGCGTCGCGGCGCAGCACCGCGCGCGACAGCAGCATGCCGAGCGCCTTGCCGCCGATGGTGCCGGTGCCGATCATGCGCGTGCGCACCGTCAGCAGGTCGTCGAGCAGCAGGTACTCGTCGACCAGGCGCATCATGGCCGGGTCGTCGCTGAACAGCATGCGGCTCAGCCGGGCGAACCACTCCCATTCGGCCGGATCGGGAAAGCCGGCGCGGCGCGCCGCCGCCACCGGCCGCGCCGCCTCGAACAGCTTCTGCCAGTGGCTGATGATCTGGTTGTCCTCCAGCCCCGGCCAGCGCGAGCTGGCGAGGATCTCGGCCACCGTGCCGCTGTCGCGCACCGGGCGGAAGCCGCCCGCCGCCTCCCAGGCGTGGATCAGGTTCATCGCCGCGGCCGAGCGGTGCTGCACCTTGATCGGCCGCAGGTAGAGGCGCTCGCGGCCGCGGAAGACGTCGATCATGAACTGCGTGGTGTTGGCGATCACCCCCATCGCCGGCTTGGCATGGCGGTTGCGATAGACGCCGAAGTAGGTGACCGTGTCGAGATCCCACAGGCGCGGGCAGGTCAGGCGGAAGAAGTTGCCCATCTTGCGGTCCGACAGCCAGGCGTCGGCGAGATCGGTCAGGCAGTCGAAGACGTAGCAGGTGTCCCGCCCGGCCGCCTCGATGATGGAGTGCACTTGGCCGACGAAGGTGTCGAAGCCGGCGGCGGCGTTGAGGTAGTAGATCTCGCCGCGCGACAGCAGCGGCGGATGGCCGGCGAAGCGGAAATAGATCAACCGGCGGCCGGCGGCGAGCGCCGCCTCGGCGAAGGGCGTCACCAGCGTCTGGTAGTCCTCGAGCGCCTCGATCTGCCAGACGATGTTGTCGCCGCGCTGCACGCCGCACAGCACGGCGTCGAGCTCGGGCAGGCCGGTGGTCAGGTCGGGCGGGCCGCTCATGCCCCGGGAACCCGCGGCTAGATCTCGCCGACGGCGAACAGCCGGCGGTGCTCGCGGATGGCGTAGCGGTCGGTCATGCCGGCGATGTAGTCGGCGATGGCGCGCGGCTTGTCCGCCTGCGCCCGGCGCTGGTACTGGGGAGGCAACAGGCGCGTGTCCTGCATGAAGGCGGCGAACAGGTCATTGATGATGCGCCGCGCCTTGCTGGTCATGCGCAGCACCTGGTAGTGCTGGTAGAGGTTGCGGTTGAGGAAGCGCTTCAGCTCGCGGTGTTCCTCGTGCGTGGCCTGGCTGAAGGCGGCCAGTTGCGGCGCGCGGTACACGTCCTCCAGGCTGGCGACGCCGGCGGCGAGGATGTTGCGCCGGGTCTCCTCGATGAGGTCGACCGCCAGGGTGTTGATCATGCGCCGCACCGTCTCGTGGATCAGGCGGCGGCCGCCAATGTCCGGGAAGGCGCGGCGCACCTCGGCCGCGTGGCGCCGCCAGATGCCGATCGCCTCGAGCTGCTCGAGGCCGATCAGGCCCGAGCGCAGGCCGTCGTCCACGTCGTGGTTGTTGTAGCCGATCTCGTCGGCGAGGTTGCACAGCTGCGCCTCGACCGAGGGCCGGCGGCCTTCGAGGAAGCGGCGGCCGAGTTCGCCCAGCTCGCGCGCCCGAGCCGGCGCGCAGTGCTTGAGGATGCCCTCGCGGGTCTCATAGGTCAGGTTGAGGCCGTCGAAGCCGCCGTAGCGCTCCTCCAGCAGGTCGACGATGCGCAGGCTCTGCAGGTTGTGCTCGAAGCCGCCGTGCTCGCGCATGCAGTCATTGAGGGCCTCCTGGCCGGCATGGCCGAAGGGCGTGTGACCGAGGTCGTGGGACAGCGCGATCGCCTCGGCCAGGTCCTCGTTCAGGCGCAGGGCGCGCGCCAGGGTGCGGACGATCTGCGCCACCTCGATGCTGTGGGTCAGGCGCGTGCGGAACAGGTCGCCCTCATGGTTCACGAAGACCTGGGTCTTGTACTCGAGGCGGCGGAAGGCCGTCGAATGGACGACGCGGTCGCGGTCGCGCTGGAACTCGCTGCGCGCGGCGGGCGCCGGCTCGGCGTGCCGGCGGCCGCGCGAATTCTCGCCGCGCACGGCGTAGGCGGCCAGCTCAGCCACGGCAGCAGGCCTCGATGGCGGCGCGCACTTCCGCCTCGGCGACGTCGTCGCGGATCACCGCCCGGCCCAGCGCCTCGAGCAGCACCAGGCGCAGGCGGCCGGCGACGACCTTCTTGTCCAGCGCCATCAGCTCCAGATAGCGCCCGGCGCCGAGCGGCGGGCCCTGCACCGGCAGGCCGGCGCGCCCGAGCAGGGCCGTCGTCCGCTCCACGTCCGCTTCGTCGAGCCAGCCGAGCCGGCGCGACAGTTCCGCCGCCATCGCCATGCCGGCGGCGACGGCCTCGCCGTGCAGCCAGGCGCCATGGCCGAGCCCCGTCTCGATGGCGTGGCCGAAGGTGTGGCCGAGGTTGAGCAGGGCGCGCGCGCCGGCCTCGGTCTCGTCCTCCGCCACCACTTCGGCCTTGTTGCGGCAGGAGCGCTCGATGGCATGCTCGAGCGCCTCCTCGTCGCCCGCGCGCAGCCGGTCCATGTTCGCCTCCAGCCACTCGAGGAAGGCCGGGTCGCGGATCAGCCCGTACTTGACGACTTCGGCCAGGCCGGCCGACAGTTCCCGCGGCGGCAGCGTCTTCAGCGTGGCGGTGTCGGCCAGCACCAGCCGTGGCTGCCAGAAGGCGCCGATCATGTTCTTGCCGAGCGGATGGTTGATGCTCGTCTTGCCACCGACCGAGGAGTCGACCTGCGCCAGCAGCGTGGTCGGCAGCTGGATGAAGGGCACGCCGCGCTGGTAGGTCGCCGCGGCGAAGCCGGCGAGGTCGCCGACGACGCCGCCGCCGAGGGCGACGATCGTCGTTGCCCGCTCGCAGCGGTTCGCCAGCAGGGCGTCGAAGATGCGGTTGAGCGTCCGCCAGTCCTTGTGCGCTTCGCCGTCCGGCAGCACGATTTCCGTGACGCGGACTCCTTCCCGGCGCAGGGCGGCGGCGAGCGCCGGCAGGTAGAGCGGCGCCACGGTCTCGTTGCTGACGACCGCCGCCAGCGGGGCGCGCAGCCGCTCGAGCAGCCGTTCCGTCCGCGCCAGCAGGCCGGCGCCGATATGGATCGGATAGCTGCGCGCGCCAAGCGCGACGTTCAGGGTTCGCATCGCGTGCGGATCTCCGCCTCCAGCTGGCGCGCCACCGCGGCGGGCGTGCTCCTGCCGCCCTCGACGACGACATCGGCGATCTCGCGATAGAGCGGATCGCGCAGGCCGAGCAATTCGGCAATCTTCGCCCGCGGATCCGCCACCTGCAGCAGCGGCCGGTTGCGGTCGTGCCGGGTGCGCGCCAGCAGGGTCTCCACCGTCGCGCGCAGGTAGAGCACCAGGCCCGTTTCGCGCATGCAGTCGCGGTTGGCAGGATCCAGCACGGCGCCGCCGCCGGTCGCCAGCACCAGCCCGTCTTCACGGCTCAGCTCGCGCAGCACCCCGGCTTCGCGTCGGCGGAAGCCGGCTTCGCCCTCGATCTCGAAGATCAGCGGAATGCGCACGCCGGTGCGCGCCTCGATCTCCTGATCGCAATCGAGGAAGGGCCGGCCGAGGCGCCGCGCCAGATGCCGCCCGATCGTCGTCTTGCCCGCGCCCATCATGCCCACCAGGTATATGTTGCCGCAGGTCTTCACGGCGGGATTTTATCAGGCGCCCGCGGCGCCACGAAAAGAAAAGGCCGGCGCGCGGCCGGCCTGCAAGCGAGCCGCGCCCGCCTCAGCGGACCGCCAGCTCCTGGCTGATGATCTTCGGCGTGATGAAGACCAGCAGCTCGGTCTTCTTGTCCGCCTTCTCGTTGTGCCGGAAGAGGAAGCCGAGATAGGGCATGTCGCCGAGCACCGGGATGCGCGTGACGATGTTGCGGTCCTCCTGGGTGTAGATGCCGCCGATGACCACGGTGCCGCCGTTGTCGACCAGCACCTCGGTCATGACGTGCTTGGTGTCGATGGCGATGCCGCCGCCCTGGGTCGGCAACTGCACGTTCGGCGTGTCCTTGTTGACATCCACCGTCAGGTTGACGCGACCGTCCGGCGTGATCTGCGGCTTGACCTTGAGCGAGAGCATGGCCTTGCGGAACTGGACGTTCGTATTGCCCGCGCTGGTTGCCGCCTGATAGGGAATCTCCACGCCCTGCTCGATGAGGGCCTCCACCTTGTCCGCCGTGACGACGCGCGGACTGGAGATGATCTTGCCGCGGCCGTCGTTCTCGAGCGCGCTGACCTCGAGGTTGAGGAAGCGCGTCGCCGCGCTGTTGAAGAGGACGAAGGAGAACTGGCCGGGCTGCTTGCCCGGGAGAGCCGTCGTGGACACCGGCAGGTTGACCGAAGCGGCATCCTGAAAGAAATCCGGCACGGCCGTGGTCTGCCCGGTATGGAAGCCGGGATCCCCCAGGCCGCCGCCGAAGGCATAGCCGACGTTGCCGATGCGATTGCGCGAGGCCAGCGGGCTCAGGCTGTGGTAGCCCAGCCGGGCGCCGACAAATCTCTGGAAATTGTCCTCCGCCTCGACGATGCGCGCCTCGATCATCACCTGGCGGTTGGGCACGTCGATCTCGGCGATCACCTGGCGCACGGCCTCGAGCCGGCTCGACGTGTCGGTGATGAAGAGCTTGTTGGTGCGCTCGTCGGGAATCACCGAGCCGCGCTTGGACAGCACCGTCTGGTCCTTGTTCTTGAGAAAGTCGAAGACGGCCGCCGCCTTGTGGTAGTTGAGCTGGAACGTCTGCGTGCGCAGCGGCTCGAGCTCGGAGATCTGCTGCTGCGCTTCCAGCTGCAATTTTTCCTTGGCGGCCAGCTCATCGCGCGGCGCGATCCAGATGACGTTGCCGTTCTTGCGCATGTCGAGGCCGCGCGCCTGCATGATGATGTCGAGGGCCTGGTCCCAGGGCACGTCCTTCAGGCGCAGGGTCAGGTTGCCGCCGACGGTGTCGCTGGTGATGATGTTGAAGTCGGTGAAGTCGGCGATGACCTGCAGCACCGAGCGGACGTCGATGTTCTGGAAGTTGAGCGAGAGCTTCTCGCCCTGGAAGCCCTTGCGCACCAGCTTGTTCGGATCGTCCGTGACCTGCTTGACCTCGACCACGAACTGGTTGTCGCTCTGGTAGGCATTGTGCTCCCACTGTCCCTTTGGCGAGATGACCATGCGGACATTGTCGCCCTGCGGCAGGGTGTTCACGGTCGTCACCGGCGTGGCGAAGTCGGTGACATCGAGCTGGCGGCGCAGCGTGTCCGGCAGCGAGGTCTTGAGGAACTCGACGACCAGCTTGGCGCCCTGCTGGCGGATGTCGATGCCGACGTTGCTGTCGGTCAGCTCGACCAGGATGCGGCCCTCGCCGTTGGTGCCGCGGCGAAAGCCGATGTCGCGGATGCCCGGCTTCTCCCCGGTGGGAGCGGCTTCGGCGAAATGCTGGACGGACGGCTGCCCGGCGCCGGTCGGCGCCGGCGTCGCGCCCGCCGCCGCGCCGCCGAGGACGACGAGGAGGCTGCGGCCCTCCCTGCGCTGGCTCATCTGCCGCATCTGATTGAGGTTGAGGACGAGGCGGGTGCGGTCGCCCGCCTGCACCAGGTTCACGCTGCGCAGGTCGCCTTCATTGAAGGTCTGCGTATTGCGGCCGAGGGCATTGGCGACGCCGGGGAAATCGAGGGCGATGCGCGGCGGGTTGGCGATGCTGAAGCTGGCCGGGTCGGCGGCGAGCGGCTGGCTGGTGGTCAGTTTCAGGATGGTTTCGCCGCCCTGCTGCGTGACCGCCAAGGCCTCGATGGCGTTCTGCGCCCAGGCCGCCTGGCCGAGCAGCAGGCAGAGCGGAAGCAGCAACCGTTTCATGCATGACTGGAATGGATTCATTTCTTGCCCTCCTGCGGCGACTCCTGCAGCTGCAATGTGCTCGTGCGCTCGATGTACTCCCCCATCGAATCGGGAACCAGTTCCTTCAGGGTCACTTCCGTCTCCGAGATGTGCGTGATCATGCCGAAGTTCTGCCCGATGTAATTGCCGATCTTCACCTGGAAGAGATTCTTGTCGGCCATGATCAGGGCGTGCGCCATCTTCCCCTTCATCAGGGAACCGACCATTTGCAGCGACTCCAGCGGATAGGCCTCGAGGGGTTCCCTGCGGCGGTCGAGGTCGGGCTTGATGCCGCTGCCAGCGCCAGTCCGGCGCGCCGCCTCGATCTTGATCGGATTGTAGGGATCGGTCAGCTCGCCGGCCTCGTAGGCGACCACCGGGAAACTCTTTATCTCGGGCAGCGGCGGGATCTTGCCCTTGAAGTCCTTGGTCGACTCCTGCATCCACTGCCGCAGGTCCTGGTGATCGCCGCCGCCGCAGGCCGCCAGGCCGAGGCAGGCGAGCAGGAAGGCCGCGCGCCTCATGGCTTGCCCCCCTTCTGCTGGGCGGCCTTGGCCCTGCGCTGCGCCGCCATCTCCTCCTCGTCGAGGTAGCGGTAGGTCATGGCCGTGGCGTCCATCTTCAGCTGCGCGCCCTTCTCCGGCGCGACGGCGATATTGGCCAGCGAGACGATGCGCGGCAGCTTCGCCACGTCGGCGGCAAAGGCCCCCAGATCATGGTAGCCGCCGGTGACCTTCAGCGTGATCGGCAGCTCGGCATAGAAATCCTTCATGACTTCCTTGCCTGGCCTGAACAGCTCGAACTGCAGGCCACGACCGAGCCCGGCCTGGTTGATGTCAACCAGCAGCGCTTCCATTTCGGCCTTGTTCGGCAGCTGCTTGAGCAGGGAGCCGAAGGTCTTGTCGATCTCGGCCAGCTGCCTGCGGTATTCCTCCAGGTTGACCGCCTGCTTCTTCTTGTCGAGATATTCCGTCTTGAGGCGGGCCTCTTCCTGCTGCCGCGTCTCCAGTTCCTCGACCTGCGATTTCCAGTCGAACCACCAGCCGGCCGCCAGCAGAAGGAGGAACAGGCCGAGGATCACCGCCGCGCGCGGCGCCAGGGGCCAGGCGCCGATGTCCTTGGGGTCGAGCGACCTGAAGTCCTCGGCCAGTGAGCTGAAATCTATTTTGGGCATCGCCATGCTGGGCCTGCTTATGCCGGTTTGTCCTGCTTGGCCGCTTGCGTCGCGGAGCCGGGCTTGCCCTCTCCCTCCGCAGCCGCCCGGGTGATGAAGACGTCCAGATTGAACTCCGCGTAACGGCGGTTGCCCTGGGTCGTCGCCTTGATCTCGAGCAGATCCGGCCGCTCGAGCAGCGGCGAAGCCTCGAGGTTGCGCATCAGCGTCGACACCCGGGCGTTCGACTGGGCAAAACCGGTAAGGGTGACCTTGTTGCCGTTCTGCTTGAGCAAGGTCAGGTAAATGCCGACCGGCACCTGGCGCGCCAGCTCGTTGAACAGCTGCACCGCCTCCGTGCGGCCGCCCTGCAGGGACTCGATGACGCTCTTGCGGGAGAGCAGCGCGTTGGTCTGCTCCTTCAGCCGCTTGATCTCGTCGATGTCCTTGTCGAGGGCGGCGATCTCGCGCTTGAGAAACTCGTTCTTGCTCTCCTGGCTGCTGATGTAGCCGGCGATGACGCCGTGCACCAGGAACACGAGCAGGATCGCCGCCACGGCGGCGAGCCCGGCCAGGGCGAAGAACTGCTGGCGCTGGGCCTTGCGCTTCTCTTCGCGGTGCGGCAGCAGGTTGATGCGGATCACGAGTCGAACCTCCGCAGCGCCAGCCCGCAGGCAGTCAGCAGGGAAGGCGCCTCCATGGCCAGCTGCTTGGGGCGGATGCGCTGCGACAGCGCCATGCCGGAGAAAGGATTGGCCACCACGGTGCTGATTTGCGTGCGTCCCGCCACTGCCTCGTCGGCGCCGGGAATGACCGCACAGCCGCCCGCGAGCACGATGTGGTCGACCTGGTTGTACTGGGTGGAGGTGAAGAAGAACTGCAGGGCCC
>CAUJIV010000085.1 GCA_963205435.1 Pseudomonadota bacterium
CTTGTCCATGAATTCGCGCAAACCCATGCCCCGCTGAAATTGCACCTTGTTCTTCGGCATCGCTTATCTCCTTGGAAAATCAAGCGATGCCAGTTTGCTACCCCCACTGGCTCACTGGCTGAGCCTCATTGGTAATCAGGTTGTTTTATGCATGAACTAACGACGGCCGGCCGGAATACTTTAGGAATTGCGCATTCCAATCTGCCGCCGGGGGTAAAGCGATCAAGACTGCGCCGCTCGGCTCCGGCAAATGGCCGCGGGCCGCGGGAGATTCCCTCAGGTGCGAAAGCCCCCCACGCTCCGCCTGAGCTGGGCCGACAGCCCTTCCAGCAGCCTCGCCTGCTGATTCACTCTGCCAGCCTCCGCGGCATTCTCGCTGGCCATTTGCGCGATCCGCTCGACGTTCCGTGCAATGCCCCGGCTGGCGGTGCCCTGCTCGCCGACCGAATCCGAAATCTCGGCCATGCCGTCCCGCGTGCGTGCCACCGAGCCGCTTGCCTCCGAAAGGACGATGGCCACGGTTTCCATGTTTTCCTGGCCAGCCCGCAGCGACTCCCGCCCCTGGCGGATGGCGCATTCGACTTCGGCGGATTTCGTGTCCAGATCGTGAGTCACGCCGTCGATCTCGGCTGCGGCCTGGGCCGATTTCTCGGCCAGCTTGCGCACTTCGTCGGCGACCACGGCGAAGCCGCGGCCCTGTTCGCCGGCGCGCGCCGCCTCGATGGCGGCATTCAGGGCCAGCAGATTGGTCTGGTTGGCGATGTCCTTGACCTGGCGGGTCATCTCCGTGATGGAGCGTGTGTCGGCGATGAAATGCTCGACATGGCGCTCGATGTTGCCGACCGCGTCCTCGATCAGCCCGATCTCGCCGATCATGCACGACAGGCTTTCATTGCCTTCGGCCGTCTTGTCGCAGGCGGCCGCCGACAGTTCGCCAACCTCGCGGGCCTTGCCATCGATCCGGTCGACCAGGGCATTGACCTGCTCGATCGTGCCGGCCACGGCCGACACCGCCTCGCCCTGCGCCTGCGTGCCGTCGCTGATGTGCCGCGTCGCCTCTGCCAGGCTCAGCGCGGCCTGCCCGAGTTGGCTGGCGCTGTCCTGGATGTGCTGGATGACGCCGCCGAGGGACTGGGCGACAGCGTTGAAGGCCTCGCCGATTTCCCGATATTCATCCCTTGATTTCAGGTTCACCCGGGCGCCGAGTTCGCCCGTTGCGATGCGCCGACTGGCGTCGACGACTTTGCGCACCGCGCCAAGCACCGAAACATAGGCGCCAAGGCACAGATAGCCGGACACGCCGAGTCCGAGCAGCGTCGCAAGCGTGCGCGCGTTGCCGGACGCCGTATGGAAGTATAGGAAGCCGATGACCGAGGCTACGGCCATGCCCACCACGAGGAATTTCGTCCGCAAGCGCAGACGTTCCATGAAAGCGATCGAAGGCCGGATCAGGGCTGAAACGAATTCTGGCATGCGCGCCTCCACAGCTCATTGCTCATCTATCCGCCGCTCGACCCGGCGGCTGCTTTCTTCCAGGCGCTCGCCGAGGCGCAAATCGCCCGGATGCCGCGGGCTGGCACGGGGAGGACCATCTGCCCCGGTTACGGCCAGAAAGCCGAAAGCTTTAGGGCCTGTGCTCCGGGTCAATTGATGCGGCGGGGTGACTGGAGCCGAGCCATCAGCCGCGCACCGATTTCACCGAGGGGCAGCGTCTCGTCAACCGCTTTCAGGGCGATGGCTTCGCGCGGCATGCCGAAGACCACGCACGAATCCCGGTCCTGGGCGATGGTCCAGGCGCCGGCGCGCTTCATTGCCAGCAAGCCGGCAGCGCCGTCCTTGCCCATGCCGGTCAGGATGAGGCCAATCGCCTTGTCACCCGCGCTCTCGGCCACCGAATGAAACAGCACATCGACCGAGGGTCGGTGGCGATTGACCGGCTCGCCAGCAGACAGCGAGACGACATAGCCACCGGCGCTTTTCTGCACCAGCAAATGAGAATGGCCCGGGGCGATGTAGGCCGTGCCGGGAAGGACGCGGTCCCCTTGCTCGGCCTCCTTGACGCGTATCCGGCACAGGCTGTCCAGTCGTCGGGCAAAAGAACCGGTGAAGGTTTGCGGCATGTGCTGGACGACAACAATCCCCGGGGTCGCCTCGGGCAGGACGCTCAGCACTTCCCTGAGCGCCTCGGTGCCGCCTGTCGACGCGCCGATCGCCACCAGATCGCCTGGCGCCGGCTGCCAGCCGGGCCGCGCAATGACCGGGAACGCCGGCCGTTTTTCAGCAGTTTCGGCCGGCACGCTGATAAATCGTCCGGCCTACCGAACGAAACAGATCGCTTGCATGGAGGAAACTCTCCGAATGGCCGGCGTAAAGCAGGCCTTCCTCGTGCAGCAGCGGCACGAATTTTTTCAGAATGCCGTACTGGGTCGGCTTGTCGAAATAAATCATGACGTTGCGGCAGAAAATCGCGTTCAGAGGCCCCCTCACCGGCCAGTTGGCATCGAGCAGGTTGATGTGCCGGAAATCGATCAAGCGACGCAACTCGGATCGCACTTCGAAGCTCGGCGTCTGGCCGCTCCCGTGCCGCATGAAATGGCGCGAAATCCGCTCGGGCGCGAGCTTCTCGATCCGATCCGCCTGATAGACGCCCCGTGCTGCCTGCGCCAGGACATGGGTATCGAGATCGCTGGCAATGATCGAAACGGGCGGAGTCGGGCTGCCGAAGGTTTCGATCGCAGTCATGGCGATGGAATAAGGTTCCTCGCCGGTCGAGGCGGCATTGCACCAGATGCGGAAAGTCCGTCCATGAGCCATCGACTTGAGTTGCCGCGCCAGGGCCTCGAAGTGATGCGGCTCACGGAAAAAGGACGTCAGATTCGTCGTCAGGGCATTGACAAAGGCCTCCCATTCACCGCTTTCGCGGCGCTCCAGGCGCGCCAGATACTGGGCAAAGCTGCGGTCGCCGCTGAGCCGCAGGCGTCGCGTCAGCCTGCTGTAGACCATGTCCTGCTTGGCGGCAGACAGGGAAATGCCGGCATGCGCATGGAGCAGCTGACGCACCCGCTCGAAGTCGGCAGCGGTGAATTCGAATTCACGCGCAGGCAGGCTGTTCTGGACGATGCTCATGGCGTCGCGCATCACCGCTCAAAAATCAGGCCAGGACTTGTCGTCCTCGGACGGTTTGGCGCGACGCCGCACCTTCGGCAGCGGCCGCAGGGGTGTCACCATGCGCCCCTGTGTCAGGGCCTGCCGGGCGATTGCCAGCACCAGCTCGTGAAACGACTCGCGCAATGCCGCCGCATCCTCGCTGGCCTGTGCTGCCTGCGCGGCATTGCGCCGGATGGCCTCGCCCAGCTCGCGCACTGCGCTTATCAAGGGCCCCAAACCGGTCAGGCCGGCAGCCTCGAGCAGCGCCATCACGTCATTGGCTGCAGCTGCCTCCTGCTGCCTCGCCGCGACCTGCGCCTCGTCGCCAGCATCGTCTGCGCTTGCCGGCCGTCGGTCGTCGACGTCAGGATGTCCGGCGGACGTCACCCCCGGCGCGCGCTGATTCACATTTCCCCGCCGCACCGCCGGCGCGACGGGGGCCGCATCACGCATGCGGTCGAGCTCACGGCGCAGCGCCCGGCAGCCGGCTTGCAGGGAGGCCAGCAGGCGGGCGTCCGCCGGCCGGCGATCCTCACGAGCCTTGGCCACCTCCGCCGAGATCTCGCCGGCCAGGCGCGACAGCGCGGGAAAGCCGACCGAGCCGCCAGCGCCCTTGATGGCATGGGCGGCGCGGCCGATGTCCTCGAGCAGCGCCGCGTCGGGATGCGCCGGGTCGGCGTGCAACAGCAGCAGTTCCATGTTCGACAGGTGCTCGACGGTCTCCTCGAAAAAGAGGGAGTGGAACTGGCTCAGGTCGATCGCCACGTCGCGCGCTCCCGGACAATCAGGGTTTCGCCGGCGCGGACGGCGGGTCGCCCTCGTCGCCCTGCGCCGCCGCCTCCGGTTCCGCCAGCCGGCCTTCGCGCAGGATCGATTCCTCGGTCTTCTTGTTGAGGACGACGATGGCGATGCGGCGGTTCTGCGGGTTGAACGGATCCGCAGCATCGAACAGCACCGTCGAGGCCTGGCCGACGACGCGAATCACCTTGCCCTCTTTCATGCCGCCGGCAACCAGCACGCGCCGCGAGGCGTTGGCCCGGCTGGTGGACAGCTCCCAGTTGCCGATGCCGCGGTCGCCGCCGGCATAGGGCTTGGCATCGGTGTGCCCCGACAGCGAGATCTTGTTGGCCACCTCGTTCAGGGCACGGCCGATCTCGTGCAGGATGTCGCGCATGTAGGGCTTCACCTCGGCGCTGGACAGGTCGAACATCGGCCGGTTCTGCTCGTCGACGATCTGGATGCGCAGCCCCTCGTCGGTGAGGTCGAGCAGCAGCTGGCTGCGGTACTGGCGCAGGTTCGGATTGTTCTCGATGCTGCGCTCGATCTTCTCCTTCAGTTCGCCCAGTTTCTGCCGCTCGAGCCGCTCCTGCTCGGCCTTCAGCGCCTGCAGGTTGAGCGTCTTCTTCTCCGCCGGCGTCTCGCCCTTCTTCACCTGGCCGACCAGGCGCGTCAGGTCGGTGCCGCCGCCCTTGAGGACGCTGGAGGCGTCGCCCGAGCCGACGCCGCCCTGCAGCGCCACCTTCAGCGGCGTGGCGAAATATTCGGCGATGCCCTGGAGGTCTCCCTTGGCCGTCGAGCCGAGCAGCCACATGAGCAGGAAGAAGGCCATCATCGCCGTGACGAAGTCGGCATAGGCGATTTTCCAGGCGCCGCCGTGGTGTCCGCCGCCGCCCTTGCGGATGCGCTTGACGATGATCGGTCGCTGGCTCTCGTCGCTCATGGTTTCGTCTGGCTGTCGGCCGGCCCGCGGCCCAGCGTGTTATTTGATTGATCGTTCCGCCGGGAGGAAGCCGGCCTACTTGCCCTTGCGCGACCGGATCTCCTCCTCCAGCTCGCTGAAGCCCGGCCGCTCGGTCGAATACAGCACCTTGCGGCCGAACTCGACCGCCACCTGCGGCGCGTAGCCGTTCATGCTGGCGAGCAGGGTCACCTTCATGCACTGGAGCATCTTGGTCGCCTCGTTCAGCTTCTGCTCGAGCAGCGAGGCGAGCGGCGCGACGAAGCCGTAGGAGAGCAGGATGCCGAGGAAGGTGCCGACCAGGGCGGCGGCGATCAGCTTGCCCAGCTCGGCCGGCGGGATGCCGACCGATTCCATGGTGTGCACCACGCCCATCACCGCGGCGACGATGCCGAAGGCCGGCAGCGCGTCGGCGGTGCGCGACAGGGCATGGATCGGCACTTCGCCCTCGTGATGATGGGTCTCGATCTCGTTGTCCATCAGGTTTTCGATCTCGAAGGCGTTCAGGTTGCCGCCGACCATCATGCGCAGATAATCGGTGAGGAATTCCATGGCATGGTGGTCGCCCTGGATCTTCGGATACTTCGAGAAGATCGGGCTGGCGTCCGGGCTGTCGACGTCGCTTTCGATCGACATCAGGCCTTCCTTGCGCACCTTGGCGAGGATCTCGAAGAGCATCGACAGCAGGTCGACGTAGAGCTGCTTGCTGAATTTCGAGCCCTTCAGCACGCCCGGCAGCGCCTTCAGGGTCGCCTTGACGGTCTTCGGACCGTTGGCGACGAAGAAGGCGCCCAGCGCCGAGCCGCCGATCATCAGCAGCTCGACCGGCTGGAACAGGGCGGCGACATGCCCGCCGGCCATGATGAAGCCGCCGAACACCGCGCCCAGCACCACCAGATAACCGACGATCACGAACATGCTTGCATCTTTCTTTTTTCAGGGATGTTCAGGCCATGTGCCCGGCCCGCCGGCCGCGACGGCGATGTTCCGGATATCGGCCGCCGGCCGCGGAACTTGAGCGGCGGAAAGACAAAGGCCGCCCGGCGGGGAGCCGGACGGCCTGCGGAGGGGCTTCGTCGCAGGAGAGGTTCAGGCGCTGGCGGTCGCGGCCTCGCGCCGGCGCATCTTGCCGGCGCGCGCCGGCACGTGGCACAGCCCGCAAACGTAGTCCTGCGTCAGGTCGAGGGCATGGGCGACGAAGCGGCCGCCGCACTCCCGGCACTCGGCCATCTTCAGCATGCCGGCGTCGAAGAAGCGCAGCAGGGTCCACGCCCGCGTCAGCGTCAGCACCCGCTCCATGCCGTGCAGCTCGATGTGGTCGAGATAGAGGCGGTAGGCCTTGATCAGCGCGTCGATGCCGCGCAGCCCGGTGTTGCCGAGCATGAAGTCATGCAGGGAGAGGAACAGCGAGGCGTGGATGTTCGGCTGCCAGGTGAGGAACCAGTCGGTCGAGAACGGCAGCATGCCCTTCGGCGGCGAGACGCCCTTCACTTCCTTGTAGAGCTTGAGCAGGCGCTCGCGCGACAGGCTGGTTTCGGCTTCCAGCAGCTGCAACCGCGCGCCGAGACGGACCAGCTCGACGGCCAGCTGGACCTCGCGGGCTTCGTTGACGACGCTCTTGTTCCTCATGATGGCCGCCTCAGGCGATGGCTTCGACGGCCTGCGCCGAGGCGAGGATGGCGGCGTGGGTGTGGCTGGCGCCGGCCTCGCGCTCGTGGCTGGAGAGGAGACCGAGCAGCAGCTTGTCGTCGAAGCGGAACCGGCACAGGGCCATGTTCGAGCCGGCCATCTTCAGCACCTGGCCAGGCGTCAGTCGATCGATTACTTCGGCCACGTCTGCGCCAATGCCGAGCCGGTACTGGGCGATTTCCCGGTCGGCCCGGATCATCTGCTGGGCCAGCATCAGATAGGTGAGGTTGAGTTCCTTGATTTCGTTATAGACGTCGGCCTTGCTCATCTTGGCGCTCCTCCGTTCTTTCACGGCGCCCCCTTGGCGCCCTGTTTGAACGCATTCTGCAGCCAGGACTGCGGCGGCGAAATCAGCCGCTCTCGGTATTTGGCGTACGAACACTGACAGCCCTTCCTGTAGGAATTCTTCCTACACGGACGGGCCTTTCCCTGCTTACGGATGATTTACGGCAGCCGCGGGGAAAACTTTAGGATTTGCGCGAAATATTTTTCTCTTTTTAGATCAATTATTTGGCATGACGTTAATGAAAAACCAGCTTTTTCTCCTGCTTTTCGTCCATCAGCCGCCCGGTCAGGGCCTCGACATCGAGCGGACGGCTGAAATGGAAACCCTGGAAGCGGTCGCAGCGCTCGCGCTGCAGCAGCTCGACCTGCGGCAGGGTCTCGACGCCCTCGGCGATGGTCGTCAGGCGCAGGCTCTTCGCCAGCGCCATGATGGTCTGCACGATGGCCGTGTCCTCCTCGTTCACGCCGAGCGAGCGGACGAAGGACTTGTCGATCTTGAGGATGTCGATGGGGAAGCGCTTGAGATAGGACAGCGAGGAATAGCCGGTGCCGAAGTCGTCGATCGACAGCTTGACGCCCATGCTCTTCAGCGCGCGCAGCATGCCGACCGCCGTCTCGGCGTCGTGCATGATGACCGACTCGGTGATCTCCAGCGTCAGCGCCTGCGGCGGCAGCCCGGAATCGGCGAGCGCCCGCTTCACCACGTCGAGCAGGCGCGGCTGGGCGAACTGCACCGCCGAGACGTTCACCGAGACGGTCAGGCCGGCATGGCCCTGCTCGTGCCAGGCCTTGGCCTGGCGGCAGGCGCTCCTCAGCACCCACTCGCCGATGCTGACGATCAGGCCGGACTCGTCGGCGAGGGGAATGAAGCGATCGGGCGGGATCAGGCCGCGCTCGGGGTGGCGCCAGCGCACCAGCGCCTCGACGCCGATGGTGCTGAGGCTGGCGGCGTCGACGCAGGGCTGGTACTGCAGGAACAGCTCGTTGCGCTCGATGGCGTGGCGCAGCTCGCCCTCCATGGCGATGCGCTCGGCCGAGCGGGCGTTCATTTCCCGCTCGTAGAAGCGGAAATCGTTGCGCCCGCCGCGCTTGGCGCTGGCCATCGCCGTTTCGGCGTTCATCAGCAGGTCGTACACCTGGATGCCGTCGCCAGGCAGTCGGGCGATGCCGATCGAGCAGGTCAGGTAGAGCTCGATGCCGGCATGCATGAAGGGCATCTCGAAAGCCTGCTTGAGCCAGTGGGCGAAGTTCTCCGCCGCCTGCCGGTCGCGCAGGCCGGGGTGGAAGATGCCGAACTCGTCGCCGCCGAAGCGGGCCAGCAGAGCGCGCGACTCGGCGACGCACTCCTTCAGCCGCCCGGCGGCCAGGCGCAGGATCTCGTTGCCGGCCTCGTAGCCGAACGAGCTGTTGATGCGCAGGAAGCGGTCGATGTCGAGGTAGAACAGCGTGCCGCCGGGCGCCTCGCCGCGCTCCTCGCATTCGGCGATGTGGCCGGCGACGCGCTCGCAGAAATGGCCGTGGTTGGGCAGGCTCGACAGGCGGTCGTAGTTGACCAACTCCATGATGCGCGAGTCGGCGCGGCGCGCCGCGTGGCGCGCCTCGGCGCCCTTCAGCTCGCGCTCGATCACCGGGATCAGCCGCGCGTAGTTGCCCTTTTCGATGTAATCGTTCACCCCCTGCCCCATGGCGGAACAGGCGGTCTGGTCGCTGATGTGGCCGGAATAGATGATGAAGGGGATGTCCTTGCCGCTGCGCTTGAGGATCTCCAGCGCCGTCAGCGCGTCGAAGCCGGGCATCGAATGGTCGCAGATGATCAGGTTCCATTCCTGGTTGCCCAGCGCCCGGCTCATGTCGGGCGCGCTGTCCACGCGCTTGAAATCGATCCTGGCGCCGCGCGACGCCAGCTCGGAGGCGAGCAGGTAGGCGTCGTCCTCGGAGTCGTCGACGATCAGCAGGCTGATCGGCTCCGGACGCTTCAGCATCGAGTCGGGACGTTCCATTGTGTTCTGGCGGAATGAAGGGGACAGCATCGGCTCATCTTGTTGACGACACTTCGGCTAAAAACTTGAGCGGCGGCGGCATTTCAGAAAATAAATCTTCCGGATCAATTGCTTGCCTTGGTTCTGAGGTCGCGATCCGGTTGCTGCCGCGGTTCTTGGCGAGATACACCCCCTCGTCGGCGCTCTTGATGAGCGCGTCGATGTTCGCCATCGCCTCCTCGCGCACCGCCACGCCGACGCTCAGGGTGGCCTTCAGCCGGCGCCCGTTGAAGACGACCGGGGTCTGCTCGACTGCCTGGCGCACGCGTTCGGCGCAGGCCAGCGCCACTTCCAGGCCGGTGTCGGGGCAGATGATGAGGAACTCGTCGCCGCCGGTGCGGCAGACCACGTCCTGCACGCGCAGGGCGTTGCGGATCGACTGGGCGACCTGCTTCAGGTAGGCATCGCCTGCGTCGTGGCCGCAGGAGTCGTTGATCTGCTTGAAGCGGTCGAGATCGATGACCATGCAGGCGAACGGGCGCTTGCTGCGCGAGCTGGCCGCCCATTCCTGCTCCATGCGGTCCATGGCGTAGCGCCGGTTGGGGAAGCCGGTCAGGACGTCGGTCAGCGCCGCCTCCTCGAGGCGGCGGTTGGAGACGGCCAGATCGGCGGCGAAGCGGCGCAGCTCCTCGCGCTCGCGCTCCAGTTCCTGGTGCAGGCGCACGATGCGCTGGCCGGCGCCCATCCTCGCCAGCAGCAGGCGCTGGTTGAGCGGCGTGGCGACGAGGTAATCGTCGATGCCGGCCTCGAAGCCCTCGACCAGGTTGTTCTGGCCGTGGGTCGTCAGGCGCAGGATGTACATGGCGCGGCCGAGCCGCGTCTTGCGCAGCACGCGCGTCAGCTCGACGCCGTCCATCGGCGCCGCCAGGCCGCCCGCCACCATCATGTGCGGCTCGCTGTCGAGCGCGACGCGCAGCGCTTCCTCGCCGCCGGCCGCCTCCATCACGGCATAGCCGCCCTTGACCAGGGTGGCGCGCAGCAGCGCGCGCAGCGCGCCGTCCTCTTCCGCCACCAGCACGCGCAGGCTGGCCGGATTTTCCGCCGGCGCCGCCTCGGCCGGCGGCGCCTCGGAGCGCCGCGCCACCTCCTCGAGGCTGGATACCTTGCAGGTATCGACTTCGAGGATGGCGGCCCAGTCCGTCCATTCGCGCATGATGTGCTCGCAAAGCGAGGCGAGGGCTTCCTCGTCGAGACCAAGACGCCCGCCCAGGGCCTGCAGCCGCGGCATCAGCGCGGCGCGCTCCTCGTCGCCGGCGGCGGTGCATACCTCGGCGATGAGGCGGGACAGCGCCAGCGACAGCAGCAGGATGCCGAGCCGGCTCTCCTCGGGAAAGGGCGGCTCCTCGCTTCTCTCGTGCCACTCGACGATGTCGCAATAGCTGGCTGGCAGGCCCCAGTCGCGCAGCATGGCCGATGTCAGCTCGCGATGATTCATGGCAAAGCGCTCGGTTTCCAGCGCGATCTGGTCCGCCTGGGGGTTCTCCGACATCAGGACGAGGATGGCGCCGAATTCCTCCGAGAACAGGGTCGCCATGGCCAGTTCGCCGATGCGCGCCAGCAATCCGACGGAAAACGCCTCTTCCGACTGCGCCGCGCGCGTGTGCAACGCCAGGTTCTGGTAGGCGATGCCGCAGGCCAGCGAGGACGACCAGAACTTCATGTAGTCGAAGCGCTTGCAGGCCCCCTGCTTGTACTGGGAGAGCAGCGAGAAGCCGAGCGCCAGGTTGCGCACCGCCGTCATGCCGAGCACGACCAGCGCCTCGTCGATCGACACCACCGGCCGGCCCGGGTTGACATGCACCGTATTCGCCGCCTTGATCAGGCGGCCGACGAAGGCCGGATCCGACTTGACGATGCGCGCCGCCTCCGCCATCGAGGCGTCCTCCCTTTGCATCAGGCGCATGATGGCCAGCGCGACACCCTTGGGCGACGGCAGGTTGCCGGAGACCTTCAGCTTTTCGAACTTCGTGATGTCCATCGGATTCATGGCTCACCTTCTCTAGCTGTTTGTTTTGCCTGAACAATCGGCCTGATACGACAGGCCCCTGAATTCATAACGGCCAGCCGGCCGGATTACTTTAGGCAGCCCGCCTGCGGGTAGAATGAAGCCATGAACTTCTGCAGCCACTGCGGCGCCCCCGTCACGCTGAAAGTGCCCGCGGGAGACACTCTGCCGCGCCATGTCTGCACGTCCTGCGGACGCATCCATTACCTCAACCCGAAAATGGTGATTGGCGCGATTCCCGAATGGGAAGGCCGGGTTCTCCTCTGCCGGCGCGCCATCGAGCCGCGCGCCGGGCTGTGGACGCTGCCGGCCGGCTTCATGGAAAACGCCGAAACGGCGGCCCAGGCGGCAGCGCGGGAAACCCTCGAGGAGGCCTGCGCCCGCATCGAGATCGGCGAGATGTTCAGCTTCATCACCGTGCCGCACATCAACCAGGTGCACATCCTCTACCGGGCGCGCCTGCTCGACCTCGACTTCGCACCGGGGCAGGAATCGCTCGAGGTGCGTCTGTTCGACGAGGCCTCGATCCCCTGGCAGGAAATCGCCTTCCGCACCATCGGCCTCACCCTGCGCCACTACTTCGCCGACCGCAAGGCCGGCCGCTACGGCTTCCACACGCAGGACCTGGTCGATCCGCCGCGCTGAAGCGGACGAAACCGGCGGCGCCCCGAGCGGCATGAAACCGCTTCAAAAGCCGCGACGTCTCTGCTAATCTTCCAAGCCTCTATGGCTATGCCTCGAAGATCGCGGCCTGCGGCGGGCCGCATGGCCTCATGACCGCCAGCGCCCGCCCGCTCATCCTCACCCTCGACGTGCAGGGGGCGCCTCACCGCTGGGTGAGCTGGCAGCACGCCTGCTTCTACTACGCCAAGAACCTCGTCGCCTGGGTGGCCGGCGACCAGCGCTTCACCTTCCACGGCGGCACCTGCCGCAGCACCGGCGAGCGCTCCTCCATCACGGTGGACAGCATCATCGCCATCCGCGGCCGGGCGCTGGCCAGCTGCGGCCAGGGCGCCGTGCCGCCGCTCAACAATCGCGAGCTGTTTCACCGCGACCGCCACACCTGCGCCTACTGCGGCCACGAGCATTCCTTCCTGCGCCTGACGCGCGACCACATCCTGCCGGTGTCTCAGGGCGGCCGCGACCTGTGGATGAATGTCGTCACCGCCTGCCGCCACTGCAACCAGAGGAAGAGCGGCCGCACGCCGGAGCAGGCGAGCATGGAACTGCTCTACGCGCCCTACGTGCCGAACAAGGCCGAGTTCCTAATCCTCAGCAATCGCAACATCCTCGCCGACCAGATGGACTTCCTCGCCCAGCATGTCTCGGCGCAGAGCCGCCTGAAGCAGGCCTGAGCGGCGCCTGATCGCGTAACACCCGGCCAGCGCATGCGGCCGGCGCCGTCCACCCTCTGTTTCGCGCCGCGCGGTGCCGGGGCGGCCGGCCCCGGGAGTTCGCTTTGGCAGGGCTGCAAGCGCCTGCCGGCATTCATTGAAGAATCGGAATTTTTGAATATAATTACGCCTCAAATAAAAATCCGGCCGGGATCCTCGGCTGGCTCGCCACGCCTTTCGCTGCAAGACCGGGACTGCCATGACGACCAGCAACCCTCGCGCCCGCTTTCCATCCGCCAGCCACGCGCTCGCCTTCGAGCCACGCCTGCTCTTCGACGGCGCCGGCGCCGTGGCCGCCGCCGATCATTTCGACACTGGCAGCCATCCGGGCGAGGCGCAGCCGCAGGACGCCCGCCCGGCTGCCGACGCCCCGGCGCACGAAGCATCCCGGCTGGACGTCCAGTCCGCCGGCCCGCTGCTGCTGCCCGCGGGCGGCAGCCAGGCGGCCCTGCTGGCCGAGGCCGCCGGGCAGGCGGCCGCCCGCCTCGGCGCCTGGGCGCGCGGCAACGGCTTCCTCGGCGAGGCGGCCGGGATCTTCAGCGCCACCGCTGGCAGCGAGGCCTGGTCCTCGGCCGCGGAAAGGCTGCGCGCCGCCATCCTCGACGGCAGCTACGCCGTCCGCGTCGAGGTGCGCGGCGGCGGGGAAATGGCTGGCCTGCTCGGCGCCTGGAGCGCCGACGGCGGCGACGGCCGGCCGGTGATCTACCTGAATGCCGACTATCTGGCGCGCGCCGATGCCGGCCAGCTGCAGCAGGTGCTGCTCGAGGAAATCGGCCACGACATCGACCATCGGCTGAACGGCGCGCAGGACAGCCCGGGCGACGAGGGCCACGCCTTCGCCGCGCTGCTCCTCACCGGCAATGCCGACCTCGGCGCCAACCGCGACCGCGACGACCACCACGTCCTCAGCCTCGATGGCCGCGACGTGCCGGTCGAGGCGGCCGGCGGCCTGGATATCGCCCAGGTCCATTTCGTGCCGCTGCCCGAGGCCGACATCCAGACGGCGCTGAAGAGCATCGGCGGCGTCGGCCGGGTCTCCGGCGACATCCAGACCGTCATCGCGATTTCCGCCAGCGCCGACAACACCGTCGTCGTCTATGACGAATGGGAGGACGGCTACGAGGCCGACCTCGGCAACCCCGTCCAGGCCAGCACCAGGGTATGGACCTACACCGGCGCCGACGGCTGGTTCGTGGACACCAACGGCAACGGCGTGCGCGACATGGGCGAGAGCGCAGTCGCCAACGGCACGACCATCGTCGCCAGCGGCCAGACGCTGATCCTGAAGAACGCCGTCGATCCCGCCAACCCCGCCGCCGTCGATTTCGACGGCGGCGACAAGATCGGCTCGAGCAAGGCCATCGCCGTCACCCGCGCCGGCTGGTCGATCAATCCGGGCACGCTGCTGGCCGGCGCGGTCAACCTGTTCGATGCCGCCAACGCCGGCAAGACCTACACCCTGCCGATCGGCCAGAACCTCAACATCGTCAAGTATTACAAGAACGGCGACAGCGGCGTCGCCAGCGGGCCGCCGGGGCCGGTCGGCGGCACCGGCCTGTTCGAATACACCTCGGCGCACATCATGGCCACCGAGGACGGCACCACCGTCTGGATCGACAAGGACGGCGACGGCAGCATCGACGTCACCGTCAGCCTCGACCAGGGCCAGAGCTATTTCGTGAACGGCGGCCTGCGCGTCGGCGGCAAGATCACCGCCGACAAGGGCGTCGGCGTCTCCGTCATCGCCGGCGACGTCGGCTCCAACTTCGACAACCGCTGGTTCACCCTGACGCCCGACGAGCAGTGGTCGAGCAGCTATTACGCCCCGGTCAGCACCACCCTCGCCGCCGATCCCTCCGCCGTGCTGCTGTTCAACCCGAATGCCGCCGCCATCACCGTCTATTACGATACGGCCAGCGGCACGGGAAGCGTCACGGTTAACGCGCGCGGCTATGCCGGCTTCCTCATGCCGGCCTCGGCGGCGCATTTCTACACCAAGCCCGCCGGCGGCGACCCGGCGCCGCGCTTCTTCGCCGTCGGCGTCATCGATGCCGATGCCACGAGCCACACCGCCCACGACTGGAGCTATTCGCTCATCCCGGAGAGCTACCTGACCGACCGCGCCGTCGCCGCCTGGGCGCCCGGCGCCGACAATGTCACGCGCGCGCTGGCCCCGAGCGACCTCAACGGCAGCCCGATCTGGCTGACGCCGACCCGCGACACCACGCTCTACATCGACAGCACCACGGTCACGGTCAGGGACGGCGCCGGCAACGCCGTCGCCGGAGTCCTGGACGGCGCCAGCACCAAGTTCGTCCTCAGCCGGCTGCAGTCCTACCGCATCTTCGACAGCGACAAGGATCAGTCCGGCCTCGTCATGTACACCAGGGACGGCACCCTGATCTCCGCCGCCTGGGGCGAGGACCCGTCCATCGCCGGGCCGGGCGCGCCCTACCTCGACATGGGCACGACGATCACGCCGCACCCCGACTACATCCTCGGCAAGACCTCGGTCGAGGCCGCCACGGCGCTCTACGGCCCGGCCGCCAGCAACGACAACGGCCAGATCGAGCTCGGCGAGGAAGTCGTTTATACCGTGCGCCTGACCAACCGCGCCGTCATCGACCTTTTCAACATCAACTTCACCGACGCCATCACTCCCGCCGACGGCGCCAGCTACGTGGCGGGCAGCACCGTCATCAGCGTCTATCATCCCGACGGCACGCTGGCCTGGACCGCCCCGCTGGCCGACAACCCCGGCTTCCCCCTCGCCGGCGGCGGCTACACCGTCACCGACATCGACCCGGGCACGGCGGAAATCGACGGGCTCAAGCGCGGCGGCGTCATCGAGATCAGCTATCGCCTCAAGGTGCGCGACGACATCAACATCGCGCTGGCCGTCGGCGGCTACGCCATCGGCAACAGCGTGCGCATGCAGGCCGACGGCGGCGTGGACAAGACCCGGGAGCACGAGACGCCGCTGGCGGTGACCGTCACCGACGGCGAGATCTTCCTGATGAAGGGCGACTACAGCGAAGCCGCGCCCAGCCTGGAAGCCGGCGACACCATCGGCCTGCAGGTGACCGACGGCGACCAGAACCGCAACCCCGGCACGATCGAGACGCTCACGGTGCTCGTCACCAACGTCACCACCGGCGAGAAGGAAACCGTCACTCTCACCGAGACCGGCGCCAACACCGGCATCTTCCGCGGCACCCTGCCCACCAGCAACGCCGTTGCCCAAGTTGACGACGACGGCACCCTCAAGGTCGCCGTCGGCAACGCGCTCAAGGCCGAGTACGTCGACCCGGTCACCGGCCAGAACGGCAGCGCCGCCACCGGCTTCGACAACCCGTCCAACCCGGGCATCAGCGGTGACTTCCAGACCGGCAACAGCAACGTCAAGACCTCGACCGTCGCCGCGGCGCCGCCGCCCGGACCGACCGACGGCCTGGTCGAGTTCTGGGATGCCGGCTTTGCCAGCAACCGGCCGAATTTCCAGGAGGGCAACACCCTCGGCATTCAGGTCACTGACGGCGACCAGAACCGCGATCCCGGAGCGATCGAGACGCTCACGGTGCTCGTCACCAACGTCACCACCGGCGAGAAGGAGACCGTCCTCCTCACCGAGACCGGCGCGAACACCGGCATCTTCCGCGGCACCCTCGCCACCGCCACGGCCATCGCCGCCCAGCCGGACAACAATGGCACCCTGAAAATGGCCTTCGGCGACTCCGTCAAGGTCGAATACACCGACCCGGTCACCGGTGCCACTTCCGACAGCCCGGACAACCCGCTGGTCAACCAGAACCGCGACACGGCGACGGCGGTCAGGATCAAGACCCTCTACCTCTCCGACGATGCCGCGGACGGGGACCGCAGCGGCGGCCTCGACCGCATCGACCCGCGCAATCCCGTCGATGCCACAACCGCGATCACCGGCGCCATCGAGCCCATCCTGGCGAGCGCCACGGGCACGGATTCCGCGACCGACGACAACACCGCCACGCTGGCCTTCAACCACGATCCCGGCGCCGCCGGCAGCGACAAGCTGCTGCTCGTCTATGTCGCGGTCGGCAATACCGCCGCGACGGGCGTGCCGCCAACCGTCACCGGCGTCACCTTCGGCGGCACGGCCATGACGTTCGTCGATTCCCTGACCTCGCCGGGCTTCGAAGGGGGCGGCGACGCCAACGTGCGCGTCTACCTCTACCGCCTGGCCAATCCCGGCAACGCCGCGGATCAGGTCGTGGTCAGTCTGTCGGGCAACGGCTCGATCGTCGCCGGGGCGGTGACCTTCAAGGATGTCGACCAGGTCCAGCCCATCCCCGGCCTCTACAAGGCGCAGGGCAATCCCGCCCTCAACGATTCCCTCAACATCGCCGCCTCGAACGCCAACGAGCTGATCTTCGGCATCGGCGCCTGGGACGAAAACGGCACCGTCACCGCCGACCCGGGACAGACCGAGCTGGTCCGCGCCACCGCGGCCTTCGTCCAGGCGACGATCAGCACCCAGCCCGGCGGCGGCGCGCTGACCCACGGCTACACCAGCAGCGACAACCAGGACCACGTCCTCATGGCGGTGAAGCTGCGCTCGGCGAACTCGGCCCACTTCACCCAGGACATCGCCCTGACCGACGCCCTGCAGCTGCCCGCGGCGGGCGTCATCAAGGTGGTGACCCATGTCAGCGACGAGGCCGGCCGCGTCGCCGGAACCCGGGCCCGCAACGCCCGCCACAGCGACGGCTTCACGACCCACCACG
>CAUJIV010000086.1 GCA_963205435.1 Pseudomonadota bacterium
CCACCGTCGAGGGCCTCGCCGACGATCCGCTCGGCCGCAAGATCGAGAAGGCCTTCGTCGACGCCGGCGCCGTGCTGTGCGGCTTCTGCCCGCCGGGCTTGGTGGTGCTGGCGCGCCCGCTGCTGGGGGGCGGCGCGGCGCCGAGCCGCGAGCAGATCCAGCGTGGCATCGAGGGCAACCTGTGCCGCTGCACCGGCTACGTGAAAATCATTGATGCGATAGAGGCTGTGAGCAAAGAATGAGACCCATCTACACACACCGCCTGCTTTCCCTCTCCCCCAGCCCCTCTCCCGCACGCGGGCGAGGGGAGCGTTGTGAGTCGCTGCGCGACTCCGCTCGAATGGAGTAAGCCCATGCAAGAGACCATCCAGCGCGATTCGCTGATCGGCAAGCGCATCACCAAGCTCGACGCGCCGGAGAAGGCCGGCGGCAAGACGCGCTACATCCACGACCTCAACGTCTCCGGCCAGCTCCACGGCAAGATCCTGCGCTCGACGCGCATCCACGCCCTGATCAAGGGCATCGACACCAGCGAGGCGAAGGCGCTGCCCGGCGTGCATGCCGTCATCACCGCCGCCGACGTGCCCTACCAGCGGCCGATCGGCGTCGCCAAGGACCACTTCCCGCTGAAGACCGACCGCGTGCGCAGCCTGAGGGACGAGATCGCCGCCGTCGCCGCCGAGACGCCGGAGATCGCCGAGGCGGCGCTCAGGCTGATCCGCGTCGAATACGAGGACCTGCCGGTGCTGAGCGACCCGCATCAGGCGCTCGAGCCGGGCGCGCCACTGATCCACCCCGAGCCGCACGGCGCCTCGTCCCGCCACGACCATCTCAAGCCGGCCCAGGCCATCGCCTACCGCGGCAAGCCGGACAACATCGCCATGACCTTCGACTACGAGCAGGGCGACGTGGTTCAGGGCGAGCGCGAGTCCGACGTCGTGCTCGAGAACACCTTCCGCCTGCACTACGTCACCCATTGCTGCATGGGCGTCTCCGGAATCATTGCCGAGTTCGACCCGGCGGGCAACCTGCTGATGCATTCCAACACCCAGGTGCCCTTCCTGCACAAGCGCGAGTTCGCCGAAATCCTCGACATGGACCCGGCGCGCATCCGCATCATCCAGCCGCCGATCGGCGGCGGCTTCGGCTCCAAGCTCGACATCTACCCCTTCGAGCCGATCGCGGTGTTCCTCGCCAGGGCCACCGGCCGTCCGGTCAAGCTGCAATTCACGCGCGAGGAGGAGTTCCTCGCCTCGCCGACGCGCCAGCCCGTCGTCCTCACCCTGCGCTCGGGCTGCCGGAAGGACGGCACGCTGACCTTCCGCACGGCGACCACCCTGCATGACAACGGCGCCTACACCTCGTGGGGCGCGACGACGCCGTTCGTCATGATGCAGACCATCTCCTCGCTCTACCGCGTGCCGCACTGCCTCTACCACACCAAGGCGGTGTATACCAACAACCCCTATGCCGGCTCCTTCCGCGGCTACGGCAACCTGCAGACCACCTTCGCCGTCGAGCAGCACATGGACATGCTGGCCGAGGCGATCGGCATGGATCCGCTCGAATTCCGCCTGAAGAACGCGCAGGATCCGGGCGAGGTGACGCCGCAGGGCATGCACTTCAAGAGCTGCGGCCTGAAGGACTGCCTGAAGACGGCCGCCGAGATGAGCGGCTTCCAGGACAAGCACCGGCAATACGCGGCCGGGCAGAAGACGCCGGGGCGCTTCAAGCGCGGCGTCGGCATGGCCTCGATGCTGCACGTCGGCGGCGGCGCCAAGATCTACCCGTCCGACGGCTGCGGCACCATCCTCAAGATGGACGACTTCGGCTCGGTGACCCTGATCACCGGCGCCTCGGAGATCGGCCAGGGCTCGGAGACGGTGCTGGCGCAGTTGGTCTGCGAGGAGCTCGGCGTGCCGCTGTCCTCGGTGCGCGTCATCAACAACGACACCGAGATCACGCCGTGGGACGTCGGCGTGCACGCCTCGCGCACCACCTTCATCGCCGGCAACTCGGCGATTGGCGCCGCGCGCAAGGCGCGCGGCAAGATCCTCGACGCGGCGGCCAGGGTGGCCGGCCTCGACGCCGCCGCGCTCGACCTGCGCGCCGGCCACATCGTCGAGTCGGACAGCGGCAAGGTGGTGATGAACCTGCCCAAGCTGCTGCGCCAGCTGCACTTCAGCGACAAGGCCGAACTGGTGATGACCTCCTTCTACTACGAGCCGCCGTCGAAGCACCAGGACAAGCACTTCAAGGGCGACGTCTCCGCCGCCTACGCCTGGGCGACCCAGGTGGTCGAGGTGGAGTTGGACACCGACACCGGCATCGTCCGCCTGCTCAAGGTCTATGGTGCCCACGACGTCGGCCGCGTCCTCAACCGGCTCGGCCTCGAGGGCCAGATCGAGGGCGGCATCGACATGGGCCAGGGCTACGCCCTGACCGAGGAGCTTCTGGTCGAGGGCGGCGTGGTGAAGAACCCCGCCTTCCGCGACTACAAGCTGGTCACCGCGCCGGAGATTCCGGAGATGGAAGTGCGCTATATCGAGACCCTGGACGGCGAGGGTCCGCAGGGCGCCAAGGGCGTCGGCGAGGCGCCGGCGATCTGCATCGCCGCCGCCACGGCGAACGCCATCGCCAACGCCACCGGCGTGCGCATCATGACCCTGCCCTTCACGCCGGAAAAGGTCTACCGGGCATTGAAGGGGGAGGCGACGGAGCATTGAGCGCGCAACAGTCGAAACCGCGCAGGGCAGGAGCGGCGGCGCCCGCTCGGCCGCGTCTTGCCGCCTGGGGCCGGCGTCAGGCTGCCTCGTGACATGAAGCGGCGCACCGTCCTCTCGATGGAGCAGGCGCTGTCCCTGCCCTACGCCACGCTGCGCTTCGCCCAGCTCGGCTGGCGCGTCATCCGCATCGAGTCGACGCCGGCGGGCGACGGCCTGCCGGGCGACCCCAACCGCTACATCGGCGCGCGGGTGCTCGACGACGACCGCCACAGCTATTTCATCGCCCCCAACGCCGGCAAGGAGGCCATCGCCCTCAACCTGAAGGCCCCGCAGGGGCAGGCGCTGCTGCGCAAGCTGCTCGTCGCCCTCGACGTCGACATCTTCTGCTGCAACACCGTGCCGCGCCGCTACGCCCAGCTCGGCATCGACTACGACACGCTGGCGGCAGCCAAGCCGGACCTGATCTGGGCCGGCATCTCCGCCATGGGGCCGGACTATCCGAACGCGCCCGGCTACGACCCGGTGATCCAGGCCATGGCCGGCTTCATGGAGCTGACCGGCCCGGGCGACGGCCCGCCGACGCTGTCCGGCGTGCCGCTGGTCGACCTCAAGGCCGGCGACGAGGTGTATGCCAACGTCATGCTGGCGCTGGCCGAGCGCGCCGAGAGCGGCCGCGGCATGCGCATCGACGTCTCCATGCTGCAGGCGGCTGCCTCCTGGCTGATCACCACCCTGCCGCTGATCGACTTCGACTGCCGGCCCGACGAGATCACCCGCTGCGGCAACGAGCACCGCAAGTTCATCCCGACCAACGTCTACCCGACCGCTGACGGCTTCATCTACCTCGCCATCGGCAGCGACGTGCAGTGGAAGCGCCTGACCGAGATCGGCAAGTTCGCCGCCCTCGGCACGCCGGCCCGCGCCACCAACGCCGGCCGCCACCAGGAGCGCGAGAGCATCCACCGCGAGATGGCGGCGGTGACGCGGCGCCACGGCTGCGACGAACTGGCGGCGGACTTCAGCCGGGCCACCATCCCGCACACCCGGATCAACGACATCCCCGCGGTGCGCGAGATGGAGGCCATCGCGCGCAAGCTGACCGTGACGCGCCTGCCCGGCGGCCGGCAAGTGCGCATGCAGCCGCTGGCCGTCGACCTGCCCGGCGCCGCGCGCGAGCTGCCCTTCCCGCCCAAGTACGGCGAGCACAGCCGCGCCGTGCTGCGGGAGGCCGGCTGCGGCGAAGAGGAGATCGCCCGCCTCGCCGCGGACGGCATCATCGCCTGAACGCGGCCGCCGAACAGGACATTCCATCATCCGACCCTGACCGATTCCGACCGACCATGACGCCACAGAATCCGCTCCTGCACACGCCCACCCGCCCGCTGCCAAATCACGTCGCCATCATCGGCGCCGGCACCATCGGCCCGGACATCGGCTACTACCTGAAGAGCGCCCTGCCGCAGATCCGCCTGACCCTGGTCGCCGTCAACCAGGCCGCCCTCGACACGGCGCTGCCGCGCTGCAGCGACTACGCCAGGAAGGCTGTCGCCCGCGGCAAGATGAGCGAGCAGCACGCCGCCGCCGTCGTCGACAACATCGACGGCACGACGGACTATGCCCGGCTCGCCGGCTGCGACTGGGTGATCGAGGCCGCCACCGAGAACCTGCCGCTCAAGCGCCGCATCTTCGCCGAGGTCGAGGCCATCGTGCGGCCGGACGCCCTGATCACCTCCAACACCAGCTCGCTGCCGGCCGAGCGCATCTTCTCCGGGCTGAAGCACAAGGGCCGCGCCACGGTGACGCACTTCTTCGCGCCGGCCTGGCGCAACCCGGCCGTCGAGGTGATCGACTGGAAGAACTGCCACCCGGACACGGTGAGCTATCTGCGCTGGCTGTTCTGCCTCACCGGCAAGGTGCCCCTGGTGACCGCCGACGCCGTCTGCTTCATGCTCGACCGCATCTTCGACAACTGGTGCAACGAGGCGGCGCTGCTGCTCGAGCGCGCGACGGCCGCCGAGATCGACAGCGTGGCGGCGGAGTTCGTGCACGCCGGTCCCTTCTTCGTCCTCAACCTCGCCCGCGGCAACCCGATCATCACCGAGACCAACACCCTGCAGGCCGAGGAGGAAGGCGCCCACTACGCGCCGGCGCCGATCTTCCGCTCGGTGGACAACTGGCTCACCGTGGCGCCAGGCAAGCCGGTCGAGGTCGCGCCGCAGGCGCGCCAGGCGGTGCGCGACCGGCTGCTCGGCATCCTCTTCTCGCAGTCGGTGGACATCCTCGACCGCGCCATCGGCGAGCCGGCCGACCTCGACCTCGGCTGCCGCGTCGCCCTCGGTTTCCGGCAGGGTCCGCTCGAGCTGATGCGCGGGCTGGGCGAGAAGAAGGCCGGCCGCATCCTGCAGCGGCTCGCCGCCGAGCGCCCCGGCATGCCCTGGCCGCGGCGGCCGTTCGCCGCCTACCAGGACTTCTGGCGCCATGTGCTGGTCGACGACCTCGACGAAGTGAAGGTCATCACCCTGCGCCGGCCGGAGGCCATGAACGCCCTGCACGACGAGCTGACCGACGAAGTGCTCGCCGTCATCCGCAAGTTCGAGAACGACGCGCGGGTGAAGGGCTTCGTCATCACCGGCTACGGCACGCGCGCCTTCTGCGCCGGCGCCGACATCGGTCGCTTCCCCGCCATGCTCGGCGACGAAGCCGCCGCCACCCGGTACGCGCGCGACTGCTCGCGCCTGCTGGTGCATCTCGACGCCATGAAGAAGCCGGTGGTGGCTGCCCTCAACGGCATGGCCCTCGGCGGCGGCCTCGAACTGGCCATTCGCTGCCACGGCATCGTCGCCATGAAGGACGCCTGGATGCAGCTGCCGGAGATCACGCTCGGCATCGTGCCGGGGATCGGCGCCATGGTCGTGCCCTACCGCCGCTGGCCGCGCGCGGCAGCGACCTTCCATGGCATGCTGCGGCGGGCGGAACGGCTCGGCGCGCGCCAGGCGCGCGAACTGGGCGTCGTCGACGCCCTGGCCGACGACCCGCGCGGCCTCATCGGCGCCGCCGTGGCGCGCGTCAAGACCCTGGCCGGCCGCGCCTCGCCGATCGCCCGCGGCGCCGTCGAGCTGGCGCCGATGGAGGCCGGCGACGGGCTGGCCGCCGGCGGCCAGCCGCTGTCGCGCGAGGTGCTCGGCATCCTCGAACAAGCGGTGCGCGAGGCGGCGCAGGCGAATACCCTCGACGCCGCCCTGGAAATCGGCTATCGCGCCTTCGGCGCCAGCGCCCTGACCGCCGCCGCGCGCGAGGGCATCGGCGCCTTCCAGGAGGGGCGCAAGCCGGATTTCGCCAAGAGCGGATGAATCGCCGCAAGGACGCGGCCGCCCGATCGCTGTAACATTGCACAGCACGCATTTCATTCAAGTCACGACAGGAGGAGCAGACATGAAAATCAAAACAATCACCGGCATCGCCTCGGCGCTGCTGCTGGCGACGTCCCTGCCGGCGCTGGCCCAGGTCAAGGTCGGCGTCATGGTCTCGGCCACCGGCACGACCGCCTTCGTCGGCATCCCGCAGAAGAACACCGTGGCGATGCTGCCGAAGAAGGTCGGCGGGCTCGACGTCGAGTACATCGTCTACGACGACGCCAGCGACCCGACGCAGAGCGTGCAGCTGACCAAGAAATTCCTGACCGAGCACAAGATCGACGCCCTGCTCGGCCCCTCCGGCTCGCCGAACGCGATGGGCGTGCTGCAGTTCATGGCCGAGGGGCAGACGCCGATGCTGGCGCCGGTCGGCACCACCGCCATCGTCGAGCCGATGGACGACAAGAAGCGCTGGGTGTTCCGCACCCACCCGAGCGACTCCGTCATCGCGCAGGGCATCGTCGAGGCCATGGTCAAGCGCGGCGTCAAGACCGTCGGCTTCATCGGCCGCGCCGACCCCTACGGCGAGAACTGGCACAGGACCTTCGTGCCGATGGCCGAGAAGGCCGGCATGAAGATCGTCGCCGACGAGCGCTACAACCAGAAGGACACCAGCGTCACCGGCCAGGTGGTCAAGCTGATGGCGCCCAAGCCCGACGCCATCCTGGTCGCCGGGGTCGCGGCGGACGCCGCCATGCCGCAGTCGCAGCTGGTCGAGGCCGGCTACAAGGGCACCGTCTACCACACCCACGGCTCGGCGACGCCGGCCTTCATCAAGATCGCCGGCGCCAAGGCCAACGGCGCCCTGATCGTCGGCCCCCTGCTGATCGTGCCCGAGCAGGTGCCCGACAGCTTCCCGAGCAAGAAGATCACCCTCGACTACGTCACCAGCTACGAAAAGCAGTTCGGCGCCCGCCCGCCGATCTTCGGCGCCGGCACCTATGACGCGGGCATGATGCTGGCCCACGCCATCCCCGAGGCAGCGAAGAAGGCCAAGCCGGGCACGGCGGAATTCCGCGCCGCCCTGCGCGAGGCGCTCGAGGCGACCAAGGAACTGGTCGTCTCGCAGGGCGTCATCTCGATCACGCCGCAGGACCATTCCGGCTTCGACGCCCGCGGCCGCGTGCTGGTGACGGTCAAGGACGGCAAGTTCGAGCTGGTGAAGGACTGAGCGGGCGCGGCCCGCGGGGCAAGGGGCAAGAAGAAGCCGCGCGGGGAGCCGGGCTCCCCGACGCGGACTGCCGCAAGGCGGCACGGCCGCCGACGGAGGAGAGACGATGCTGGCGAACGTTTCGCTGGATGACAAGTACCGGCTCGAGCGCGGCCGGGTCTTCCTGACGGGCGTGCAGGCGCTGGCCCGCCTGCCGATGCTGCAGCGCGAGCGCGACCGCGCCGCCGGCCTCAACACCGCCGGCTACATCTCCGGCTACCGCGGCTCGCCGCTCGGCGGCCTCGACCTCGCCCTCGCCGACGCGAAGGAATACCTGGCGGCGCACGACATCAAGTTCCAGCCGGGCGTCAACGAGGACCTCGCCGCCACCGCCATCTGGGGCTCGCAGCAGCTGCACCTCTTCCCCGACCCGAAGGTCGACGGCATCTTCGCCATGTGGTACGGCAAGGGGCCGGGCGTCGACCGCAGCGGCGACGTCTTCAAGCACGCCAACTACGCCGGCACCGCCCGCCACGGCGGCGTGCTGCTGATCGCCGGCGACGACCATGCCGCCCGCTCCTCGGCAGTCGCCCACCAGAGCGAGCACATCTTCTCGGCCTGCGCCATCCCGGTGCTGACGCCGGCCGGCCTGCAGGACTACCTCGACCTCGGCCTGCACGGCTGGGCCATGTCGCGCTACTCGGGCTGCTGGGTGGCGATGAAGGTCACTTCCGACACGGTCGAGAGCTCAGCCACCGTCGCCATCGACGCGCAGCGCGTGCAGGTGCGCATCCCCGAGGACTTCGTCCTGCCGCCCGACGGCGTCAGCATCCGCTGGCCCGACCCGCAGCTGGTGCAAGAACGGCGCATGCAGGAGTTCAAGATCTACGCGGCGCTCGCCTACGCCCGCGCCAACGGGCTCAACCACCTGGTCTTCGACAGCCCGCGGCCGCGGCTGGGCATCATCGCCTGCGGCAAGGCCTACCTCGACGTGCGCCAGGCGCTCGAGGATCTCGGCATCGACGAGCGGCTGGCGGCCGAGATCGGCCTGCGCCTCTACAAGGTCGGCATGGCCTGGCCGCTGGAAGCCGAGGGCGTGCGCCGCTTCGCCGAGGGCCTCGAGGAAATCCTCGTCGTCGAGGAAAAGCGCCAGATCATCGAGTACCAGCTGAAGGAGCAGCTCTACAACTGGCGCGAGGACGTGCGCCCGCGCATCGTCGGCAAGTTCGACGAGACCGGCGAGTGGCCGGCGCCGCACCACGCCTGGCTGCTGCCGCCGACCGGCGAGCTGACGCCGACCCTGGTCGCCCGCGCCATCGCGGCGCGCGTCGGCCGCTTCCACAGCTCGGAGCCGATGCGCCAGCGCATGGCCTTTCTCGAGGCCAAGCAGAAGGCGCTGGCCAAGCCCAAGCTGGCGCTGATGCGCACGCCCTACTTCTGCTCGGGCTGCCCGCACAACCTGTCGACGCGGGTGCCGGAGGGATCGGCGGCGCTCGGCGGCGTCGGCTGCCACCTGATGGCGGTGGGCATGGGGCGCAACACCCTGACCATCAGCCAGATGGGCGGCGAGGGCGCCACCTGGCTCGGCATGGCGGAGCATTCAGGCATGCAGCACGTCTTCGCCAACATGGGCGACGGCACCTACTACCACTCCGGCATCCTCGCCATCCGCGCGGCCATCGCCGCCGGCGCCAACATCACCTACAAGCTGCTCTACAACGACGCCGTGGCGATGACCGGCGGCCAGCCGGTGGACGGCCCGATCAGCGTCGCCCAGATCACCCACCAGGTGCATTCGGAAGGGGCGCGGCGCATCATCGTCATGTCCGACGAGCCGGAGAAGTACGGCGGCAGCCCCGGCTTCGCGCCCGGCGTCGAGATCCGCCATCGCGACGCCCTCGACCGCACCCAGCGCGAGCTGCGCGAGGTCCCCGGCGTGACGGTGATCGTCTACGACCAGACCTGCGCGGCGGAAAAGCGCCGGCGGCGCAAGAAGGGCGCCTACCCCGACCCGAACGTGCGCGTCTTCATCAACGAGCTGGTCTGCGACGGCTGCGGCGACTGCAGCGTCAAGTCGAACTGCCTGTCGGTGGTGCCGGTGGACACCGAGTTCGGCAGCAAGCGCATGATCGACCAGTTCACCTGCAACAAGGACTATGCCTGCGTCGACGGCTTCTGCCCGAGCATCCTGACGGTGCATGGCGGCCGGCTGCGCCGCGGCGCGGCCCTGGAGGCGGGCGACGCCGCCTTCGCCGACATGCCCGAGCCGGCCCTGCCTTCGCTGGAGAAGCCCTTCAGCATGCTGATCACCGGCGTCGGCGGCACCGGCGTCGTCACCCTCGGCGCCCTGCTCGGCATGGCCGCCCACCTCGAGGGCAAGGGCACGACGGTGCTCGACATGACCGGCATGGCGCAGAAGGGCGGCGCCGTCATGACTCACGTGCGCTTCGCCGCGCGGCAGGAGCAGCTGTATTCGCCGCGCATCGCCACCGGCGAGGCCGACGCCCTGCTCGGCTGCGACATCGTCGTCGCCGTCGGCAACGAGGCGCTGTCCAAGGTGCGTTCGGGCCACACCCGCGCCGTCATCAACACGGCGCGCACCATCACCGGAGACTTCACGCGCAACCCCGACTACCAGTTTCCGGCCGATGCCATGGAGTCGCAGCTCGTCGAGGCACTCGGCGCCTCGCACGGCGACTTCGTCGACGCCAGCCGCCTCGCCGCCGTCCTGCTCGGCCACTCGATCGGCACCAACATGCTGCTGCTCGGCCATGCCTGGCAGATGGGCCTTGTGCCGGTGTCGCAGGAAGCCCTGTTCCGCGCCATCGAGCTGAACGGCGTGGCGATCGACGACAACAAGGCCGCCTTCCTCTGGGGCCGCCGCATCGCCCATGACGGCGCGGCCGTTGCCCGACTGATGCGCGAGGCCGAGCCGGTGCTACCCTCGCACCGCAAGTCGGAGAGCCTCGACGAGCTGATCGAGCGGCGGCGCGGCGACCTGGTCAAGTACCAGAACGAGGCCTACGCGCGCCGCTACGACGACCTGCTGGCCCGCGTGCGCGCCGCCGAGCAGGCCGTGGCGCCGGGCAGCGAGGCCCTCGCCGATGCGGTGGCGCGCAACTACCACAAGCTGCTCGCCTACAAGGACGAGTACGAGGTGGGCCGGCTCTACAGCGACCCGGAGTTCGAGCGCATGATTGGCGGCACCTTCGACGGCGACTACCAGATTCGCTTCCACCTGGCGATCCCGCTCTTCAGCCGCATCGACGCCAACACCGGCGAGCCGCGCAAGATCGCCTATGGCCAGTGGATGCGCACGGCCATGCGCCTGCTGGCGCGGTTCAAGTTCCTGCGCGGCACGCCCTTCGATCCCTTCGGCCATAGCGCCGAGCGGCGCATGGAGCGGGCCCTCATCGCGGAATACGAGGAAACGATCGGGAAACTGCTGGCCGGGCTCGATGCCGACCGGATCGCCGACGCCGCGGAAATTGCCCGGCTGCCCGAGAAGATCCGCGGCTTCGGCCACGTCAAACAGCGCAACGTCGAACGATCACAAGCTCAACGGAAAGAACTTCTCTCGCATTACCTTCAAGGAACAACCCAGGATAAAGACGCAGTAGCTGCTTAAATAAACATTTGGTGCGTCGTATGTAATCTTATTGTCTTACGTTACACACAGGCCGCTTGATGATGAATGCATCTAACGAAATTCCAAACGGACCAGATCTTCGTAGCTGGTTGAACACTCTTGAGCGTCACGGTGAATTGAGACGAATAAAGACGGAAGTCGACTGGCGTGAGGAAATTGGAGCTATAACTCGAGTAAACCTCTCTCTTTCTGGTCCGGGGCTATTGTTTGAAAACATAAAGGATCATCAGAATACTCGATGTACAAAACTCCTCACTTGCAGCCTCGGTAACCGCCGACACGTCTGCTTGCTTCTTGGTCTTTCGTTGGACACGTCGGAGAAGCAGATAGTGCGCCATCTCAAGGACAGGTATCGACATGGCATTCCGCCAAAGATTGTTGAATCAGGTCCCGTCAAGAGGCACGTCCTTGCTGGAGCTAATCTCGATCTGGGCCAGTTTCCCGCCCCTTTGTGGCACCACTTAGATGGCGGCCGTTACATTGACACTTTTTGTGGCGTCGTTACGCGCAACCCTCACGATGGGCGTCTTAATGTCGGTATTTACCGGGGGCAAATTATTGGCCCTGACAAAATAGGAAAGCTGCTTATTCCAACTCAGCATTGGGGCGAGCATTTTACCCAGCATCGCGAGGCACATGCGTCGATGCCAGTTGCCGTAGTACATGGTTGGCACGACGTATTGCCGTTTTGCGCTGGCAGCCCATTCCCGAGGAATGTCTGCGAATACGAAATGATGGGGGCCATTCTCGGTCGCCCCGTTGAACTGGTACGTTGCGAGACAAATGACTTACTTGTTCCCGCCAGCGCTGAGATCGTCATCGAAGGTGTTATTGACCCAAATCCGGCATCCTTTGAAATGGAAGGACCGTTCGGTGAATACCCTGGTTATGCTGGTGGATCTCCCTCACCTAAGCCAGTATTACGATTGCAACGTATTACTCATCGAGAAGATCCCATTCTGCGCGGTACACTCGAGGGGGCTCGCCCTGGCTTTCCAAGTGAAGACTCTCCTTTATGCGCATTTAGCTGGTCTGCTATAGCATGGAACATGCTTGAAGACGTTGGTGTTGGGGGAATCACTGATGTCTGGATGCCGCCAGTCGTAACTGGCACCCACATTGTCGTTCAAATCCGCAAGCAGTATCGCGGTCACGCACAACAGATTGCCAACGCACTTTGGGGCACCGGCGCAGGTCAGTGGTTCTTCAAAAACGTAATGGTTGTTGAGGAAGACATTGACATCCGTGATCGTGAAGCGTTGGAGTGGGCTTGGGCTTTTCGCGTGAATCCAGCTCTCGGACAACTCTGTATCTTTGGCCCCACCTTCGGCTCCGTACTCGATCCGTCAACGCCGCGCGAACAGGCTAACCCCATGAAATATGGTACTGGTTGCTGGACAAGAACGCTGATCGATGCGACACGAAACTGGGAATTTGAACGCAATGCAGCATGGGGGAATCGCCGCTTCCCACCAGTCAATAAAATATCCTCTGAACTCGAATCAAAAATTCATGCACGCTGGCACGAATACGGAATCGGAAATACCTATTTGACTGACGAGAAGCGAGAACAACTAACCTTTGCCGATTTATCAAGGCGTTTTCCTGAGGTTTGAAAATACAAGGAGGATAGTCGTGAAATTTAATTCTGCTCTGCTTGCTGCTTTACTGCTTGCCTTTACCTCGAGCGCATTGGCCGACATCGTTGTTGGCGTTTCAGTGTCGACCACTGGTCCAGGCGCCTCACTTGGTGTGCATTATCGGAATACCTTTAACATGCTTCCGAAGACTTTAGCCGGACAGCCCGCAAAATACATTGTGCTAGACGATGCTTCAGATCCATCAATCGCGGTTAAAAATGCCCGCAAGCTCATCACGGAAGATAATGCCGATATTATTCTGGGCTCGTCATCCGTACCAAATAATCATGCTATTGCCGAAGTGGCTTCAGAACAAAAGGTTGCACAGATTGCTTTAGCGCCTATGTCGTTGCCACCTGAAAAAACGACTTGGACATTTGTGGTGCCACAGTCCATCCCGCTGATGATAGAAGGTGTTGTAAAACACATGCAGGCAAACGGGATTAAAAACGTTGGATATATAGGTTTCAACGACCCTTGGGGCGAGGGCATCTACAAGGCCCTTAATGCCCTAGCGGGGCCTGCCGGAATAAATATTGTTGCAAACGAGCGGTATGCTCGCACAGACACTAGCGTCGAAGCCCAAGTGTTAAAAATCATGATGTCCAAGCCAGATGCCGTATTAATCGGCGGCTCAGGTACGCCAGGTGCCCTGCCAGCTATTTCACTGTCCAGTCGCGGTTTTAAAGGTGCAGTATACGGAAGCCATGGCATGGTTAATCCTGACTTTATTCGTGTCGGTGGCAAGAGTGTCGAAGGACTCATTGCTCCAACTGGACCGTTGGTCGTAGTAGAACAATTGCCAGATACAAATCCTGTTAAGACGGTCGCAAGTTCATTTGTCAAATCTTACGATGACGCTTACGGCGTGCAGAACCGTAACGCTTTCGCGGGTTATGCTTATGATGCCTACTTATTGGTGAATAAGGCGGCAAGCGAAGCACTGAAAAACGCTAAGCCAGGTACTCCAGCGTTCCGCTTGGCACTCCGCGACGCTCTTGAAAAATTGCACGAGGTCGTCGGCACACATGGTGTTTATTCTATGACACCGAAAAATCATAACGGAATGGATGATCGTGCGCGTGTTATGGTGAAAGTTGAAGGAGGCAGCTGGAAACTAGTCCAGTAGAAAGCTTACAAGTTCCTGATTACCAATGAGCCTCAGCCAACTTTACGAGCCGGTACGGCATAGGCGGCGTGTTCGCGGCGGCGGTGGCCAGCCGGGCGAGCATGCTCGCCAGATCGAAACGTCGGTTGAAGCGATAGCTGTATTCGGCCAGATAGCGCGGCAGATGTTTCT
>CAUJIV010000087.1 GCA_963205435.1 Pseudomonadota bacterium
CGGCAAGGCGACCTTTGCAGAAAGGAGAAAAACTGCGCGACAAAATCGAGGCGCAGCTTGCAAAACTCCAGCAAATGCCAAGACTCGTTCGCTCATTCTTCAAAGCCCCGTCTGTCGCCTATATTGGCGACTGCTGAGTAAACACGCAACTCGAAACTCGTAACTCCAAACTCGAAACTAGATCTTCGGCAGCGTGACGCCGACCTGGCCCTGGTACTTGCCGCCGCGGTCCTTGTAGGAGATCTCGCATTCCTCGTCGGACTCGAAGAACAGCACCTGGGCGACGCCCTCGTTGGCGTAGATCTTCGCCGGCAGCGGCGTCGTGTTGGAGAATTCCAGCGTCACGTAGCCCTCCCACTCCGGCTCGAAGGGCGTGACGTTCACGATGATGCCGCAGCGGGCGTAGGTGCTCTTGCCGAGGCAGACGGTCAGCACGTTGCGCGGGATGCGGAAGTATTCGACGGTGCGCGCCAGGGCGAAGGAGTTCGGCGGAATGATGCAGTAGTCGTTGCGGATCTCGACGAAGGAATTCGGGTCGAAGTTCTTCGGGTCGACGATGGTCGAGTTGATGTCGGTGAACAGCTTGAACTCGTCCGAGCAGCGGATGTCGTAGCCGTAGCTCGAGGTGCCGTAGGAGACGATCTTGTGGCCGTTTTTCTCGCGCACCTGGCCCGGCTCGAACGGCTCGATCATGCCGTGCTCGAGCGCCATGCGGCGGATCCACCTGTCGGACTTGATGCTCATTGCGCCCCCAAAAACAAAGAGCGGATTATCCGCTCTTTGAGGGGGGGGTCAAGCGAGGCGCCGCGGCGCCGCCGGCTCAGGTGTTCTGGACGACGATGTTGGGGAATTTCGCCGTCATGTCCTTGGCCTTGTCGGCGATCTTGACGGCAACGCGGCGGGCGATGGCGCGGTAGATCTCGGCGACGCGGCCGTCCGGGTCGGCCACCACGGTCGGCCGGCCGGAGTCGGCCTGCTCGCGGATGCTGATGTCGAGCGGCAGGTGGCCGAGCACTTCGACGTCGTAATCCTTGCCCATGCGCTCGGCGCCGCCGGCGCCGAAGATGTGCTCCTCGTGGCCGCACTTCGAGCAGATGTGGATGCTCATGTTCTCGACGATGCCGAGGATCGGGATGCCGACCTTCTCGAACATCTTGAGGCCCTTGCGCGCGTCGAGCAGGGCGATGTCCTGCGGCGTGGTGACGATGACGGCGCCGGTCACCGGCACCTGCTGGGCCAGCGTCAGCTGGATGTCGCCGGTGCCCGGCGGCAGGTCGATGACCAGGTAGTCGATGTCATGCCAGCGGGTGTCGTTGAGCAGCTGCTGCAGCGCCTGGGTCACCATCGGCCCGCGCCAGACCATCGGCGTCTCGACGTCGATGAGGAAGCCGATCGACATGGCCTGCAAGTCATAGGCCTGCATCGGCTCGAGCGATTTGCCGTCGGCCGATTCGGGCCGGTCGCTGATGCCGAGCATCTGCGGCTGCGAGGGGCCGTAGATATCGGCGTCGAGCACGCCGACGCGGGCGCCCTCGGCAGCCAGCGCCAGCGCCAGGTTCACCGCCGTGGTCGACTTGCCGACGCCGCCCTTGCCCGAGGCGACGGCGATGATGTTCTTCACCTGCGGGATCAGCTTGACGCCGCGCTGCACGCTGTGCGACTCGATCCTGCTGTAGACATTGGCGGAGACATTGCCGGCGCCGGGCAGCGCCTTCAGCCGGTCGATCACCGTCTTGCGCAGGCCGTCGATCTGGCTTTTCGCCGGGTAGCCCAGCTCGACGTCAACGGCGATGTCGTTGCCGTCGATCTTGATGTTCCTGGCCGAGCGTGTGGCGACCAGGTCCTTGCCGGTGTTCGGGTCGATGATTTCCTTCAGGGTCGACTGCACCTGCTGCTCGGTCAGGCTCATGCTGTGGCTCCTCGAGTGGATTTCTAATACCTGAGTATTATACTCAGGATTAGGCATCGTGTGCTTGTTTTCGAGCAGCTTCCCCGCCTACGCTGGTAAACTCACTGTTTTTTCAAGTAATTCCCGAAATGCCGCGAAAGATTCTCGTCACCAGCGCCCTGCCCTACGCCAATGGCGCCATCCACCTCGGCCATCTGGTCGAGTACATCCAGACCGACATCTGGGCGCGCTTCCAGAAGATGCGCGGTCATGAATGCTGGTATGTCTGCGCCGACGACACCCACGGCACGCCGGTCATGCTGCGCGCCGAGAAGGAGGGCATCGCGCCGGAGCAACTGATCGCCCGCGTGCACCAGGAGCACACGCGCGATTTCGCCGGCTTCCACGTCGCCTTCGACAACTATCACACGACGCACTCCGAGGAGACGCGCTTCTTCGCCAACGACATCTACGGCAAGCTGAAGGCCGCCGGCCTGATCGAGGTGCGCTCCATCGAGCAGTTCTACGACCCGGTGAAGGAGATGTTCCTGCCGGACCGCTTCATCAAGGGCGAGTGCCCGCAGTGCGGCGCCGCCGACCAGTACGGCGACTCCTGCGAGGCCTGCGGCGCGGCCTATGCGCCGACCGATCTTAAGAACCCGGTTTCCGCCGTCTCCGGCGCCGTGCCGGTGAGGAAGTCCTCGGACCACTATTTCTTCAGGCTCTCCGACCCGCGCTGCCAGGAATTTCTGCGCCGCGCCACGCGCGAGATCTGCAAGGCCCAGCCCGAGGCGGTGAACAAGCTGCAGGAGTGGCTCGGCGAGGAGGGCGAGAACCGGCTCAGCGACTGGGACATTTCGCGCGACGCGCCCTATTTCGGCTTCGAGATCCCCGACGCGCCGGGCAAGTACTTCTATGTCTGGCTGGACGCGCCGATCGGCTATTTCGGCAGCCTGAAGAACCTCGCCGCGCGCACGCCGGCGATCGATGTCGCCGCCTTCACCGACAAGGCCGCCGCGGCGAAGGCCGGCAGCGAGCTCTATCACTTCGTCGGCAAGGACATCCTCTACTTTCACGCCCTGTTCTGGCCGGCGGAACTGGAGTTCGCCGGCTACCGCGTGCCGACGGCGGTCTTCGCCCACGGCTTTCTCACCGTCGACGGCCAGAAGATGTCGAAATCGCGCGGCACCTTCATCACCGCCGAGAGCTACCTCAAGCAGGGGCTGGATCCGGAGTGGCTGCGCTATTACTACGCCGCCAAGCTGAACGCGACGATGGAGGACATCGACCTCAGCCTCGACGATTTCGTCGCGCGCGTCAATTCCGATCTCGTCGGCAAGTACGTGAACATCGCCAGCCGTTGCGCTGGCTTCATCGGCAAGCGCTTCGGCGGCCGGCTGGTGGCTGACGACAGCCCGCTGCTGGCCGAGGCGCGGGCGGCCGCCGGGACGATCGCCGACCATTACGAGGCGCGCGAATACGGCAAGGCGGTGCGCGAGATCATGGCGCTGGCCGACCGCGCCAACCAGTTCGTGAACGAGCACGCGCCCTGGGAACTGGCGAAGCAGGCGGGCGCCGAGGGGCGGCTGCAGCGCGTCTGCTCGCAGGCGCTCCAGCTGTTCCGCCTGCTGACGATCTATCTCAAGCCGGTGCTGCCGAAGCTGGCGGCCGAGGCGGAGGCCTTCCTGCGGCTGGCGCCGCTGGCCTGGGCCGACGCCGCCAGCCTGCTGCCGGACGGCCACGAGATCGGCGAGTACCGCCACCTCGCCAGCCGCGTCGAGCGCAAGCAGATCGACGCCCTGCTCGAGGCCAACCGCGAATCGCTCGCGCCGGCCGCGCCGGATTCGCACTCGCAACAGCGCCATGCCGAGCGCCAGCAGCATGCAGAGGAGAAAGCCGTCGTGACGCACATTTCCATCGACGAATTCGCCAGGGTCGACCTGCGCGTCGCCCGCATCGCCGCCGCCGAGCACGTCGAGGGCGCCGAGAAGCTGATCAAGCTCACCCTCGACCTGGGCGCGGAGACGCGCACGGTGTTCGCCGGCATCAAGTCGGCCTACGATCCGGCGGCGCTGGTCGGGCGGCTGACGGTGGTGGTGGCCAACCTCGCCCCGCGCAAGATGAAGTTCGGCGTTTCCGAAGGCATGATCCTCGCCGCCTCCGGCGACGGCCCCGGCATCTTCCTGCTGTCGCCCGACAGCGGCGCGCAGCCGGGCATGAAGGTGAAATGAGGGCCATCCCCCCACCCCCCTTCCCGCGGAAGGGGGTGATGGTTGTTCGCGGGCTGTGCCCGCTCCATGTGCTTGCTGCTCCGCCCCGCAGCGGCGCGGCAGAAGGGATGTGATGGAGCGCCGGCGCCTGCTGATCCACGGCCGGGTGCAGGGCGTCGGCTTTCGCGCCGCGCTGGCACGCCAGGCGCGGGCGGAAGGCATTGCCGGCTGGGTGCGCAACCGCAGCGACGGCACGGTGGAGGCCTTGGTCTGCGGCAGCGCCGAGGCGGTGGCGGCGATGATCGCCTGGACGCGGCAGGGCCCGCCCGGCGCTCGCGTCGACCGCGTCGAGGTCGAACTGGGCAGCGGGGACTTCACCGGCTTCGAGCAGAGACCCACCCAATGACCTTGACGGATCTGCGCTACATCGTCGCGCTGGCGCGCGAGCGCCATTTCGGCCGCGCCGCAGAGAAATGCTTCGTCTCGCAGCCGACGCTGTCGGTGGCGGTGAAGAAGCTGGAGGAAGCGTTCGGCGTCATCCTCTTCGAGCGCTCGCCGCAGGAGGTGCGCCTGACGCCGGTCGGCGCACGCATCGTCGCCCAGGCGGAAAGGGTGCTGGCCGAAGCGGCGCTGGTGAGCGAGATCGCCGCCGCCGACCGCGGGCCGCTGGTCGGTCCGCTGCGCGTCGGCGTCATCTACACCATCGCGCCCTGGCTGCTGCCGCGCCTGGTGCCGCTGGTCAAGCAGCGCGCGCCGGAAATGCCGCTGCTGCTCGAGGAGAACTTCACCCACCGACTGGTCGAGAAGGTGAAGAGCGCCGAGCTCGACTTGGCCATCCTCGCCCTGCCGCTGGAGGAGCCCTCGCTCGAGGTGCAGCCGGTCTACGACGAGGAGTTCCGCCTGCTGGTGCCCGCCGCCCACCCCTGGGCGAAGCAGCAGGCGATACCGACTTCGGCGCTGGTCGACGCCCAGTTGCTCATGCTCGGCGCCGGCAACTGCTTTCGCGACCAGGTGCTCGACCTGTGCGCCACCGCCAGCAGCCAGGCCGGCGTCTCGCCGCATGTCCTCGAGGGTAGCTCGCTGGAGACGATCCGCCACATGGTGGCGAGCGGCGTCGGCGCGACGGTGATGCCGGCGGCGGCGGTCGACGACATCAAGGCGAGGGATCCGCTGCTGCGGGTGCGGCCGTTCCGGCCGCCGGTGCCGACGCGCCGCGTCGCGCTGGCCTGCCGCGCCAGTTATCCGCGCCACGAGGCGGCCGAGCTGGTCCGCCGCGCCATGCTCGACTGCCGGCTGCCCGGCACGCGGCCCGTGGCGAAGCGATAGAATCGGGCTATCGGCCACTTTGGAAAATCCAATTTCACATTGGCCTGAAAGGCGGCTATGTTCGCCTGGCCAAGGACGCAAGGCCTTGTCGCCGATCGCCAACCACGTGAGGAGCAGACCATGGAACTGAAAGGAAGCAAGACCGAGAAGCACTTGAAGGATGCCTTTTCCGGCGAGTCTCAGGCCAACCGCCGCTATCTCTATTTCGCCAACAAGGCCGACGTCGAAGGCTATGCCGATGTCGCCGCCCTGTTCCGCTCGACGGCCGAAGGCGAGACCGGCCATGCCCACGGGCATCTGGAATATCTGGAGAGCTGTGGCGATCCGGCCACCGGCCTGCCTTTCGGTGGCACCGTCGATAACCTGAAGTCGGCCGTCGCCGGCGAAACCCACGAGTACACCGACATGTATCCGGGCATGGCCAAGGATGCCCGTGCCGAGGGCTTCGACGAGATCGCCGACTGGTTCGAGACGCTGGCCAAGGCCGAGCGCTCGCACGCCAACCGCTACCAGAAGGCCCTCAACGAGCTGGGCAAGTAACTGCGCAGGAAGCGCGGCCCCGCCCGGGGCCGCGCCCTTACCGGACGAGGAGCGCCATGGCCGCACCGACGACACGCGAGGGCAATCTCGAGGCACCCACCCGCCATCCGATCGACTGGCAGAATCCGGAGTTCTGGGACGAGGCCGCGCTCGAGAAGGAGATGGAGCGCGTCTTCGACATCTGCCACGGCTGCCGCCGCTGCGTCAGCCTGTGCCAGTCCTTCCCGACCCTGTTCGACCTGGTCGACGCGTCGCCGACCCTGGAAGTGGATGGCGTGCGCAAGGAGGATTACGGCAAGGTCGTCGAGCACTGCTACCTGTGCGACCTGTGCTACATGACCAAGTGCCCCTATGTGCCGCCGCACGAGTGGAACGTCGACTTTCCCCACCTCATGCTGCGCGCCAAGGCGGTGCATTACCGCAAGCACGGCGCCAAGCTGCGCGACCGCGTGCTGACGCGCACCGACGCCGTCGGCAGCCTGTGCGGCATTCCGGTCGTCGCCCAGACCGTGAACGCGGTGAACAAGATCGGCATGGCGCGCAAGGCCTTGCAGGCCGTCGCCGGCATCCACGCCGAGGCCTGGCTGCCGGAGTTTTCCAGCCGGCCGCTGCGCAGTCGCCTGAAGCAGCTGCCGCTCGACACGCCGGGCGAGCCGGCCGGCAGGACGACCGGCAAGGTGGCCCTGTTCGCCACCTGCTACATGAACCGCAATGAGCCCGGCCCTGGCGAGGATCTCGCCGCGGTCCTCGCCCACAACGGCATCCCGGTGACGCTGGCGGCGAAGGAGCGCTGCTGCGGCATGCCGCGGCTGGAGCTCGGCGACTTCGACTCGGTGCGCGAGGCGAAGGAAGTCAACATCCCGCAATTGGCCAGGCTGGTCGACGCCGGCTGGGACCTGATGGCGCTGATCCCCTCCTGCGCGCTGATGTTCCGTCAGGAGCTGCCGCTGATGTTCCCCGACGACGCCGAGGTGCAGAAGGTCAAGGACGCCTTCTACGATCCCTTCGAGTACCTGATGTTGCGCCACCGCGAGGGCAAGCTGAAGACCGACTTCAAGACGCCGCTGGGCAAGGTCGCCTACCATGCCGCCTGCCACCAGCGGGTGCAGAACATCGGGCCGAAGACCCGGGAGGTGCTGGCGCTGGTGCCCGGCACCGAGGTGGACGCCATCGAGCGCTGCTCCGGCCATGACGGCACCTATGCCGTGAAGCAGGAGTTCCACGAGTTCGCCGTCAAGATCGTGCGGCCGGTGGTCAAGCGGGTGAACGACGCCAAACCCGACCACTACGGCAGCGACTGCGCCATGGCCGGCCACCACATCGGCCACATCCGCGCCGACGGCAGCGCGCCCGAGCACCCGATCACCCTGCTGCGCAAGGCTTACGGCATCTGACCATGCTGCGCCACGAAGACCTCTACAGCCTCGAGCAGTACGCTCGCCTGCGGCCGGAGTTTCGCGCCCGCGTCATGGCGCACAAGAAGACGCGCCTGCTGCCGCTCGGCGCCCACGCCACCCTGCATTTCGAGGACGCCCTGACCATGCAGTACCAGGTGCAGGAGATGCTGCGCCTCGAGCGCATGTTCGAGCCGGAGCTGATCCAGGAGGAGCTGGATGTCTACAACCCGCTCATCCCCGATGGCCGCAACTGGAAGGCCACCTTCATGATCGAGTATCCCGACGAAGCCGAGCGGCGCGCCGCGCTGTCGCGCCTGATCGGCATCGAGAAGACGGTGTGGCTGCAGGTGGCGGGCTGCGACAAGGTCTACCCGATCGCCAACGAGGACCTCGAGCGCGAGACCGAAGGCAAGACTGCCGCCGTGCATTTCCTCCGCTTCGAGCTGACCCCGCCGATGATCGCCGCGGCCAAGGCCGGCGCCGCCCTGCGCGCCGGCATCGACCATGATCGCTATCGCGAGTCCGTCGACGTGCCCGAGGCGGTGCGCGCCTCGCTCATCGCCGACCTGGCCTGACGCTCCGGGCGCCCCCTTCCCTACGGGTACACCACCTCGACGTTTTCCGCCTGCAGCCACTGGCGCAGGCCGGCGAGCAGTTCGTCGTCGAGGCGCACGCGCCAGTCCTCGCCCAGCGGCAGCTCGCACTCGGCCTGCGCGTTGCGGTAGCGCACGCGCACCGGGCAGGGGCCGTTGCGGTGGGGCGCCAGCAGCGTGCGCAGGCGCTGCGCCGCGGCCGCGCCGCTGCCCGCGCCGTCGCCGCCCAGGCCCAGGCGCAGCGCCGTGGCGTGGCGTCCGCGCGCCTCGGCCAGGGTCAGCAGCCGCTCGGCGTTGACGCGCAGGCCGCCGCTGAAGTCGTCGCGGCTGATCTTGCCCTCGACCACCAGCACCTCGTCCTCGCGGATCTTGCCGCGCTCGGCCTCGTAGAGCTCGTTGAACACCGTCATCTCGAGCTGCGCCGTGCCGTCGTCGAGGGTGACGACGATCATCTTGCCGCGGCGGGTCATCTGCGTGCGCATGGCGGTGACGAGGCCGGCGAGCAGCAGCGGCTCCCTCTGCGGCTCGAGCGCGCCGAGCGGGCGGCGGATGAAGGCCGACAATTCCTCGCGCACCTCGTTGTAGGGATGGCCGGAGAGGAAGAAGCCGAGCGCCTGCTTCTCGTTGAGCAGGCGCTCGCGCTCGCCCCAGGCCGCGGCGTCGACGAGTTGCAGCGGCGCTTCCCCGCCGCCGCCGGCGTCGAACAGCCCGGCCTGCAGGGCGTTGCGCTCGGCCTGCTCGGCCGCCTCCAGCGCCATGCCCACCGAGGCCATGAGGCTCGCGCGATTGGCCTCGAGCGAGTCGAAGGCGCCGGCGCGCACCAGCGCCTCGACCACGCGCCGGTTGGCCACGCGCTTGTCGATGCGCCGGCAGAAGTCGAACAAGCTGGTGAAGTCGCCGGCCGCCTCGCGCGCGCGCAGGATGGCGCCAATGGCCGACTCGCCGGTGCCCTTGATGGCGCCCAGCCCGTAGCGGATGGTCTGCGCGTCGACCGGCGCGAAGCGATAGCGGCTGCGGTTGATGTCCGGCGGCAGGAAGGCCAGCCCGTTGGCGGCGGCGTCGGCGACGAAGAACTGCACCTTGTCGGTGTCGGCCATCTCCGAGGAGAGGGTCGCCGCCATGAAGGCCGCCGGATGGTGGCACTTGAGCCAGGCCGTCTGGTAGGCGACCAGCGAGTAGGCGGCGGCGTGCGACTTGTTGAAGCCGTAGCCGGCGAACTTCTCCATGGTGTCGAAGATCTCGTTGGCCTTGTCGGCGGCGATGCCGTTGGCCGCCGCGCCGGCGACGAAGACCTCGCGCTGCTTGGCCATCTCCTCGGGTTTCTTCTTGCCCATGGCGCGGCGCAGCAGGTCGGCGCCGCCGAGCGAGTAGCCGGCGATGACCTGGGCGGCCTGCATCACCTGCTCCTGGTACACCATGATGCCGTAGGTGTTGCCGACGACCTTTTCCAGCAGCGGGTGCGGGTAGACGATGCGCTCGCGGCCGTGCTTGCGGGCGACGAAGTTGGGGATGAACTCCATCGGCCCCGGCCGGTAGAGCGCGTTCAGCGCGATGAGGTCCTCCAGCCGGTCCGGCTTGGCCTGCAGCAGGGTGTCCTTCATGCCGCGCGACTCGAACTGGAACACCGCCGTGGTGTTGGCCGTCTTGAAGATGCGCTCGTAGGTCGCTGCGTCGTCGAGCGGCAGGGCGTCGAGATCGATCTCCACGTCCTCGACCTCGGCGGCCAGGCGCACCGCCTCGGCGAGGATGGTCAGGGTGCGCAGGCCGAGGAAGTCGAACTTGACGAGGCCGGCCTGCTCGACGTCGTCCTTGTCGAACTGGCTCACGGCGGCCTCGGCGCCGCCGGCCGAGTAGAGCGGGCAGAAGTCGGTCAGCCGGCCCGGCGCGATGAGCACGCCGCCGGCGTGCATGCCGACGTTGCGGACCAGGCCCTCGAGCTTTTCCGCCAGCTCGAGCAGCTCGCGGATCTCCTCCTCGCGGCCGGCGCGCTCGTCGATGGCCGGTTCCTTCCCGCGCGCCGCCTTGAGCGTGATGCCGAGCTCGTTGGGGATCAGCTGGGCGAACTGGTCGACGAAGTTGAAGCCGAGGTCGAGGACGCGGCCGACGTCGCGCACCACCGCCTTGGCCGCCAGGGTGCCGAAGGTGGCGATCTGCGAGACCGCGTGGCCGCCGTATTTCTTCTTGACGTAGTCGATGACGCGGTCGCGGCCCTCCTGGCAGAAGTCCACGTCGAAGTCGGGCATCGACACCCGCTCCGGATTGAGGAAGCGCTCGAACAGCAGCTCGTAGCGCAGCGGGTCGAGGTCGGTGATGCCGAGCGAGTAGGCCACCAGCGAGCCGGCGCCGGAGCCGCGGCCGGGCCCGACCGGCACGCCGTTGCCCTTGGCCCAGTTGATGAAGTCGGCGACGATGAGGAAGTAGCCGGGAAAGCCCATCTGGGCGATGGTGCGGCACTCGAAGGCCAGCCGTTCGGCGTATTCGGGGCGACGCCGCTCGCGCTCGGCGGCGTCGGGATAGAGCCGCGCCAGGCGGCGCTCCAGCCCCGCCTCGGCCTGCTGCAGCAGGTAGTCCTCGAGCGCCACGCCGTCCGGCGTCGGAAACTGCGGCAGCCGGTTGCGGCCCAGCTCGATGGACAGGTTGCAGCGGCGCGCGATCTCGACGGCGTTCTCCAGCGCCTCGGGCAGGTCGGCGAACAGCGCCTGCATCTCGGCCTGGGTCTTGAAATGCTGTTCTTCGGTGAAGTGGCGCGGACGGCGCGGGTCGGCGAGGACATGGCCTTCGGCGATGCAGACGCGCGCCTCGTGTGCCTTGAAGTCCTCCCGCTCGAGGAACTGGATCGGGTGGCTGGCCACCAGCGGCAGGTCGAGCCGCGCCGCCAGCGCCGCGCTCGCCGCCACCAGCGCCTCGGCCTGCGGCTGGCCGTCGCGCTGGACCTCGATGTAGTAGGCGTCGGGGAACAGCCGCGCCCATTCGCGCGCCAGCGCCTCGGCCTGTGCCGTCGCGCCCGAGAGCAGCGCCTGGCCGACGTCGCCGCTGGCGGCGCCCGACAGGGCGATGAGGCCGCCGTTGTCGCCGCCGGCGAGGGCGGCGCGGGAGATCTCGGCGCGGTCGCGGCTGCGCGGGGCGAGCCAGGCGTCGCTGAGCAGCTGGCACAGGCGCAGATAGCCGTCGTGGTTCCTCGCCAGCAGCAGCAGGCGGGCGCGGCCGTCGCGGCCGCCTTCGCCGGCGGCCGGCTCGACCCAGACGTCGCAGCCGACGACGGGCTTGATGCCGCGCCGGCGCGCGCTGCTGTAGAACTTGACCAGGCCGAACAGGTTGGCGAGGTCGGTCAGCGCCAGCGCCGGCATGCCGTCGGCCGCGGCCCGTTCGACGGCCTGGTCGAGCCGCACCATGCCGTCGACGATGGAGTACTCGCTGTGCAGGCGCAGATGGACGAAGGCGGGAGGGGAAGCGGTGGCTGCGGACATGAGCGTATTTTAGGGCGTGTACCCGCTCATTCGGCATGAATGTGGCCCGCGCCGAGGCCGGTGGCGCGGCGCCTGCCCGGGCGGGCGCCCTCGATTGCCGCCTGCAAGGCCTTCGGCGATAATCCGGCCTGCCCATGAAAACCGACACGGCGGCATTCCAGTCCCCCGACCAGCGCGCGATGGACGCCTGCCTGCGCGCCCTGCGCAAGCGCTGGCTGGAATACCGCAACCAGGGCAGCTTCGACAGTTTCGTCGAGTTCACGCTGGCGCTGGACAACCTGACCGAGCAGCTGAACCGGCTCAAGCTGCCCGGCCTGCTGCGGCAAAGCGAGGGGCTGGAAAATGTCGCCCTCGCCCTGTTCGGCGACGAAACGACGCACCCGGTTGGTGCACAGGACGCGATGGCCCTCGACCGCCAGGTCGACACCCTGCTGCACGCCGTCGAGAACGTCTTCGCGCCGCGGGCCGCCGCCAGCGGCGAACAGCGCCGCCAGACGGCGGCCCTGCCGGGCGCGGCGAGCGGCTGGGCGCGGCCACGCGCCATCTGGCTGATCGCCGAGGAAAGCCACGCCTGGGTGGCCGGTCTGGTCGAGCAGCTCGGTTTCTTCGGCTTCCGCATCCAGCGCTTCGGCTGGACGGAGCGGCCGTCGGGCGACGCCTCGCCCCTGGTGGCGCTGTTCATTCCGCCGGCGGGCGGCTATGCCGACAGGGAGCTCCAGCGCATGCAGCATCTGCGCAGCCAGCACCCGACCAGCCAGCTGTTCTGCCTGTCGGTGCCGAAGTCGCTCGAGGTCACGGTCGCCCTGATCCGCGCCGGCGCCGATGTCGTCATCCAGGCCGAGCAGGAGACCCACACCGTGCTCGGCCGCATCCTCGACCTGCTGCAGTCGGGCGAGCAGGATCCGCACCGCGTGCTGGTGGTGGAGGACTCGCCCACCGCGGTGGCGACGATCTGCCGCACGCTGTCGCAGCACGGCATCGACAGCCGCGCCATCGGCGATCCGCAGCAGCTGCTCGAGGCCGTCGAGCAGTACTGTCCCGACCTGGTGCTGATGGACATGTACATGCCGCACTGCACCGGCGTCGAGGCGACGCGCGTGCTGCGCCAGATGACCGACTACCAGTCGCTGCCGGTGGTCTACCTGTCGAGCGAGACCGATGTCGGCATGCAGGTCGAGGCCCTGCGCCTGGGCGGCGACCAGTTCCTCACCAAGCCGTGCAACCCGGTGCTGCTGGCTGCGGTGGTGAAGACCAAGATCGCCCGCCATCGCGAGATGCAGCGCCACAGCCAGCACGACAGCCTGACCGGGCTGCTCAACCATTCGGCGGCGAAGAGCCGCCTGAACCTGCAGCTGCAGTCCCTGCGGGAGGACTCGGCGCGGCTGTGCGTGGCCATGATCGACATCGACCACTTCAAGTCGATCAACGACACCTACGGCCATCCGGTCGGCGACCAGGTGATCCGCAGCCTGGCCTGGCTGCTCAAGGGGCGCCTGCGCGCCTCGGACATCGTCGGCCGCTACGGC
>CAUJIV010000088.1 GCA_963205435.1 Pseudomonadota bacterium
GAAGAAGCCGCGGTCGCCGAGCCGCATCTGGTCGCGCATGAAATTGCGCGCCTGGTAGTTGCGCACGCCCCACCAGGCCGTCACCTTGTCGCGGACGAGGTCGTCGATGCCGTAGGCCTCGGGTTCGCTCTTCATCAGCCAGTAGCGCATAGGCTATTTTTCAGTGCCCAGGACGAAAAGCGCATTTTAAATAAAATGCACGGTTTCCTGCATGGGCGTGTTGCTGCGCTCCCAGCCGTCCCGTAATATTCACACCCAATTTATTTCATGCCCGGCGGGAGATCGCGGCAAGCTTGCCGCGTTGGCATGAGCCCTTTCACAGCAGCTAACATGCGCGGCATGGCAACCACCTGGCTCATCACCCGGCATCCTGGCGCCGTCGAATGGATGCGCCGTTGCGGCATCCGTTCCGACGTCCACATCCCGCATCTCGACATCGCCAAAGTCAGTCGCGGCGACACGGTGATCGGCACCCTGCCGGTGCAGCTCATTGCCAAGATCTGCGAACGGGAAGCGCGCTATTTGCACCTATCCCTGAACATCCCGGCCGAATGGCGCGGCAAGGAGCTGTCGGCGGATGAGCTGGAAAAATGCGCGGCAACGCTCGAAGGTCATTACGCAAGGAAAACTGCCGATGAAATTTGATACGCATTTCTGCTTGGTTTCCGAGCAGCCGACGCCGAACCTGACGCCGGTTCTGGACAGAGATTTCCGGCCCGGGCGCGTGGTGCTCGCGGTTACCCCGAAGATGCAGGATCATGCCCGCTGGCTGGCGGAGGTGATCAGGCCGCACGGTGTCGCCGTCGATCAGATTCCGATTCCGGATCCCTATCAATACCATGCCTGCCGCGACGCCATGCTGGACTGGCTGTGCGCGCACGAAGCAGAGAATGTCGCGCTCAACATCACCGGCGGCACGAAGCTCATGGCCTTGGCGGCGCACGAGGTCTTCCTCGGCAACCAGCGGCCGGCCTTCTATGTCAGCGCGGAAACGGACGAGCTCATCTTTCTTGCGCCGGAGTTGCGTGACCAGGGTTTCGTGCTCGCACCGAAACTCAAGCTGAGCGATTACCTGAAAGCGCATGGGTACATATTGTCCCGGCCTGCCGCGAAGCCTGGCATACCCGCGCGTTTGCGCGATCTCGCCGATCATGTTGTGTCGGGGGTCAGCCGCTGGGCGGGCGCGCTCGGTCAGCTGAATCAGCTGGGCGACGAGGCCGAGCGCAAGCGGAGCCTGAGCGTGAAAATGTCGCCGGACCAGACGGACAGCCGCGCGCTGGAGGAACTGCTGGGCGAATTCGAGCAGGCAGGGTTGCTCACGGTCGCCAAGAACGAAATCCGCTTTGCCGACGAGAAGGCTCGCGCCTTCGTCAAGGGCGGCTGGCTCGAGTTTCACACCTACCGCAATGTTTCCGATCTGGCGCCCGAGCTTGGCATCACGGATTACGCCATGGACATCGAAGTCGTCGCCCCCGATGGCAAAACCAAAAACCAGCTCGATGGCGCCTTTCTCCACCGCAACCGTCTGCACGTCATCGAGTGCAAGGCGGGCAATCTCGCCACGGCGGGCGGCCCCGATGCCAGCAAGGGCGCCGATGCGCTCTACAAGCTCGACTCGCTGCGCAGGCTGGGCGGGCTGCGCACGCGCGAGATGCTGATCGACTATCGGGGCAAGCTGTCCCGAGCGGACAGGGAGCGCGCGGCACAAGCCAAGATTCGTGTCGTTTCGGATGCGCGCCTGCGCGACCTGAAGGGAGAGTTGCGCCAGTGGGTGAGCGAATGAACGCTGCTGCCTTCCCCCGCCGCATCCTGCTCGCCGTCACCGGCCTCACGCCGCAGATCGTCACCGAGACGCTCTTCGCCCTCGCGGTGGCGCGCAGCGACCCCTGGCTGCCCACCGAGATCCGGCTGATCACCACGGCGGAGGGCGCCGAGCGCGCGCGCCTGGCGCTGCTCGACCCGAAAGCGGGCCAGTTCCATGCCCTGTGCCGCGAATACGGCCTTTCCGGCGTCGCCTTCCCGCCCGAGAACATCCTTGCCATCCGCGACGCAGGCGGCCAGCCGCTCGCCGACATCCGCACGCCGGAGGACAACACGCTGGCCGCCGATGCCCTGCTCGCCGCAGTGCGCGAGCTGTGCGCCGACCCGGATTGCGCCCTGCACGTCTCGATTGCCGGCGGGCGCAAGACCATGGGCTTCTTCCTCGGCTATGCGCTCTCGCTCTTCGGCCGCCCGCAGGACCGGCTCTCCCACGTATTGGTTAACGATCCGTTCGAATCCCTGCCGGACTTCTTCTACCCGCCGGCCGAGCCACGCCTGCTGCACGATCGCAACGGTCGTCCCGTCCACACCTCTGACGCCCGCGTGATGCTGGCCGAGATTCCCTTCGTGCGCCTGCGTGAAGGTCTGCCGCGCGAGGCGCTCGAGCACGCAACCCCGTTCGCCAGTATCGTCGCGGCGGCGCAAACCGCGGTCGATCCGCCCACCCTGCGTATCGACCTGCGTGCCCGCTGCATCTGGTGCGGCGACAAGAAAGTCGATCTGCCTCCGGCGCTGCTCGCCTGGTATGCCTGGCTGGCCGAATGCCGCAAGACGGGGCAGGGCGAGCAGGGCTTTGTTGGTGTGCGTGGCTCGACACCCAATCGTCTGCTGGAAATCCTCCAGCACATTGTCGGGCGCCATGACTCCACGCTCGAAGAATTCCGCAAACGGGTCGCCGATGGTCTCGACGCCGGACTGTTTCAAGAGCGCCGCACCCGAATCAACCGTCGGCTCGAGGCCGCGCTTTCGCTTGCCGCCGGAGATTACAAGGTCATCAGCCGCGGCCCTCGCAACAGGGTCCTCTACGGCCTTGCCTTACCCCCCGAGCGCATCGAGACTCAGCCATAGGAGGCCGTGTCTTGCCAATCGAATCTTTGGTGGATTCGTGGCGCGGCATCGGTGTCCGAACTGGACGGTCCCTATCTGCTTGCTGTGTTGCACAAAGTCGCGACGGGACGGCGAGGCTGGCGCAAGCTTGTCGTGCTTGCATAAAGACAACGCAACTATTAACCTGACCCGAAATTCCAAAAAAACCGAAATTTCGATACGCCATCCATGCCCCTGATCGTTTCGTCTTCACGTGTTGCCCTGGCGGCTCTGCTCCACGACCTTGGCAAATTCGCCGAGCGTGCGCGCCTGCCTTGCGAGAAGGAGAAGATCGAAACCTACAAGCAGCTCGACTGCCCGCATTGGGACGGGCGGCCATCGCACATTCACGCTGCCTACACGACAGCCGGCTTCATCGCGATCGAGGCATTGCTGCCGAAGCGCGAGTCGATGATGGCCGAGCCTTTCGCCGAGGCCGGCGCCCCGGAAACCGACGACTCCCTGATCAATGCCGCCGCCCGCCATCACCGGCCCGGTACCTTCCTGCAATGGATCATTGCCACGGCGGACCGCCTGGCCTCCGGTTTCGAGCGCAGCGAATTCGACAGCTACAACCGCGCCGAGGAGGGCACAGCCACCGGCCGCAACCACTACCAGGCGCGCCTGCTGCCCCTGTTCGAGTCCATCGCCCTCGAAGGCGACCGCACCCAGGAAATCGCCCACTGCCTGCCGCTCGCGCCGCTTTCTCCCCGCGGTCTTTTCCCGCGACAGCGTGTCGAGATCGAACCACATGAAAACGAGCCGGCGCAACAGGAATACGCCGATTTGTGGCAGGCCTTCGCCGCTGCCCTGGAGCGGATCCCCGCCAGCCATCGCGGCAGCCTGCCGCTGTGGCTGGATCACTTCGATTCCGCCTGGTTGGCCTTCACCCATGCCATTCCCAGCGCCACCGCCGGGAAAACGCGGCCCGATGTCTCCCTCTACGATCACAGCAAGGCGGCCGCCGCGCTTGCCGTGGCGCTGTGGCGCTGGCACGAGGCAGCCGGCATAACGGGCGATGGCGCCATCGCCGCGCTCAAGGAGCATGGCGATTGGAGCGAGGAGAAGTTTCTGCTCGTGCAAGGCGATTTCTCCGGCATCCAGGATTTCATCTTCGCCGAGGGCGGCCAGACCCAGGCGCGCGCCGCGCGGCTGTTGCGCGGCCGTTCCTTCCAGGTGTCGCTCCTCGCCGAGCTGGCGGCGCTCGCCGTGCTCGAGGCGCTCGGCCTGCCCCCGACCAGCCAGATCGTCAATGCCGCGGGCAAGTTCCTCATCGTCGCGCCCAACACGAACGAGGCGCACGCGGCCATCGCCGGCGTGCGGCGCCGGATCGACGCCTGGTGCCTGGAGCAGACCTTCGGCGAATGCTCGATCAACATCGCCGCCCTGCCGGCGGCGAGCGCCGATTTCGAGAAGGGCCGCTTCGATGCGCTGATCCGCCGGTTGTTCGACAAGCTCGATGCGGCCAAGCTGGCACGCTTCGATCTGTGCGGCAGGGAGGCGCCAGCGCCCATACGCGCCACCGAATTTTCCGATGGGCCATGTGAATTCGACGGCCGCCGCCCGGCACAAACGCGGATAGGCGACGACAAACGCGCCAGCTTTCTTGCCGCCGACCAGATCGCCATTGGCAAACACCTTGCCGACAACCGCTTCAACCGGCTGCTCGTCGTCCGCACGGGCGCCGAACTGCGCGAATCCGCCACCGTGAAGCCGCTCGCGCTCGACTATTTCGGCCATGCGGTGGCCTTCGCCCGCGATGAAGATCAGGCGGGGCGCTTCGGCGAGCTGGCCGGCGCCGGAGAGCTGCTGCGCTGCTGGGATTTCACCCTGCCCGATGCGGATGCCGCCACGCCGCTGTTCCAGGGTTATGCGCGGCGCGACATCAACGGCTTCGTGCCGGTCGAAGACGGGCAGCCCGTCATGCTCGACGCGCTCGCGAATCGTGACCAAGGTGTCGAGGCGCTGGCCATTTTGAAAGGCGATGTCGACCACCTCGGCGCTATTTTCCAGCAAGGCCTCCGCCCCGCCACTTTCGCCCGCATGGCCTCCGTGTCGCGGCAGCTGAACGCCTTTTTCGCCATTCATCTGCCCTGGCTGTGCCGCGCGGCGTTTCCCGGCACCTACACCGTCTTCGCCGGCGGCGACGATTTCTTCCTGATCGGCCCCTGGCGCTCGACGCAGGAGCTGGCGCGGCGCATGCGGCGCGATTTTTCCGCCTTCGTCGCCGGCAACCCGCAGATCACCTTCTCCGCCGGCATCGCGCTCGCCAAGCCCGGACATCCGGTTCGCGCGCTGGCGCTGCTGGCCGACGAGGCTTTGCAAAAGGCCAAGGACGCCGGCCGCAACCGCATCACCACGCACGGCCAGGCCGTGGCCTGGGCCGAGCTGGACGAGCTTGCCGAACTCGAACAATGGCTCGACGAACGCCGCGCTCAGTTCAGCACCGGCTTCGTCTATCGCCTCCTGCACCTGGCCGAAAAGGCAGCCAGCGGCAAGCCGGAGGACGCCATCTGGCAAAGCTGGCTCGCCTACCGCGTGCGCCGCTTCGTGGTCGACCGCTTGCCAAGGCACGAGCGAGAAGCCGCTCAGTCTGAAATCGCCGGCAAGCTGCGGCAGGCCATCGCCCGCGGCAAGCTTGCCACGTGCATACCCATCGCCAATTACCTGTATCGTTATCGTGATTGAACTGGAGCAACAGGAACATGGAAAACATTCTTGGCCTTCGTGATTTCAAGCGCGACTACCTGGACAAGCACGTTCAATTCACCGCCGATCCGGCAAAGGTCAGCCCTCTGCTCTATTCCGATGTGCCTGAGGCCATTGCGCAAAGAATAGGCATGAGCCTGTTCACGGACCGCAAGACCCAACAGCAGAAGCTCGGCGCGAAGAAGGAAAACAAGCCCACTCAACTGCGCCGCTTCTATGACGAGCTTTGCCTCTGGGCAGAGAAGGTGGCGGGGAAACCCGAGAGCTTCCAGATGCACCTGCCGCTCGTGCGAATGCTCAAGGCCAAGGTGGCCTATGCCAAGGGGCGCGGCCACGTGGATGCCGATTTCGAAGCATTGATGCGGCACTGCATTGACCAAATCGATTCCCCGGTCAAGCTTCACCAGTGCAAGACTTTTTTTGAAGCATTCATGGGCTTTTACAAGGCAACGCGGCCCAAGGACTGATGTGGATGCGCGCATGAAATCGCGCATGCGGCTTTTGAGAACCAAGCTCTTCTGATGGAGAAATACCGTGAATTCCACCGCCTCTGAAACCGAAGTTCTTGCCCTGCGCGCCTGGGTCGATAGACGCATGGTCTTCGTCGAACTGACCGACGGCCGCCAGGTCGGCTTCCCGGCCGAGCGCTTCACCCGCCTGGCAAAGGCCGGCAACGACGACCTCGACAAGGTCGAACTGCGTCTGAACGGCCACGCGCTGCGCTGGGAAGCGCTCGACGAGGACATCACCGTGCGCGGCATCGTCGAAGGCCGCTTCGAGCTGCCCTTGCCGCTCGCCGCCTGAAGGCTCCGCCATGCAACTCACCCGCATCCGCTCGCTCACCGCGCGGCTCACGCTCGAAACCGGCCTGCACATCGGCGCCGGCGACACCGAAATGCACATCGGCGGCACCGACAACGCCGTCGTCAAGCACCCGATTACCAACCGGCCCTACATTCCCGGCTCCAGCCTCAAGGGCAAGATGCGCAGCCTGCTCGAATGGAAGAGCGGCGCCGTCAAGCCCGAGCCGCTCGGCTACAAGGACTACACGGGCGCGCAGGGGCCGGCGCGCGAGCAGATCGACGCCATTGTCCGGCTGTTCGGCGTCTCCGGCGGCGACCAGCTCGACGAGCAGCAGGCAAATGAAATCGGCCCGACCCGCCTCGCCTTCTGGGACTGCGACCTCGCTGCCGACTGGGTGAAAGGCGTCGAGTCAAGCAACCAAATGCTCACCGAAGTGAAAAGCGAGAACCGCATCGACCGCATCCGCGGCGTGGCCGAGCATCCGCGCAACACCGAGCGCGTGCCCGCCGGCGCCGAGTTCGACTTCCGCCTCTCGCTGAAAGTGCTCGACGGCGAAGACCTGCTCGCCACCGTGCTCGCCGGCCTGCGCCTGATCGAGCTCGACAGCCTCGGCGGCTCGGGCTCGCGCGGCTACGGCAAGGTGAAGTTCAACGATCTCAGAATCGACGGCGAGACGGTATCGCTGCCGCAGGATCCCTTCGCCGCCTGAGCCATGCGCGCCCTCAAGCTCGCGCTCACGCCGCGCACCGCCTTCGCCACGCCGCTCATCGGCGACACGCTGTTCGGCCAGCTGTGCTGGGCCATCCGCCACGGCTGGGGCGAAGCGCGGCTCGCCGCGCTGCTCGAGGGCTATACCGCGGGCCGCCCCTTCCTCGTCGTCGGCGATGCCTTTCCCGCCGGCCATCTGCCGCTGCCCGCGCTGCCGGCCGCGTTCTGGGCCGGCCGGAGCGACGACCCGAAGGAGCGCAAGAAACGCAAGCGCATCGCCTGGATGCCTGCCGACATCCTCGCTTCACCCCTGGAAACCTGGCAGGCGCAGGCCAATGAACGCCGTCCCGCGCCGACTGACTTTTGCTCGCGGCCGCAGCCGAGGAACAGCCTGAACCGCCTGACCCAGGCCACCGGCAAGGGCGACGGCTTCTCGCCCTACACGGTGCGCCAGCACTGGTTCGCCGCGGGCGCCGAGCGCGACCTGCACCTGCGGCTCGATGAAAGCCGCATGACGCAAGACGAACTGGCTGCGGCGCTGGCCCATGTCGGCGCCGCCGGCTTCGGCAAGGACGCCAATGTCGGCCTGGGCAAATTCGACTGCGGCACGCTTGAAGATTGCCCGCTGCCCGGCCACGCCGGTCCCGATGCTTGGCTCACTCTCGCCCCCTGCGCGCCGCAGGGCCTCGCCTGGGGCGCGTCGCGCTGCTTCTACCGGCCCTTCACCCGCTATGGCCGTCACGGCGACCAGGCCGCGCGCCTCGCCTCGCCCTTCAAGAACCCGCTGCTGCTCGCCGCCGCCGGCGCGCTGCTGGCGCCCGCCGGCACCGAAGACTGGCAGCGCGGCTGGGTCGGCCAGGGGCTGGGCGGCGAGGGCAGCATTTCCAAAGCCATCGCGCAAACCGTGCACCAGGGCTATGCGCCGTCGATCCCCGTGCGCCTGCCCGAGCGGCTCGGCGACATGGAGCGCGCCGCATGAATTTCCTCGAAACCCGCGAACTGGTCATCTCGACCCTCTCGCCGGTGCACATCGGCTGCGGGGAGGATTACGAGCCGACCAATTACGTCATCGAGGAAGGCTTCCTGTACGCCTTCGATCCGGCCCTGCTGCTGGCAAGGCTCGACCAGCCCCTGCGCGACGAACTGTCGCGCGCCCTCGACGACCGCCAGCCGCTGCTCGCCGCCCAGCGCTTCTTTTACCGCCACAAGACGCTGGCGATCGAAATTGCCAGCCACCGTGCGCCTGTCGTCCCGGAAGTGGCCAAACTCTACGCCTCGCGCGTCGGACAGGCAGCCAATCGCGAGCAAAGCGGGAAGACCGTCATCAACAAGCTGGAAATCGCCCGCACCGCCTTCAATCCGCACGCCTCGCTGCCCATCATTCCCGGCACCAGCCTAAAAGGGGCGATGCGCACCGCCCTGCTCGAGGCGCTGCGCACGGAAGCCGGAAAGCGCTACCCGGGCGGCAAGGCAGGCGAAATGGAAAAAGACCTGCTTGGCGGCAGCTTCGAGACCGATCCCCTGCGCCTCGTCAAGGTCGCAGACGCCATGTTCCAGCCCGGCAGCTACAAGGCCAGGAACCCGGCGGGAGAGGAAATCCAGCGCCAACGCGAGCCGCGCACCATGCTCTTTCAGGCCAACCGCAAGAAGCGGCCCAACCAGTTCGAGGCGCGCGGCAAAATTGCCACCCTGCTCGAATGCATTCCAGCCGGCCAGCCGTACGCCCTCGCCGGACAACTCACCATCGAACGCAAGGCCGGACTGGGAGAGAAGACGCCCCAGCGCCAGATCGGCATGGATTTAATCGTTCGCGCTTGCAACGACTTTTATCTTCCCCGGCTCGACGCGGAGCTGTCGCTTCTCGAAGGCAACCATTACATCTCCGCCTCCTGGGCAAAGAATGCGCGCAGCCGGCTCGCGCCGACAGGCATTTGGGGCAAAGCCATCGCCGAAGGGCGGGGTTTCATGCTGCGCGTGGGCCGCCATTCAGGCGCCGAGAGCGTCACCCTCGACGCGCCGCGCCAGATCAAGATCATGAAGGGCCAGGGCCAGCCGGCGGAAACGGCCAGCGCGGCCACCACCGTCTGGCTGGCCGCCCACGAGCCGGGCGCCACGCAAGACATGCTGCCGTTCGGCTGGGTCTACGTACAAGCCAAATGACGACCGCTCCACCGAAACCCGGCGCACTGGCTAACGGCTGAGCCGGCACGCCTTGCCACAGCCGTTCGTGACCTTGCTCGACCTCCCCCTCGCCCGCTACCGCCTCGAATTCGCGGTCGAGACGCCGCTCGGCCTGCCCGACTACGCCGGCTCGGCGCTGCGCGGCGCCTTCGGCGGCGCCTTGCGCGCCGCCGCCTGCATGACGAAGCAGAAGACCTGCGCCGGCTGCCCGCTCATCGCCACCTGCCCCTACGCGGCGCTCTTCGAAACCCCGCTGCCGGCCGATCACGGCATGCTGAAGACTGCGCGTGCGCCCAGCCCCTACGTCATCGAACCGCCGCCCTGGGGCGGGCGGCAGTACGCGCCGGGCGAGGCGCTCTCCTTCCATGTCGTGCTGGTCGGCCGCGCCCTCGAACACCTGCCGCTCGTCCTCTGGGCCTTCCAGCGCGCGCTGGCGCGCGGCGTCGGCGCCGGCGACGGCCGCGCGCGGCTCGAGCGCGTGCTGCACGAGGGCGAAGAAGCGACGCTCGTTCTTGCCGGGCCTGAAGACGCCGTGCGCGAACACCCGAACGCCGTCCCGCCGGGACTGACTTTTTGCGGGAATGAAGTCCGGCTCGAATTCCACACCCCGCTGCGCCTGCAGGAGGAGGGCCGCGCCCTCGGCCCGCAGGAGCTGGCGCCGCGCACGTTCTTGATGGCGCTGGTGCGCCGCGCCGCCTTCATGCACGAATTCCACGGCGGCGGACGGCTCGATCTCGACTTCAAGGAGCTGGCGCGGCAGGCCGCCGCCATCGAAGGCGAAAAGCGCCTTGCCTGGCGCGACTGGACGCGCTATTCCAGCCGCCAGCAGCGCAAGATGCAACTCGGCGGCGTCGTCGGACAGTGGATCCTGCGCGGCGAGCTTGCGCCGTTCCTGCCCTTCCTGCACCTTGGCCAGTGGCTGCACGTCGGCAAGGAAACCACCTTCGGCCTCGGCGGTTATGCCTTGATTGCAGAGGGCGCGCAAGACATCACCGCGCCTTCCCGCGCTTCTTGCGAACGCGGCTTGCAAGCTGTTGTCGGAAAGGGGGAAAATCGTATTCCGCGGTCAGCACGTAGCCCTGAATGAAAAGGGATTGAGACATGCATCGCCAGCGCCCTGTCGAGCGTCCGAATAAGTCAGCACGTAGCCCTGAATGAAAAGGGATTGAGACCGCCCGATCGACGGTCACATCGCTCATTGTTACCTGTCAGCACGTAGCCCTGAATGAAAAGGGATTGAGACTGCCAGCCGATTTACCGATGCCGGGCGGACCCCGTCAGCACGTAGCCCTGAATGAAAAGGGATTGAGACACCCTCCATGCCCGCTCTTGCGAACGGGCATGGGTCAGCACGTAGCCCTGAATGAAAAGGGATTGAGACGATCAACCTACATTGCCTTGTGCTGTTGCTTGGGTCAGCACGTAGCCCGGAATGAAATGGGATTGAGACCACGGCGCGCACGCTTCTTTTACAATTTCGTAGTCAGCACGTAGCCCTGAATGAAAAGGGATTGAGACACGACCCCCAAGTCACGTTCGAGCTGGGTTCTCAGGTCAGCACGTAGCCCTGAATGAAAAGGGATTGAGACCTTCCAGTTTAGTTCGGATAGATGCCATGAGAGGTCAGCACGTAGCCCTGAATGAAAAGGGATTGAGACCAGATGATGTACTGGTCTCATGATTCCCCCCGCGTCAGCACGTAGCCCTGAATGAAAAGGGATTGAGACGAATCGCCTTGCGTTTTGTTGCCATACATCCTCCGTCAGCACGTAGCCCTGAATGAAAAGGGATTGAGACCCTTGATATTGGCCCATGACAGCTTCTTGAGGAGTCAGCACGTAGCCCTGAATGAAAAGGGATTGAGACCGGAACCAGTGACGGACGTTCGTTATGCTCATCGTCAGCACGTAGCCCTGAATGAAAAGGGATTGAGACGGTTCGAGAGAACAAGCTTGCGAATATCACCGTCAGCACGTAGCCCTGAATGAAAAGGGATTGAGACCGCGGTTCTGTCGCGCAAATCAATCATGTTTCCAGTCAGCACGTAGCCCTGAATGAAAAGGGATTGAGACTATTATTCCATGCAAGTATTGCTAGTTTGTTGTCAGCACGTAGCCCTGAATGAAAAGGGATTGAGACGGATACTGTGGGTTGCTTCATCGGTTTGTGACTCGTCAGCACGTAGCCCTGAATGAAAAGGGATTGAGACTCCTGAAGGATCACTTTCATGTTCCTACTGGTCAGCACGTAGCCCTGAATGAAAAGGGATTGAGACAGCTATGCCGCGTCAATGCCTCGTCGATCACGTCAGCACGTAGCCCTGAATGAAAAGGGATTGAGACAAAGGGAAGAGTGCGGACTT
>CAUJIV010000089.1 GCA_963205435.1 Pseudomonadota bacterium
GTCCAATTCGACTCGCTCCACCGTCCAGGGCGCCGTCAGCCCAAGCAGTTGTCGGTACAACTCCGCGCTTTCCATCGCATGCCCTCCATGAAGACCATGCGCGAAAGCGTACTACCTACCCACAGAAATGTCTGAAGGACCGAAATTATGAACAATTCAGGAATATCCGCGTCCTTGGCGCCTTTGCGTTCTCTGCATTGAAGGCGGTTTTGCCCTGTATCTGTCGCCCTCAAGGGCGACACAGGATGCCTGCTCACGCGGCGTTGGTTTTCACGGCATCAGGTTTTGTAGGTCCGCCTTCAGGCGGACGAGCATCCCAGAGCGCATACGGTCGGGCCATGCACAACGCAGACTTCTTCTGCCTAGCAAAGGCACACGTCGCCCTGAAGGGCGACCTACCCAGAATGTTGATTCTCGCAGATTCGGTTTTCACGGCACACGAATTTGTAGGCCCGCCTTCAGGCGGACAACATCCCGGAGCGCCTGCTGACCAGGCCTTGCCCAACGGCGGCCTCTTACGTTTGGCAATCGCCCATGTCGCCCTGAAGGGCGACCTACACGGCGGCGGTTCTCAACCCGACACCCGCAACCCGAAACTCGAAACCCGAAACCCGAAACTCGAAACTCGAAACTCGAAACTCGAAACTCGAAACTCCCAACCGGCCCCCGCCTACCAGGAAAATTTCTCGCCGAAGGCCGCTTCGTAGCGCGCGGCGATTTCCTCGCGCGCCGGCTTGTGGTTCTGCCCGCCGCGATGGGCGATCTTGATCGAGCCCATCACCGCGGCGAGGCGCCCGGCCCGCTCCCAGTCGACGCCGCGGGCCAGGCCGTAGAGCAGCCCGGCACGGAAGGCGTCGCCGCAGCCGGTCGGATCGACCAGTTCATCGGGCCTGACGCCGGGAATGGCGATGCGCCGGCCGCCGGCATGGATTGCGGCGCCCTCGGCGCCGAGGGTGACGACCAGCGCTTCCACCATGCCTGCCAGTTCCTCGAGCGGCTTGCCAGTCTTATCGATCAGCAGTTGCGCCTCGTAGTCGTTGACGCAGCAGTAGTCTGCCAGGCGAAGGAATTCCAGCAGTTCCTCGCCGTTGAACAGCGGCAGTCCCTGGCCGGGATCGAAGATGAAGGGCACGCCGGCCTCGCGAAACTCCCGCGCGTGCTGCAGCATGCCTTCGCGCCCGTCGGGGGCGACGATGCCGATGGTCGGCCGTTGCGCGTCGGCGACATGGTTCAGGTGCGAGAAGTTCATCGCACCGGGGTGGAAGGCGGTGATCTGGTTGTCGTCCAGATCGGTGGTGATGAAGGCCTGGGCGGTGAAGGTCGTCGGCACTTCCGTGACATGGCTTTGCTCGAGGCCGAGGCGCTCGAGACGGTGCGTGTAGGGCGCCTTGTCCTCGCCGACCGTGGCCATGATGAGCGGCTCGCCGCCGAGCAGCTTGAGGCTGTAGGCGATGTTTCCCGCGCAGCCGCCGAACTCGCGCCGCATCGCCGGCACCTCGAAGGCGACATTCAGGATGTGCAGCTGGTCGGGCAGGATGTGGTTCTTGAAGCGGTCGTTGAACACCATGATGGTGTCATAGGCCATCGAGCCGCAGATCAGCGTCCTCATTGGGCGGATTCCCTGGAGCGCGGGCCGGCCGGGCCGGCCCGGATTGATCGATCGACGCCGGCCGCTCTACTTCAGCGCGGCCAGGGCAGCCTCGTAATTCGGCTCCTGCTTGATCTCCGGCACGAGCTCGGTGTAGGTCACCTTGTCATCCTTGTCGATGATGACGACGGCGCGTCCGGTGATGCCGGCGAGCGGCCCGTCCTCAATGCCGATGCCGTAGTCCTTCATGAACTCGCGGCCGCGCATGGTGGACAGCGCGACGACATTCTTCAGCCCCTCTGCCTCGCAGAAGCGCTTCATGGCGAAGGGCAGGTCGGCCGAGATGACCAGCACCACGGTGTCGGGCAGGCCGCCGGCCTGCTCGTTGAACTTGCGCGTCGAGGCGGCGCAGACCGGGGTGTCCAGGCTCGGCACGATGTTGAGCACCTTGCGCTTGCCGGCGAAATCCTTCAGGCCGAGGTCGCGCAGGTCGCCGGCGACGAGCGAGAAGGCCGGCGCGGCGGCGCCGGCCTTGGGCAGGTCGCCGCTGAGACGAATGGGATTGCCGCCGAGAGTGACAGTTGCCATGGTTTCTCCTAGCTTCGGGTTTTTCAGGGATAGAACAGGTAAAGGCGATAGCCGCTGGCGCCGCTGTCGCCGGGATCCAGCAACAGATTCACCGGCAGTTCCGCATTGGCGGCGAAGCCGGCGCGCAGGTCCGCGTCCTGCGCCAGATAGTCCTCCGGCGCGAACACCTTGCGAACGATAGGCTGGTCGTCCATGTCCGTCAAGGTCAGTTCCAGATGGGGATAGGCCTGGGCGAAGTCGGCCCGGTTCCTCAGCGTGGCGGCGAGGACCAGCAGGTTCTTCCGGGCCGGATCGGGATGCAGGTCGGAAGCCTCGATGGCGGCCAGTTCGGCCTTGCGTGGCAAGGGGATGTCGCATTCCAGCCGTTCGCACATGGCCTCAAGGAGAGGGCGCAGCTCGGGCCAGCTTCTCGACAGTTCGCCGCGGAAAACGTAGGCGGCCTGAGCCGCCAGAAGGGCCAGCGCAAGAAGGCATGCCATGCTCCAGGCGAGAGTGTGTCTTGCCGGCTCGGCGGAGAGGCTGGCCGATTCGTCCTCCCCTGTGAGCAGGCTGTCGAGGGCGACTGTCTCTTCTTCCCGTGAGGCGGGCTCGACGATGGATGGAGGCGGCCCGGTTTCGGCTTCGTCGGCGCCTTGCGATTCGGTTTCTGGCTTGGTGGCGACCAGTGCTTCGGGCGGCGGCTCGGATAGTGGTTCCGCGGACGGCGCTGCTGCCGGGGTTGGCGCGGCGGGTGCGGCGGGCGAGGGCGCGTCGGCCAGCGCCTCGAGGGCGTTGAAGACGGCATTGCAGTGGCCGCAGCGAACCTTGCCGCCGCGCGCCTTGAGCTGTTCGGGCGTGACGCGGAAGGCGGTGCCGCAGGCGGGGCAGCGCGTCATCATCATGAGCGCGTGCCCTCCAGCAGCAGCCATCCTTCGCGCTCGTCAGCGGCTTGCAGCTCGAAAGCGGGCCGGTAGGCCTGGCGCACCTGCTCTGCCTGGGTGGCGAGGATGCCCGAGAGCGCGATGCGGCCGCCCAGGCGTGTCCTCGCCGCCAGCAGCGGCGCCAGCACGCAGAGCGGGTTGGCGAGGATATTGGCGACCACGATGTCGAAGGATGCATCGAGGGCTTGCCCGGCGTGCAGCAGTTGCAGCGCCACGCCGTTGCGGCGCGTGTTGTCCGCCGCCGCCCTCAGGGCGCCGTCGTCGATGTCGACGCCCGTCACCCGGCCGGCGCCCAGGCGTGCCGCCGCGATGGCCAGGATGCCCGAGCCGCAGCCGTAGTCGAGCACGCTGGCGCCGGCCGCGACATGCCGGCACAGCCACTCGAGGCACAGCCGCGTCGTCGCATGGCTGCCGGTGCCGAAGGCGAGGCCGGGGTCAAGCTCGAGATTGACGGCCCGCGGATCGGGCGCCCGGTGCCAGGACGGCACGATCCACAGGCCGTCGTTGATGCGGATCGGCTCGAACTGGGACTGGGTCAGGCGCACCCAGTCCTGCTCGGCGACCGGGGTGACCTCGTAGGTCGGCGTCGCGCCCAGCCCCGCCTCATCCGCAGCCGCGCTGGTGATCCGCTGAATGTCGGCGCCGCGCTCGAACATCGCAATGACGCGGCTGCGCGCCCAGAATTCGGCGGCGCCTTCCCCCGGCTCGCCGAACTGCGGCGCCTCGCGTGGCGTGCCGGCATCGGCATCCTCCACGGCGACCGAGAGCGCGCCGCGTGACAACAAGGCGTCGGACAAGGCCTCGGCGTGGCGGGCGTCGGTGGCGATCGAGACGGAGAGCCACATGGGACGCGGTCAGCCTCCCTTGGCGGCCTCGTCCCTCGCGGCCAGCTTGTGTTCGAGATAGTGGATGCTGGTGCCGCCCTTGATGAAAAGATGGTCGTGCAGCAGTTCCTGGTGCAGCGGGATGTTGGTCTTGATGCCCTCGATCACCATCTCCGAGAGGGCGATGCGCATGCGTCGGATGGCCTGGTCGCGCGTGTCGCCGTAGGCGATCAGCTTGCCGATCATCGAATCGTAGTGGGGCGACACGTTGTAGCCGCTGTAGGCGTGCGAGTCGACGCGGATGCCCGGCCCCCCCGGCGGATGGTAGGAGGCGATGCGCCCGGGGGCAGGCGTGAACTTGAAGGGATCCTCGGCGTTGATGCGGCACTCGATGGCGTGGCCCTTCAGCGTGATGTCGCGCTGGCGCAGGCCGAGCTTCTCGCCGGCGGCGATGCGGATCTGCTGCTGCACCAGGTCGATGCCGGTGATGAATTCGGTCACCGGATGCTCGACCTGAAGGCGGGTGTTCATCTCGATGAAGTAGAACTCGCCGTTCTCGTAGAGGAACTCGAAGGTGCCGGCGCCGCGGTAGGCGATCTTGCGGCAGGCCTCGGCGCAGCGGTCGCCGATGCGCGTGATGTGGCGGCGCGGGATGTTGGGCGCCGGCGCCTCCTCGATGATCTTCTGATGGCGGCGTTGCATGGAACAATCCCGCTCGCCCAGCCAGACGACGTTCTTGTGCGAATCGGCCAGCACCTGGAACTCGATATGGCGGGGATTCTCGAGGAATTTCTCCATGTAGACCATCGGATTGCCGAAGGCGGCCTGGGCCTCGCTGCGGGTCATGGAAACGGCGTTGAGCAGCGCCGCCTCGGTATGCACCACGCGCATGCCGCGGCCGCCGCCACCGCCGGCCGCCTTGATGATCACCGGATAGCCGATGGCGCGGGCGACCCTGATGATCTCCTTCGGCTCTTCCGGCAGGGCGCCGTCGGAGCCGGGCACGCAGGGCACACCGGCGGCCTTCATGGCCTCCTTGGCGGAGACCTTGTCGCCCATCAGCCGGATGGTTTCCGGCCGCGGGCCGATGAAGACGAAGCCGGACTTCTCGACCTTCTCGGCGAAATCGGCGTTCTCCGAGAGGAAACCGTAGCCGGGATGGATCGCCTCGGCATCGGCGACCTCGGCCGCCGAGATGATGGCCGGAATGTTGAGATAGCTCTGCGCCGAGGCCGCCGGGCCGATGCACACCGACTCGTCGGCAAGCTTGACGTACTTGGCCTCGGTGTCGGCCTCGGAATGGACGACCACCGTCTTGATGCCCATCTCGCGGCAGGCGCGCTGGATGCGGAGGGCGATTTCGCCGCGGTTGGCGATGAGTATTTTCTCGAACATGGCTCACATGGTCCTGCTGCTGACCGGCCGGACGCCGATCCGGCCGCGGCGCTCAGGCGACAGGCGCCGGGCGGATGCCCGGCCCGTGCCGTCACTCGATGATGAACAGTGGCTGTCCGTATTCGACCGGCTGTCCGTTTTCGACCAGGATGGCCTTGATCACGCCCGAGACATCGGCCTCGATCTCGTTCATCAGCTTCATGGCCTCGATGATGCACAGCGTCTCGCCGGCCTTCACCGCCTGGCCGACCTCGACGAAGGACTGGGCGCCCGGCGCGGACGAGCGGTAGAAGGTGCCGACCATCGGCGCCTTGACGGCATGGCCCTCTGCCTCGGCCGGCTCGGCAATCCCGCCGGCTCCGCCGGCAGGCGGCGGCGCTGGCGCGGCCGGCGCAGGCGGTGGCATCGCGGTGGGCGCCCAGGCCGGCATCTGAACCATGCCACCCTGCTTGGCGATGCGCACCCTTTCTTCCCCTTCCGTGATCTCCAGCTCGCCGATGCCGGATTTTTCCACCAGATCGATCAAGGCCTTCAGTTTTCTGAGGTCCATCGCTGCTCTCTCATGTCAAAAGTTGTTGCGCCCGCGACGCTCCGGGTCCCAGCGGGGACGGAAGTCAGGAAATGCGCTTGATGGCGTGGTCGAGGGCCAGGCGGTAGCCGTCGCTGCCGAGGCCGCAGACGAGGCCGACGGCGATGTCGGAGAAATAGGAATGGCGGCGGAAGCCGTCGCGCGCATGGATATTGGAAAGATGCACCTCGACGAACGGAATGGCGACCGCCAGCAGGGCGTCGCGCAGCGCGACGCTGGTATGGGTGTAGCCACCCGGATTGATGAGGATGAAGGCGACCCCTTCGCTGCGGGCAGCCTGGATGCGATCGATCAGGTCGCCTTCGTGGTTGCTCTGAAACGTGATCAGCTCGACGGAGGCCGCATTCGTCTGCTCGACGAGGTGGGCATTGATTTCCGCCAGGGTTTCGCTGCCGTAGATCTCTGGTTCGCGCAGACCGAGCAGGTTCAAATTCGGCCCATGCACGACGAGAATGCGCCGCCTGTTCTTGATGCTGCGGACTGGTTTCGCCACGGCTTTCTTGGCATTCATGTCCGCAAGTTTGCCGCAAATCGCGGCAAGATGTCTACAATTCGCTTGTTAATTGAAAAAACTCAATGCGGCTGGAGAGCCGACTGGATGGCTTTTTCCAAGTCTGCGGCAGCGAACTTTCCCAGTTTTGCCTGTTGCATCTGCCCGTCCGGGCGAAGCACGACGGTGAAGGGCAGCCCTTTTGGCCGATTGCCCAGATCTGCAGCGAGATCCATGATTTCCAGTTTCGCAACCAGCAAGGGATAGGAAACCGCAATCTCTTTCTGGAAAGCGGCCACTTTCTCGGCAGAATCGACGCTGATACCAACAAATTGAACGCCATTGTCAGCATGCTCGATACTGATTCTTGAGAATTCCGGCATTTCTTCCTTGCAGGGAGGACACCAGGTCGCCCAGAAGTTCGCCACCAATACCTTGCCTTTCCATTGCGATAGGGCTTGCGGTTGCCCGCTCAGGTCGGGCAAGGTCAAGGACAGCAGGTGTCCGGCAGCATCTGCGGTTGGAGCGGATTCGGCGGGGGGAAGCGCCTCCGTTTGTCGTTGGGCGAAAAAATAGCCGTAAATCGCCGCCAGCGTCGAGATTGCGGCGATCAGAAGGGCAAGGCGGAGATTTCGTGTCATGACGCCGGGTTTTCCAGAAGCGCCTCGACGGCCGGCAGTCGGGCGCGCTCGGAAATCCGGCCGTTGCGCCGCCTTCTGGCCCGTTCCATGGCGGGGTTAAAAACAGAAAGCCTGATTGGCATCTCGCTTTGGTCGAATGTAAGCACACACTCAGGAGTCTCAGAACCGATTTTCTTCGGCTCATCCTGCTCGAAGTGGATGCCCTTGTTGAGCAGAAAGATCTCGATTTCCTTGCTGCTGTCGGGGAAGGCCTCGAGCTCGATCTCGGCGTAACGGCCGGCGGTTCCATCCAGCACGGGTCCGGTCAGATAGGGTCGATAGGGCTCGAGCAGGCGCATCGCCTCGGCGGCGGCGCGGCGCATTTCGAGCAGGCGCGCCTTGTGCTCGCCTTCCTGGTAGATATCCTGGTAGGCGCGCAGTTCTGCCTCGATTTCGCCATTATTGGGCAGGGCCTCGGTGTTCGGCACTCCGAGCTGGCGTGCCGCCTTGCGCTTGGCCAGGCCGTAGTCGGCGATGCCATCCTCGGCCATCAGACGCGCGGCCAGGGAGGCGATATTGCGCCGCATTGCATTCAGCCTCTGGGAGTTCCGATCGTGGCGAGTCATGACGGGTGATCGGTTAAAATCGCGCGTCATTCTAGCCCATCCCCATGCACATCCACATCCTCGGCATCTGCGGCACCTTCATGGGCGGGATCGCGCTCCTTGCCAGGGCGGGCGGCCATCGCGTCACGGGTTGCGACGCCAACGTCTATCCGCCCATGAGCAGCCAGCTCGAATCACAGGGCATCGGGCTGATCGAAGGCTACGATGCCGGCCAGACGCGACTGAACCCCGACCTCTACGTGGTCGGCAACGCCATTTCGCGCGGCAACCCGCTCCTCGAGGAAATTCTCGACCGCGGCCTGCCCTATGTGTCCGGGCCGCAATGGCTGGCCGAGAACGTCCTGCGGGACAAATGGGTGCTGGCGGTGGTCGGCACCCACGGCAAGACGACGACAGCCTCGATGCTGGCCTGGATCCTGGAGCATGCTGGGCTCGATCCCGGCTTTCTCATCGGTGGCGTGCCGGAGGACTTCGGCATTTCGGCGAGAGCGACGGCCAGCCCGTTTTTCGTCATCGAGGCGGATGAATACGACACCGCTTTCTGCGACAAGCGCTCGAAATTCTTGCATTACCGTGCAAGGACCGCGATCCTGAATAATCTTGAATTCGATCATGCAGACATTTTCGTTGATCTTGCAGCGATCGAGACGCAGTTTCATCATTTTGTGCGGATTCTGCCGAAAACAGGACTGATCGTCGCCAATGCCGGGGAGGCGAGCCTGAAGCGGGTGCTCGACAAGGGGTGCTGGACTCCGGTCGAATGGTTCGGATCGGCCGAAGGCTGGTCCCTGGCCGAGGCGGGGGACGGCGGCTCCTGGGATGTCAGCCTGTCAGGCAGGCAAGTCGGCCGTCTGCGAATGAATCTGGCCGGGGCGCATAACCGCAGCAATGCCGTGGCGGCGCTGGCGGCGGCACGCCACGCCGGCGTGCCGCCTGAAGCAGGCCTCGAGGCCCTGGCCGCGTTTCGCGGCGTCAAGCGCCGGCTGGAACTGCGCGGCAGCGTGCGTGACATTGCCGTCTGGGATGATTTCGCCCACCACCCGACAGCGATCGCCCTGACGGTCGCCGGCTTGCGCTCGCGCATCGGCGATGGGCGCATCCTCGCGGTTCTCGAGCCGCGCTCGAACACCATGAAGCTGGGCGTGATGAAGGCGCAGTTGCCCGCAAGCTTGGCGCAGGCCGATCGGGTTTTCTGCTATGCGGCGGGCCTTGGCTGGGACGCGGGCGCCACGCTGGCGCCCCTCGGCGAGCGCGCCAGCGTTTTCACCGACCTCGGCGCGCTGGTGGCTGCCGTCGCCGCCGCGGCGCGCCCGAACGACCACGTTCTCGTCATGAGCAACGGCGGCTTTGGCGGCGTGCACGAGAAACTGCTGGCCGCCCTGGCCGGCTGAGGCTTACAGCAGCTTGAGGTAGTGATCGACCAGCAGGATGCCGAAGAGGGAAGTCAGGTAGAAGATCGAGTAGCGGAAGGTGCGCTGGGCCAGGGCGTCGCTGTAGGCGCGCCACAGCCGCCAGGCATAGGCCAGGAAAACCCCGCCGAGCGCGACGGCGCCGGCAAGATAGGGCCAGCGGCTGAGGCCGGTGAAGAAGGGCACGAGGGTGACGGCCACCAGCAGCACCGTGTAGAGCAGGATCTGCAGCCGGGTGGCCTTCTCGCCCTTGGTTACCGGCAGCATCGGCAGGCCGGACTTGGCGTAGTCGTTGCGGCGATACAGCGCCAGCGACCAGAAGTGGGGCGGCGTCCAGAAGAAGATGATGAGGAACAGCACCACGGCGTCGAGCGTCACCTCGCCAGTCACCGCCGCCCAGCCGATGATCGGCGGCATGGCGCCCGAGGCGCCGCCGATGACGATGTTCTGCGAGGTCAGCGGCTTGAGGATCATGGTGTAGATGACCGCGTAGCCGACGAAGGTGCCCAGCGTCAACCACATGGTCAGGGCGTTGACCCAGTAATACAGCATGGCGAGGCCGATGCCGCCGATACCGCAGCCGAAGACGAGCGCCTGCAGCGTGCTCACCTCGCCGCGCGGCAGCGGCCGGCCGCTGGTGCGCGCCATCAGGGCATCGATGGTGCGCTCGTACACGCAATTGATGACGGCGGCGCCGCCGGCAGCCAGCGCGATGCCCAGGGTGCCGGCCAGCAGGATCTGCAGGGGCACCATGGCCGGGGCGGCGAGCAGCATGCCGATCACCGCGCAGAAAACGATGAGGCTGTTGACGCGCGGCTTCGCCAGCTCGAAGTACTGGCGCCAGCGCGGCAGCGAACCTGCCTGATCGATGGTGGGTGAGCTCATGGGTGTCTGCGGATCGGGTTGCCCCGATTCTACCGGATGCCGATGGCGAGGCAAAAGCCGATTCGGTCAATTTTTGGCGGGGCGCAGGAAGCGGGAATTCCGCCTTGCCAGGGACGTCAAACGCATGCTCCCGGCAAGGTTTTTGCCGACAGACAACCTGCCATCGCCCGGGTATAGTGCCGGCTTGACGCCAACAAGGACTTTTTTGACACTTGGCCGGCTCCGGCCATGCGACAGCTGATGCGACACCTGCTTCTTCTTCTCCTCGCCCTGCTTCTGGCCGGATGCGCCGATCCGAAGCCGCAATTCCTCAACGCCGACCTCTCCTATGCCGATTTCGGCAAGGATTTCGCGCTCACCGACCACAACGGAAAGCCGCGCACGCTGGCGGACTTCCGTGGCAAGGCCGTAGTGATCTTCTTCGGTTACACGCAGTGCCCCGATGTCTGTCCGACCACCCTGACCGGCATGGCCGAGGCGATGAAGCTGCTCGGCGACGATGCCGCCAGGGTGCAGGTGCTGTTCATCACCGTCGATCCCGAGCGCGACACGCCGGAACTGCTGGCGCAATACGTGCCGTCGTTCAATCCGTCTTTTCTCGGCCTCTACGGCGACGCCGAAACGATCGCCCGCACGGCGCAGGATTTCCGCGTCTTCTACAAGAAGCAGCCGGGCAGCACGCCGAACACCTACACCGTGGATCACTCGGCCGGCAGCTTCATCTACGATCCCAAGGGGGTCTTGCGCCTGTACGTCAAGCATGGCGAGAAGCCCGAGGCGATCGCCCACGACCTGAAACTGCTGCTCGCCGGCAAGTGAGGGCCGGAAAAGCAAAGGCCGCTGCAAGCAGCGGCCTTTGTTGCGTTCGAGGCGGAGTCAGGCGGCCTGCGCCAGCAGGCCTTTCATCTTCTGCATGGCCTTCGCCTCGCTCTGGCGGATGCGCTCCGCCGAGACGCCGTATTCGCCGGCCAGCTCATGCAAGGTCGCCGTGCCGTCCTCGGCCAGCCAGCGCCGCTCGATGATGCGGCGGCTGCGCTCGTCGAGCTGCGCCAGGGCGGTCTTGAGGCCCTCGTCCTGCAGGCGCTCCGCCTCGCGCTTTTCCAGGGCCTCGGACGGCTCGTCGGCGGGGTCAGCCAAGTAGGCGATCGGTGCGAACGACTCGTCTTCGTCGTCGGCGCCGGCTTCCATGGCGATGTCGCGGCCGTTCAGGCGCATCTCCATCTCGCGCACTTCCTCGGGCTTGACGCCGAGCTGGCGGGCCATGGCGCCGACTTCCTCGCCGGTCATGGTGTTGAAGCCCTGCTTCAGGCTGCGCAGGTTGAAGAACAGCTTGCGCTGCGCCTTGGTCGTCGCGATCTTGACCAAGCGCCAGTTGCGCAGGATGTACTCGTGGATCTCCGCCTTGATCCAGTGGATGGCGAAGGACACCAGCCGCACGCCCCGGTCGGGATCGAAGCGCTTGACCGCCTTCATCAGGCCGACGTTGCCTTCCTGGATGAGGTCGGCGTGCGGCAGGCCGTAGCCCAGATAGCCGCGCGCCACCGCCACCACCAGACGCAGGTGCGACAGCACCAGGCCGCGCGCCGCTTCGAGATCGCCTTCCTGGCGAAAACGCAGGGCCAGCTCCCTTTCTTCCTGTTCCTTGAGCAGGGGGAAGCGGTTGGCCGCCTGGATGTAACTTTCCAGATTGCCGACGGCGGCGGATACGGGCAGGGTCAATGCTTGCGTCATGAGACTTTACCTCCAAGCCAATTTTAGCACTCTGGCCAATAGAGTGCCAAAAAGCCCTGAAGTTCCCATCGTCTTTGGATATAGACGATTGTTCTTAATGAATTATTGACTTAAATGCCGAGAAAGGGAGAACCACGCACCCAGCCAGCCGAGCAGGGCGGCCAGGCCGAAGAGCAGGATCGAATCGGCCATGGGCAGGATGAACAGGGAAAAATCGATGCCGTACAGGGCGATCAACTCGGCGACCGGAGCGCGCAGCAAGAGGAAGGCGACGAGAACGGCGATCCAGGCCACCACCCCGCCGGCCAGACCCTGCAGGGCGCCGTAGTAGAGAAACGGCCGGCGGATGAAGGCGTCCGTGGCGCCGAGCAGGCGGCTGACCTCGATTTCGGCCTCCTGGGTGAGAATCTGCAGGCGGATGGTGTTGAACGTCACGGCGACCAGGGCCAGCCCGAGGACGCCGGCCAGCAGCGTGATGGCCAGCCGGGCAAGGCGCAGGAAGGCGTCGAGTTTCTTCACCCAGGCCGAGTCGAGCTGAACGTGCTCGACCTTCGGGTAGCCGAGGAATTCTTCCCGCAGCGCTTCGAGGGCCGCCGGCGCATCATCGCGCGGCAGGACGATGAAGGCGTCCGGAAACGGGTTGCGCGGCAGGCTGTCGATCACTTCCCCCAGCCCCTCGCTTTCCCTGAAGCGGCGCAGGGTGTCCTCGCGCTTGACCAGATGCACTTCCCGCGTGCCGGCATGCCGGCGCAGGCGCGCTTCGATATCTTCGACCTCGGCCGGTTTCGCGTCGAGCGCCATGAAGACGGAAATTTGCGGCGTCGCGGCGATGCGCTTGGCCAGCCTCTGGAAGTTGGCCAGCATCATTTCACCACCGGCCGGCAGGGCCAGGGCGATCCCCAGCACCAGGGCGCCGAGCACGGTGTTGAGCGGCGTGGCGAGCAGGCGTCGCAGCGCCAGAGCGGCGGCCTGGCGATGCTGCAGCAGCCGCCCTTTCACGGCTTCCCCCTGCGTCGCAGGCGGCTCATGAGGCCAGCCTGCCGTGCGCCAGCGACAGGCGCCGCGTCATGTAGGGAGCGAACGCCGACTCGTTGTGGGTGGCGATGAGCACCGTGACGCCGACCTGGTTGAAGGCGTGGAACATGGCGGCGATGTCGGCCGCCGTGGCTTCGTCAAGGTGGGCGGTCGGCTCGTCGGCGATGAGGATGGCCGGCCGTGCGACGACGGCGCGGGCGATGGCTAGGCGCTGCTGTTCGCCGCCGGAAAGGGCCACCGGCATGGCCTTCTCGCGCTCGAGCAGGCCGACCTTGTCGAGTGCGGCGCGCACGCGACGGCCGGCGTCGCGGACGGCGGCGCCGGCAATGGCCAGCGGCAGCAGGACGTTGTCGAAGACGTTGCGGTCGAACAGCAGTTTCTGGTCCTGAAAGACCATGCCGATGCTGCGGCGCAGGTAGGGCACGGCCGCGCGCTTGAGTTGCGACACGTTCTGGCCGTTCACGACGACCGAGCCCGAGCTTGGCCGCTCGATGGCGGGAATCAGCTTGAGCAGGGTGCTCTTGCCCGCGCCCGAGTGCCCCGAGAGCACCACCATTTCGCCGGACTCGACGGCAAATGTCAGTTCCGCCAGGGCGGTGATGCCGCCCGGGTAGCGTTTGCCGACGCCCTCGAAGCGGATCATGCGGCGCTCCCTCCGAGCAGGGCGTCAATGAATTCGCGCGCCGAGAAAGGCTGCAGGTCGTCGATGCCCTCGCCGACGCCGATGTAGCGCAGGGCGACCGGGTGGCCAGCCGGCTGCTGGCGGGCGATGGCGGCGATGACGCCCCCCTTGGCGCTGCCGTCGAGCTTGGTGAGGACGATCCCGGTGACGCCGATGGCGGCGTCGAAGGCCTTCAGCTGGGCCAGCGCATTCTGGCCGATGTTGGCGTCGAGTACCAGCAGCACTTCGTGCGGCGCGCTTGGTTCGGCCTTGGCGATGACGCGCCGCACCTTGGCCAGTTCCTCCATGAGGTGGAGCTGGCTCGGCAGGCGGCCGGCGGTGTCGGCCAGCACCACGTCGATGCCGCGCGCCTTGGCCGCATTCACGGCGTCGAAAATCACGGCGGCCGGGTCCCCCGACTCCTGGGCGATGACCGCCACGCCGTTGCGCTCGCCCCAGACGAGCAGCTGCTCGCGGGCGGCGGCGCGGAAGGTGTCGCCGGCGGCGAGCAGCACCGACTTGCCCTGCGCCTGAAAGTGCTTGGCGAGCTTGCCGATGGATGTGGTCTTGCCGGAGCCGTTTACCCCGGCGATCATGATGACGAAGGGCTTGTGCGCCGAGACGTCGAGCGGCCGCTCGAGCGGGGCGAGCAGGCCGGTGAGGCGCCCGGCCAGCGCCTGGCGCAGCTGCTCGCCGCTTTCCAGCCGGTCGCGGCGCACCGCGGCCTTCAGTTCGTCGAGCAGCCATTGCGTCGCCTCGACGCCGACGTCGGCGGTGAGCAGCGTGGTTTCCAGCTCTTCCAGCAGTTCGTCGTCGATGCGCCGGCCAAAGAGGCCGCCGAGCTGGCCGCGGGTGCGGGCGAGCCCGGCCCTGAGACGCTCGGCCCAGGTGGCGCGCGGCGCCGCGGGAAGCTCGGATTTCTTCAGGAAACCAAACATAGACGAAGGGGTCTGTGCCTGCACGGGGCCGCTCCCCGTGCGAAAATGCCCGCGACGATTCTAGCAGAACGACTAAGGGCCTGTTTACAATCAATCTGTCGGATGCGTTGCTACCAAAAGCGTCGACGGCCAGGCGCGCGACGAAGTCAAGGGTCGCTCCCTTGACGAGGAGCGCAACGCCGCAGCCGGCGCTTTTGGCCGCAACCCGAAGGGAACGGGTCTTTGCCGACGCATGGCTGCGTTGCGGCGGCTTGTCGTGGAATTACCACTGCCTGCGCCGCCGCGCCTTGCCCTGCACCGGCAAAAATCCGTTCGCACCGACATATTGACTGTAAACAGGCCCTAGACCCAATGATCAACAGATTTACCCTTGCCGCTGCGCTGGTGCTGGCCTGCGCCGCGGCGCAGGCCGCCCCCCACGAGAAAATCCTCGCCAACGGCCTGCGCGTCATCGTCCAGGAGGATCATCGCGCGCCGACGGTGGTGCACATGGTCTGGTATCGCGCCGGCAGCATGGACGAGAAGGGCGGCACTTCCGGGGTGGCGCATGTCCTCGAGCACATGATGTTCAAGGGCACTCGGCGTCACGGTCCGGGCGAGTTCAGCAAGCGCGTCGCCGAAGCCGGCGGCCGCGACAACGCCTTCACCAGCTACGACTACACCGCCTATTTCCAGCAAGTGCCAGCGCGGCGGCTGGGCGAGATGATGGCGCTCGAGGCCGACCGCATGGGCGGCCTGCTGCTCGATTCGCGCGAGTTCGCGCAGGAGGTCAGGGTGGTGATGGAGGAGCGGCGCCTGCGCACCGAGGACAATCCGCGCGCGCTGGTGTACGAAAAGGGCATGGCGACGGCCTTCCAGGCCCACCCCTACCGGCGGCCGGTCATTGGCTGGATGGACGACCTCGAGCACATGACGGCGGCCGACGCGCGCGACTGGTACCGCAGTTGGTACGCGCCGAACAACGCCTGGCTCGTCATCGTCGGCGACGTCGGCAAGGACGAGGCGTTCCGCCTCGCCGAGAAGCATTACGGACGCATTCCGCGCCGCGCCCTGCCCGAGCGCAAGCCGCAGCGCGAGCCGGAGCAGGTCGGCATCAAGCGCATCGTCGTCAAGGCGCCGGCGCGGCTGCCCTATCTGACGATGGCCTGGAAGGCGCCGGCGCTGCGCGACGCGCGCAAGGAGCGCGAGCCCTACGCCCTCGAAGTGCTCGCGGGAGTGCTCGACGGCCACGATGGCGCGCGCTTCCCGCGCAACCTCGTGCGCGGCGCCCGGGTTGCCGTCTCGGCCAGCGCCGGCTACGACGGCGCGGTGCGCGGCGAGGCGCTGTTCAGCGTCTCCGCCACGCCGGCCGAGGGACGCAGCGTGGCCGAGCTCGAGGCGGCCTTGCGCGCCGAGATCGCCCGTGTTGCGAGCGAAGGGGTCGAGGAGGCGGAGCTCGAGCGCGTCAAGACGCAGACCATCGCCGCCCAGATCTACAAACGCGACTCGATGATGGCGCAGGCCATGGAGATCGGCCGGCTCGAGGCGGCCGGCATTAGCTGGCGCGACATCGACGTCCTGATCGAGGGAATTCGCAGCGTCACGTCCGCCGAGGTGCGGGCGGCGGCGCAGAAGTATTTCGACGACGCCCGCCTCACCGTCGCCATCCTCGACCCGCAGCCGGTGAAGGACGGCGATGCCGGCCGGCAGCCGGCGCCGGCCAGCCGTCACTGAGCGCAAGCGCCATGAAGAAAGTCCTCGCCGCCGCCTCCCTGTTCTTCCTCTTTCTCGCAGCTGCCGCCCAGGCCGTCGCCGGACCGCGCATCGAGCACTGGCGCGCGCCTTCCGGCGCGCAGGTCTTCTTCGTCGAGAGCCGCGCCGTGCCTATCATCGACGTGCAGATCGACTTTCCCGCCGGCGATGCCTTCGCGCCGGCGGACAAGGCCGGCCTCGCCGGCCTCGTGCGCGGCCTGCTCGATGCCGGCGCCGGCGAGCTCGACGAGAACCAGTTGGCCGACCGCCTCGCCGACACCGGCGCGATCCTTGGCGGCGGCACCGACCTCGACCGCGCCAGCGTCGCCCTGCGCAGCCTGTCCGCGCCGCGCGAGCGCGAGGCGGCGCTGGCGCTGCTCCGTCTGCTGCTGCAGCAGCCCGTGTTCCCCGCCACGGTGCTCGAACGCGAGAAGGCGCGCGCCATCGCCGCCATCCGCGAGGCCGAAACGCGCCCGGCCAGCATCGCCAGCAAGCGCTTCTTCGCCGCGCTCTACCCGGGCCATCCCTATGGCCAGTCGGCCACGGCGGAAAGCGTCGGGCGGATCGGCCGCGAGGACGTCGTCGCCTACTATCGCGCGCACTACGCGGCGCGCGGCGCCACCGTCTCCATCGTCGGCGACCTCGCCCGCGCCGAGGCCGAGGCGCTGGCCCAGCGGCTGACCGAGGGCCTGCCGGCCGCCGCCGCCGGCGACGCCCTGCCGGAAGTGGCGCCCCCCGGGCCGGCGATCCTGCGCATCGAGCATCCGGCCAGCCAGGCGCACATCCTCCTCGGCCAGCCCGCCCTGCGCCGCGGCGATGCCGACCACTTCCCGCTGTTCGTCGGCAACTACATCCTCGGCGGCGGCGGCTTCGCCTCGCGGCTGATGAAGGAGGTGCGCGAAAAGCGCGGCTACGCCTACAGCGTGTACAGTTATTTCCAGCCGCAGAAGCAGCCCGGGCCCTTTGTCATCGGCCTGCAGACCCGGCGCGACCAGGCCGGCGCGGCGCTCGAGCTGGTCGGGCGGGTGCTGCGCGATTTCCTTGCTCGGGGACCGGACGAGGCGGAACTGCGCGCGGCGCGGCGCAACCTGGCCGACGGCTTTCCGCTGCGCATCGACAGCAACGGCAAGCTGCTCGAATACGTCGCGATGATCGGCTTCTACGGCCTGCCGCTCGATTACCTCGACGACTTTCCGCGCAAGGTCGAGGCGGTGACGGCCGCCGACATTCGCGCGGCATTCGCCCGCCATGTCAGGCCGGAGGCTCTCGTCACCGTCATCGTCGGGGGCGAATGAGCCGGGTGCGCATCATCGGCGGCGCCTGGCGCCGCCGCTTCGTCGGCTTCGACGATGCCGCCGGCCTGCGGCCGACACCGGACGCGGTGCGCGAGACGCTGTTCAACTGGCTTGGCCAGGACCTGTCGGGCCTCGCCTGCCTCGATCTCTTCGCCGGCAGCGGGGTGCTCGGCTTCGAGGCGGCGTCGCGCGGCGCGGCGCATGTGACCCTGGTCGAGCGCGACCGGCGCATTCTCGCCCGGCTGCGGGAGAATGCCGCCGCCCTCGGCAACGGCCGGCTGGAGCTGGTGGGCGCGGATGCGCTAAAATTCCTCGGGCGGACGACGCGGCGCTACGACCTGCTGTTTCTCGACCCGCCGTATCGGCAGGGCTGGATCGAGCGCATCGCGCCGCTCCTGCCGGCCGTGCTGGCCGCCGGCGCGCGCATCTACGCCGAGGCCGAGCGGCCGATCGAGCGCATCGGCGCCTGGCGGACGGCGCGCAGCGGCCGGGCGGGCCAGGTTTTTTATCATCTACTCGAGGCAGCGCAGCCATGAGCGACGGCGTCGCGATCTATCCGGGCACCTTCGATCCGCTGACCCTGGGCCATGAGGACCTGGTGCGGCGCGCTTCGCGCCTGTTCTCCGAAGTGGTCGTGGCGGTTGCCGACAGCCGCACCAAGCGGCCGTTCTTCACGCTGGAGGAGCGCGTCGCCATGGCGCGCGAGGTCCTCGCTCCGCACGCCAACGTGCGCGTCGAGGGCTTCGACGGCCTGCTGATGGACTTCCTCCGCCGCCAGGACGCTCGCGTCATCCTGCGCGGGCTGCGCGCCGTGTCCGACTTCGAGTATGAATTCCAGATGGCCGGCATGAACCGCAGCCTCAACCCCGACGTGGAGACGGTGTTCCTCACGCCGGCGGAGAAATACCAGTTCATTTCGGCCACCATGGTGCGCGAGATCGCCTCCCTCGGCGGCGATGTCGGCAAGTTCGTCCAGCCGCTGGTGCACGAGCGGCTGAAGCAGAGGATTTCAGGCAAGTGAGGAAAGCGAAATGGCCTTGATGATCACCGATGAATGCATCAATTGCGACGTCTGCGAGCCGGAGTGCCCCAACGGCGCGATTTCGCAGGGCGAGGAGATTTACCAGATCGACCCGGACAAATGCACCGAGTGCGTCGGCCACTTCGACGCGCCGCAGTGCGTCGCGGTGTGCCCGGTGGATTGCATCATTCCCGATCCGGAGCGGGTCGAGGACAAGGAGCAACTGCAGCAGAAGTTCCTCGGCCTGACGGCCGACAAGGCCTCCGCCTGATCAGGCCGCGGCCGCCGCAGCCTGCGGCGTTTCGGCATGCAGGGTGTCGCGCAGGCGCGCGGCGACCTCCTTCAACTCCGCCAGCTGGCCCTCGAGGGCGGCCTGCATCTGCGTCAGCTCGCGCACGCGGTCTTCCAGGGTGTCGGCCGCCTGGCGGATGCGCTTGACGCTCTCCAGGCGGCGTTTCAGCTGCAACTGGTGTTCGCGCACCTGGGTCTCCAACGGCGACATGGCGGCGCGCAGCCAGCGGTCGACGTCGCGGTTGGCCTGCTCGAAGGTGCGCCGCACCTGCAGGGCGGTGGTGTCGAAGAAGCGCTGCGTCAGGTCGCGCTTGGCGTGGGTGACCATGTTGAGCAGCGTGTTGAAGTGGCCGTCGAAGCCGAGCTCGAGCCGGTTCAGCTCCTTCTCGTAGCGCAGCAGCGAGAAAGCCGCCGGCGCCACCACCTTGAGGCCGTATTCCGAGGAGAAGTGCTCGTACATGGCCTCCAGCATCTTCGTGATCTCGGCGATCTTGCCGGCTGATTTCTCCAGGTTGACGCGCATCTGCTGGAAGAAGCGCTTCATGGCCTCGCCCAGCCTGCGCGAGAAGTGCGCTTCCAGCATGGCATCGCGCGTGCGGCGCGTCTCCTCGCGCAGGGCGTCGAGGCCGAGGTGGGCGTAGAGGTTGTTGGTCAGCTGGGTGAAGACGCTGCGCACGGCGTAGTAGCGCTGCAGGCCCTTTTCGAATTCCTCCTTCTCGCTCTTCACCTTGAGCATCATGTACTCGATGACGCTCTGGTTCTTCTCGCGCAGGGCGGACAGCTCGCCCAGTTGTTCGACGATGCCGCCGAGGCGCGCCTCGAGGAGAGCGCGGGTGCCGGCGATCAGGTCGGCCGCCTCGCTCTCGGTATTGCCGCGGACGATCTCCTGCTTGGCCGGGATCAGCTCGGCCGTCAGCGCGCGTTCCAGCGCCGGCAGGCGGCTCTTCGCCAGCAGCGCCTCATCGTGGCTGATCCGCGCCAGCAGCCCCTTCTGGGCCGAGACGGGAAAGACGTGCGCGGCATCGAGATCGAGGATGCCGGCCGTGTCGGCCACTTGCCGGGCGATCTCCGCGCCGATCTCGGTCTCGCTGCGGATGCCGTCCCACAGGCCGTCGATCTTGTTGAGGACGACGACGCGGCCCTTCTGCCGGCTGCGCGCCCCATTGACATGGTCGCGCCAGACGGCCAGCTCGGATTGCGTCACGCCGGTGTCGGCGGCGAGGACGAAGAGGATGGCGTGGGCGTTCGGCAGCTGGGACAGGGTCAGCTCGGGTTCGGCGCCGATGGCATTCAGGCCCGGCGTGTCGAGGATCACCAGGCCCTGCTCCAGCAGGGGATGGGGAAAATTGATGACGGCATGGCGCCAGCAGGGTATTTCGACCAGGCCCTGCGCATCCGGCCGCAGGCCTTCCGCGGCCGTTTCGTCGATGGCAAAGCCGAGCCTTTCGGCCAGTTCCGGGGTGACGCGCTTGCGCTCGCCAACCTGCAGCAGGGCGGCGTTCATGGCCTGCGCCGAAGAGGTGTCGAGCTCGACGACCCGCCATTCCTCCGGGAAACGCTTGTATTCCGTTACGCTGGCGTTGCGGCTGCGGGTCTCGATCGGCAGCAGCCGGATCGCCGGCGGCTGGCCGGCCTCGTGCAGCAGTTCGGTGGTGCACATCGTGGTGCGCCCGGCGGAGGAGGGCAGGATGCGGTGGCCGTAATCGCCGAAGAAGATGGCGTTGATCAGTTCCGACTTGCCGCGCGAGAATTCCGCGACGAAGGCGACGATCAGCTTTTCTTCGCGCAGGCGTTCGAGCAGCTGCTGCAGGCGCAAAGCGCCTTGCGTATCGGCAAGGTCATTCGCCTGCAGCCAGTCGCCCAGCTGCTGCAGGCGCGCGGACACCGCCGAGCGCCAGTTGCCGTAGGCGGAAAAATGCTGGGCAAGCCCCATGGTCAATCGAAAAACGTTTCGGAAATATGAATTTAGCACATGGTCTTGCGAAAGCAATGCAGTTCGGAAGCCGCCATCGACCGTTCGTCAGCGCTGGCAGCGCGGACAAAAGAAGGTCGAGCGCTGGCCGATACGAAGGGTGCGGATCCTGGCGCCGCAGGCGCGGCATGGCTCGCCGGCGCGGGCATAGACGGCGTGCTGCTGCTGGAACCAGCCCGATTTGCCGTCGCTGTGGATGAAGTCACGCAGGCTGCTGCCGCCCGCCGCCAGGGCCGCCTCGAGGGTGTCGCGCACCGCCGCGGCGAGGCGCTCGCAACGGGCGAGCGAGAGGCGTCCGGCCGGCGCGCGCGGATCCACGCCGGCGCGAAACAGGCTTTCCGAGGCGTAGATGTTGCCAACGCCGACGATGATGCGGCTGTCCATGAGGAACGTCTTGATGGCCGTGTCGCGGTCGCGCGTGGCGGCGTGCAGCCACGCGCCGTCGAAGGCCGGCGAGAGCGGCTCGATGCCGAGCGACGCGATGAGCGGATGCCGCAAGGCGTCGCCGGCGGCCCACAGCACGGCGCCGAAGCGGCGCGGGTCGCGCAGCCGCAGCGCGCGGCGCGCGAAGACCAGGTCGAGGTGGTCGTGGCGCTGCGCGGGCGCGTTCGCCGCCACCAGGCGCAGGCTGCCCGACATGCCGAGATGGACGATCAGCGTGCCGTTCGCGAAGCGGAACAGCAGGTACTTGCCGCGCCGCTCGATGCCTTGCAGGGTCTGGCCGGCGAGCAGCCGCCGCAGGTTCCGCGGCAGGGGGTAGCGCAGCGAGCGCTGGCGCGCGATGACGTCGTCGACCCGCCGGCCCGGCAGGCTGGGCAGCAGGCCGCGGCGGGTGATTTCGACCTCGGGCAGTTCGGGCATGGCGTGTCGGGAGCGGCTTGCTTGCGGGGGCTTGCAAAACCCCCTAACATCATTCGTTCGAATCGCATTCTACGCCGCGTCCTTCCCCCCTTCGCCATGACCGACCTGCTTCGCCCCGTGCCGTCCCTGAGCGCCGCGCTGGCCGCGGCATTTTTCCTCGCCGCCTGCGCCCAGGCGCCGGCGCGGGCGCCGGCCGAGGCGGCGACAGCAGCAGCGCCGGCAAAAGCCGATGCGCGTCCTGAACAGGAGCGCATCGAGCCGCTGCCGAAGGAGGAACTGACCGGGCAGATCCTCTATCAGCTGCTGCTTGCCGAGATCGCCGGACAGCGCGGCAATTTCGCCCTGTCGGCGGCGGCCTACCTCGACCTCGCCCGCTCGACGCGCGATCCGCGGGTCGCCCGCCGCGCCGCCGAGATCGCGCTGCACGGGCGCGACCTGAACCAGGCGCTGCAGGCCGCGCGCTTGTGGGTGAACATCGATCCCGAGTCTCCGCAGGCGCGCCAGATGCTGGCCGGCCTGCTGGTCAGCGCCAACCGGCTGGAGGAACTGCAGCCGCACGCGGCCAAATTGCTGGAACAGGAAGGGGACAAGCTCGGCGAGGCCCTGCTTCGGCTGAACCGGCTGTTTGCCCGCTCTCCGGACAAGACGGCGGTGATGCGCATCGTCGAGCAGCTGACTCTGCCCTATGTCGGCCGCGCCGAGGCCCACTTTGCACGGGCCCAGGCCGCCCTGAATGCCGGCGCCTGGCAGCACGGCGTGGCCGAGGCGGACAAGGCGCTGGCGCTGCGGCCCGACTGGGACATGGCGGTGCTGATCAAGGCGCAACTGCAGCACGCCGAGGCGCCTGCGCAGGCGCTCGAGACCCTGCGCGCCTTCCTCGCCGCGCATCCGCAGGCGCGCGAGGTGCGGCTGCAGCATGCCCGCAGCCTGGTCGGAGCGCGCAAGTATCCCGAGGCGCGGGCCGAGTTCCAGCGGCTGCTGGTGGATTTCCCCGGCAATGCCGAGGTGATCTACGCCGTGGCGGTGCTCTCCATGCAACTGTCCGACTGGACGACGGCCGAGGAGAATTTCCGCAAGCTGCTGGCAGGCGATTTCGCCGGCATCGACACGGCGCGCCTCAACCTCGGCCAGATCGCCGAGGAGCGCAAGCAGTACGACGAGGCCCTGCGCTGGTACGGCGAGGTCGCGCCGGGCGAGCAGTACCTGCCGGCCCAGCTGCGCATCGCCCAGGTGCTGGCCCGGCAGGGCCAGCTCGATGCCGGGCGCCGCCACCTGCAGGAGCTGCGCCAGCGGGATCCCGCCCAGGCCGTTCCGCTGCTGCTGGCCGAGAGCCAGCTGCTGCGCGATGCCGGCCAGGCCGACGAAGCCTACAAGCTCCTGGCGGCGAGCCTGGCGGCGCAGCCGGGTCAGCCGGATCTCCTCTACGAATACGCCATGCTGGCGGAAAAGCTCGGCCGCTTCGATGTCATGGAGGAGAATCTGCGCCGCCTGATCCAGGCCAGGCCGGAGAACGCCCATGCCTACAATGCCCTCGGCTATTCGCTCGCCGAGCGCAAGCTGCGGCTGGCCGAGGCCGAGCAGCTGATCGCCAAGGCGCTCGAGCTGGCGCCCAACGATCCCTTCATCATCGACAGCATGGGCTGGGTGCTGTTTCGCAAGGGCGACCCTACGCAGGCGCTGACCTGGCTGCAGCGCGCCTATTCGATCCGCCCCGATCCGGAAATCGCCGCCCATGTCGGCGAAGTCCTGTGGGTCCTCGGCCGGCACGACGAGGCGAAGAAGACCTGGCAGGAGGCGGCCAAGGCCAATCCGGGCAATGCCGCCCTGGCCGAGGTGGTCCGTCGTCTCGCTCCCTGATGCCCCGCCGTCTGCTGGCGTCCGTGCTGCTGGCGCTGGCCGCCGGCTGTGCTTCACTTCCGCCGCCCGCGGCGGACGCGCGGCCGCAGCGCGAGTCGATTGCCGCCTTCGGCCTCTCCGGGCGAATCGCCGTCCGCCATGCCGGCGAGAGCCATTTCGCCGGCATCGAATGGCGCCACGATGATGAAACCGACGAGATCGTCCTCAGCGGGCCACTTGGCCAGGGACTGGCGCGGCTGACGGCGGGCGGCGGCGCGGCGCTGCTCGAGACCGCCGACGGCAAGCGCTATGCGGCAGCCGACCTGGACGGCCTCGCCGCTCAGGTTTTCGGCGCGCCGATCCCGGTCTCCGGGCTGAGCCGCTGGGTGCTCGGCCGCGCCGCGGCCGACGGCCAGTTGCGCCGCGACGCGGCCGGGCGGCCCGTCGCCCTGGTCGAGCAGGGCTGGACGATCGAATATTTGCGCTTCGAGAGCGCCGCGCCGCAGGCCTTGCCGGACCTGCTGCAGGCGCGCCGCGGCGACACCGAAGTCAGGCTGACGATCGACGGCTGGGAGCTGCCGCGATGAGCGACTGGGAGCGCGAATACCCGGCGCCGGCCAAGCTGAACCTCTTCCTGCACGTCGTCGGGCGGCGGCCCGACGGCTACCACCTGCTGCAATCGGCTTTCTGCCTGATCGATCTGGCCGACAGCCTGCGCTTCGCGCCGCGCCGCGATGGCCGCATCCGGCGCGTCCACGCGCTTCCCGGCGTGGCCGAGGCGGACGACCTCTGCGTGCGTGCAGCACGGCTCCTGCAGGAGGCCTCCGGTTGCGACCAGGGCGTCGACATCGCGCTGGAAAAGTGCCTGCCGATGGGCGGCGGACTGGGCGGCGGCAGCTCGGACGCGGCGACGGTGCTGCTGGCGCTCAACCGCCTGTGGCGGCTGGACTGGCCGCGCGCGCGACTGCAGGCGCTCGGTCTGCGCCTGGGCGCCGATGTGCCGTTCTTCCTCTTCGGCCGCAACGCCTTCGTCGAGGGCATCGGCGAGATCCTCACGCCGCTCAGCCTGCCGCCGGCCTGGTACCTCGTCGTCGCGCCACCGGCGACGGTGGCGACGGCGGAGATCTTCGCTGCCGCGAATTTGACACGAAATTCGAAATCCATCAAAATTTCGGACTTTTCAGCGGGTTGGGACGGCCTGTCCGGCCGCAACGACCTCGAGCCGGTGGTGTGCGAGCGCCATCCCGAGGTGGCGCAGGCGCTGGCTTGGCTGCGGCAGCGCGCGGACGGGCGCATGAGCGGTTCGGGCGCCTGCGTCTTCGCCCGCTTCGCCGACGAGCAGGGCGCGCGCGCCGTGCTCGGGCAGCTGCCGCGTGGCAGCGCGGCCTGGATCGCGCAGGGCCTGGACGAGCATCCCCTGCGGACGCTCGCCGGCTGAGAACTCCTGGGGAGTCGCCAAGTTGGTTAAGGCACCGGATTTTGATTCCGGCATGCGAAGGTTCGAATCCTTCCTCCCCAGCCAATAATCGAGCAAGCGGGCAGGTGACTCACCTGCCCGCCGCGTTTGCAACGAGGCAATCGTCCCGGGGACGCGCATGGCCTACGACAGCCTGATGGTTTTCACGGGGAACGCCAACCCCAAGCTGGCCGCCGACGTGGTCAGGCGGCTGAACATCTCGCTCGGCCGCGCCATGGCCGGCCGCTTCTCCGACGGCGAGGTCAGCGTCGAGATCATGGAGAACGTCCGCGGCAAGGACTGCTTCATCCTGCAATCGACCTGCGCGCCGACCAACGACAACCTGATGGAGCTGATCATCATGGTCGACGCGCTGCGGCGCTCCTCGGCCGGGCGCATCACGGCGGCGATTCCCTACATGGGCTATTCGCGCCAGGACCGGCGGCCGCGCTCGGCGCGCGTCGCCATCACGGCCAAGGTGGTGGCCAACATGCTGCAGGCGGTCGGCGTGGACCGGGTGCTGACGGTCGACCTGCACGCCGACCAGATCCAGGGCTTCTTCGACATCCCGGTCGACAACATCTACGCCGCGCCGATCCTGCTCGGCGACATCTGGAAGAACCAGCCGGGCGACCTGCTGGTCGTCTCGCCCGACGTCGGCGGCGTGGTGCGGGCGCGGGCCCTGGCCAAGCGGCTCGAGTCGGATCTCGCCATCATCGACAAGCGGCGGCCGAAGGCCAACATGTCCGAGGTGATGAACATCATCGGCGAAGTCGACGGCCGCACCTGCGTCATCATGGACGACATGGTGGACACCGCCGGCACCCTGTGCAAGGCGGCACAGGCGCTGAAGGAGCACGGCGCCGCCCGGGTGCTGGCCTACTGCACCCACCCGGTGCTGTCCGGCAACGCGGTGCAGCGCATCGAGGACTCGGTTCTCGACGAGCTGGTGGTGACCGACACCATCCCGCTGCGCGAGGAGGCGCGCGCCTGCGCGCGCATCCGGCAGATCTCCATCGCCGAGCTGCTGGCCGAGACGATGCTGCGCATCAGCAACGAGGATTCGGTCTCCTCGCTGTTCATGGAGTAGTTTTTTCAACCCCTGCCTGGTCGCGGGCAGGTTTTTTCTGGAGCAAGCACATGAAAATCGAAATCAGCGCCAGCAAGCGCGAACTGCAGGGCACCGGAGCGAGCCGCCGCCTGCGCCGCGCCGGCAAGGTGCCGGGGATCCTCTACGGCGGCGAGACGGCGGCGCAGCCGATCGAGATCGATCACAACACGCTCTTCCACCGCCTCAAGCAGGAGGCCTTCCACGCCTCGATCCTGACCATGGATCTCGACGGCCAGAAGCAGCAGGTGCTGCTGCGCGACTACCAGATGCACGCCTTCAAGCCGCAGGTGCTGCACGCCGACTTCCAGCGCGTCGCCGCCGATCGCAAGATCCACATGAAGGTGCCGCTGCATTTCATCAATGCCGACATCGCCCCCGGCGTCAAGCTGCAGGGCGGCGTGGTCAGCCATGTCATGAACGAAATCAACGTCAGCTGCCTGCCGGCGGACCTGCCGGAATTCATTCAGGTGGACCTGAAGGACGTCTCCGTCGGCCATTCGGTGCACGTCAGCAACCTCGAGCTGCCGGCGGGCGTCGAGGCCGTGCTGCCGCGCAACGAGAACCCGGTGGTGGCGACCATTACCGTGCCGCGTGGCACCACCGAGGCCGAGCTGGCCGCTGGCGAGCAGGCCGCCGCGGCTGCCGCCCCGGCCGCGGCGCCGGCCGCCGCCAAGCAGCCCGAGAAGAACTAAGGGCGCGCGCGCCGCGGCCGCCGGCCGCGGCGCCGGCCTTCTTCCGACGTGGCTGCGCCACGCCTCATCGTCGGCCTCGGCAACCCGGGCGCCGAATACGCCGACAGCCGCCACAACGCCGGCTTCTGGCTGTGCCAGCGACTGGCCGACGAGCTGGGCGCCGGCCTGAGGAAGGAGGCGCGCTTCCACGGCCTGGCTGGGCGAGCCGGCAGCGGCGCCTGGCTGCTGATGCCGCAGACCTTCATGAACCGCTCGGGCCAGTCGGTCGCGGCGCTGGCGCGCTTCCACCGGATCGATCCCGCCGACATGCTGGTGCTGCACGACGAGCTCGACCTGCCGCCCGGCGCCCTGCGGCTGAAGTTCGGCGGCGGCCTCGGCGGCCACAATGGGCTGAAGGACATCGTCGCCCATCTCGGCAGCCAGGATTTCTGGCGGCTGCGCATCGGCATCGGCCACCCCGGCGACCGCCGGCAGGTCGTCGATTACGTGCTGAAGAAGCCGCGCGCCGAGGAGCGCGCGCTGATCGACGCGGCGCTGGAGCGCACCGTCGCGGCCTGGCCGCTGCTGGCGCGCGGCGAGCACGCCGCCGCCATGCAGCAGCTCAACACGCGCCCGGCGGCCGAAGGAGAATGAGCGCCGGCGCGAGGCGGGCTGCGGCGCCGGCCGCCCACTGAACTGCCGCAGCCTTCCGGCCGCGGCCCTGCGGAGACGACATGAGCCTCAAGTGCGGCATCGTCGGCCTGCCCAACGTCGGCAAGTCGACCCTCTTCAACGCCCTGACCAAGTCCGGCATCGCGGCGGAGAACTATCCCTTCTGCACCATCGAGCCGAATGTCGGCATCGTCGAGGTGCCCGATCCGCGGCTGGCGCAGCTGGCCGCCATCGTCCGGCCGCAGCGCGTGCAGAACGCCATCGTCGAGTTCGTCGACATCGCCGGCCTGGTCGCCGGCGCCAGCAAGGGCGAGGGCCTCGGCAACCAGTTCCTCGCCAACATCCGCGAGACCGACGCCATCGTGCACGTCGTGCGCTGCTTCCGCAACGAGAACATCGTGCACGTGGCCGGCGAAGTGAAGCCGCTGTCCGACATCGAGACCATCGACACCGAGCTGGCGCTGGCCGACCTGGCGACCGTGGACAAGGCGCTGGCGCGCTACCGCAAGCCGGCCCAGGCCGGCGACAAGGAAGCGAAGCTGCTGGTGGCCGTGCTGGACAAGTGCGCCGCGCAACTGAACGAGGCGAAGCCGCTGCGCGCGCTCGACTGGTCGAAGGAAGAGCTGGCCTTGCTCAGGCCGCTCTGCCTGATCACCGCCAAGCCGGTACTCTACGCCGCCAACGTCGACGAGAACGGCTTCAGGGACAACCCGCTGCTGGCGGCGGTCGAGGCACGCGCGGCTGGTGAAGGGGCGCCGGTGGTGGCCTTCTGCGCCGCCCTCGAGGCCGAAATCGCCGATCTCGCCGAGGAGGACAAGGCGGTCTTCCTCGCCGACATGGGTCTACAGGAACCGGGGCTGAACCGCCTGATCCGCGCGGCCTATCAACTGCTCGGCCTGCGCACCTACTTCACCGCCGGAGAGAAGGAAGTGCGCGCCTGGACCATCCACGCCGGCGACACGGCGCCGAAGGCGGCCGCCGTCATCCACACCGATTTCGAGCGCGGCTTCATCCGCGCCGAGGTGATCGCCTTCGCCGACTTCCTCGCCTGCAAGGGCGAGGCCGGCGCGCGCGAGGCCGGCAAGATGCGCTTGGAGGGCAAGGACTACGTCGTGCAGGACGGCGACGTGGTGCACTTTCGCTTCAACGTCTGAGAGCGAGGCCGGTTTCGCCTTCCATCAGCCAAGAACAAAAAAGCCGGGCATCGCCCGGCTTTTTTTGCGCCGCCAGCCGCTCAGGACTTGACGTCGACCACCGTCGCACCGGGAGCGTGCTTCTTCACCGAGGCGATGCCGTTGTCGCGCGCCGCGACGCTCTCATAGACTTCGCTGGTGCCGATGACCTGGCTGTTGGCGGCCTTGAGGTTGAACATGAACTTGCCGGACTTGGTGTCCTTGCGCTCGTACCTCGCGTCGTCGGGGGCGTTCTTCTGCACCGAGGCGATGCCGTTCAGGCAGCTCGCCCTGGCCTTGTAGCCCTCGCTGGCGAGGATGGTCTGTCCGTTGCTGGCCTTGAGCCTGAACCTGAACTCCCCCTTCTTGTCCTTGTAGACTTCGAATTTTCCAGCCATGAATCAGCTCCTCCCGAATGAATGGTTGCCGGTGTCCGCGGATCGTCCGCGGTTTCGGGACGAGCCTGACCGGCAATATAGCAGGGTTCTCGCGGCGGGTTGATCAGACGGCGATTGCCGGGGCCGCCGAGCCGGCGCGCGCGGGGCTATCATGGCGCATGGCGCAACTGCCGCAACACGCGGTCTATCGCGGGCGCTTCGCGCCCTCGCCGAGCGGCCCGCTGCACTTCGGCTCGCTGGTGGCCGCGCTCGGCAGCTGCCTCGACGCGCGCGCCGCCGGCGGCGAATGGCTGCTGCGCATGGAAGACGTCGACGCGCCGCGCAGCCAGCCCGGCGCCGCGCAGGCGATCCTGCGCGACCTCGAGGCGCTCGGCTTCGCGTGGGACGGCGAGGTGGCGTATCAGAGCCGGCGCGGCGAGCGCTACCAGGCGGCGCTCGACCGGCTGATTGGCGACGGCGCGGCGTTCCCCTGCGCCTGCAGCCGGCGCGAGGTGGCGGATTCGACGCTCGCCCAGGGGGGCGAGCCGCGCTATCCGGGCACCTGCCGTGACGGCCTGCCGCCGGGGCGCGAGGCGCGCGCCTGGCGGCTGCGGGTCGATCCGGGCACGGTGTGCTTCGACGATCTGCTGCAGGGGAGAATCTGCCAGAATGTGGCCGAGGCCGTGGGCGATTTCGTCGTGCGCCGCGCCGACGGCTGCTTCGCCTACCAGCTGGCGGTGGTGGTGGACGACGCCGAGCAGGGTATCAGCCATGTCGTGCGCGGCGCCGACCTGGCGGACTCGACGCCGCGGCAGATCCTGCTGCAACGGCGGCTCGGCTTGGCGACGCCGGCCTACCTGCACCTGCCGGCGGCGGTGAATGCGGCAGGCGAGAAATTGTCGAAGCAGACCGGCGCCGGGCCGATCGCCGGCATGCGCCCGCAGCGGGCGCTGGCGGCGGCGCTCGGCTTTCTCGGCCAGCCGCAGCCCCAAGGTCTGGAGGAGGCCAGACTCGACGAAATCTGGCGCTGGGCCATCGCCCACTGGCGGCGCGAGGACATTCCCCGTTGCCGCAGCGCGGCGGCGCCGGACGGGTTCTGACGGGAGGAGGTGGAGCATGATCGACGACATCGCGGGCTTGCGCCGCGTCCTGCGGGAGAACCGCGTCATCGCCGTGGTGGGCCTCTCGGCGAACTGGTACCGCCCCAGCTTCTTCGCCGCCAAGTACATGATCGAGCACGGCTACACGGTGATCCCGGTCAACCCCGCCTACGAGGAGGTGCTGGGACAGAAGTGCTATCCCTCGCTGCGCGAGGTGCCGCGGAAGGTGGACATCGTCGACTGCTTCCGCCGCGCCGAGGACATTCCCGCCATCGCCGAGGAGGCGATCGCCATCGGCGCGCGGGTGCTGTGGCTGCAGCTGGGCGTCATCAACCCCGAGGCGGCGCGCCAGGCAGAGGCCGCCGGGCTGGAGGTGGTGATGGACCGCTGCGTCAAGATCGAGCACGCCCGCCTCTTCGGCGGGCTCAACTGGTTCGGCGTCAACACCGGCGTCGTCGCCTCGCGGCGGCCGCCCTGTCCCGGAACCTCTCCCGGCTGAGGCGGCAGCCGGCGATCATGCCGTCATCGCCTCAATGCGGGCCGCCCTGGCCGGCGATGGCGATCAGCAGCCGCACCAGCCGGTAGGCCAGCCGGCTCGCCAGCCGCTCCAGCCACGACTTGCGCTGCCAGTCCTCGCAGCTCAGCTCGCGCGCGCCGTCGCGCATGGCGGTATCGAGGCTCTGCCGCAGCTGCGCGGCGAAGCCGCGGTCGTCCACGAAGACATTGGCCTCGCGCGCCAGCAGCAGGCTGAAGGGGTCGATGTTGCTCGAGCCGACCGTCGCCCAGCAGCAGTCGATGACGGCCACCTTGGCGTGCAGGTAGCTACGGTGGTACTCGAAGATGCGGATGCCGGCCTGCAGCAGGCCCTCGTAGAGCGCCTGGGTGGCGTAGTGCTGCAGCAGGTACTCGACGCGGCCCTGCAGCAGGACGGTGACGCGGACGCCGCGCGCCGCCGCGTCGAGCAACGCCCGGCGGAAGCGCCCGCCGGGCAGGAAGTAGGCGTTGGCGATGAGGATTTCCGAGCGGGCGCGGCCGATCGCCTCGAGGTAGGCGTTCTCGATGTCGTGGCGGTGGCGCAGGTTGTCGCGGACGACGAAGGCGGCGCGCAGGCTGCCGCGGGAGTTCGCCGAGACCGGCGCCGACGGGCGGAAGCCGCGCCGCAGCCGCGTCAGCGACACCAGCTGCCAGAGGCGCGCCATGCTGTGGTGGATCGGCGCCAGCAGCGGCCCCTCGACGCGCACGGCGTAGTCGAAGCGCGGCGCCGCGGGTGCCGCCGGGTCGATGTCGTCGATGATGTTGATGCCGCCGACGAAGGCGACGCGGCTGTCGGCCAGCGCCAGCTTGCGGTGCAGGCGGCGCAGCCGTTCCCGGTGCAGGCGGAAGCGGGCGATCTCGGGCCGATAGACCAGCACGCCGGCGCCGGCCGCCTTCAGCCGGGGCGCCAGCGCGCGGGCGAAATCCGCCGCGCCGAAGCCGTCGACCAGCACCCGCACGACGACGCCGCGGCGGGCGGCGCGGCACAGCGCGTCGGCCACCGCGGCGCCGACGGTGTCGTCCTCGAAGATGTAGGTCTCGAGCTGGAAGCTGTGCCGGGCGGCGTCGATCGCCGCGATCAGGGCGGGGAAGAAGTCGCCGCCGGTCTCGAGCAGGGTGATGGCGTTGCCGTCGAGATACTCGGCCCGCATCGCCGGCCCTCAGGCCAGCGCCAGATGGGCCGACAGGGCGGCGTGGTCCGAGATGCGCGACCAGGGACGGCCGAAATGCACCTCGCTGCGCTCGATGGAAAAGCCGCGCACGTAGATGCGGTCGAGGCGGAACATCGGCAGCTTGGCCGGAAAGCTGCGCGCCGGCTGGCCGTTGATGCCGCCGAACACCTCGACCAGGCCGAGCCGCTCGGCGATCAGGTTGCCGGCGCGATTGTGCCAGTCGTTGAAGTCGCCGGCGATGATGAGCGGCGTGTCGGCGTCGCCGAGGGCTTCCATGCGCTCGGCCAGCGCCAGCATCTGCCGCCGGCGCGCCGCGGCGGTGAGGCCGAGATGCACGCAGACGCAATGCAGGGGCTGTCGCCAGCCGGGCACGGAGATCTGCGTGTGCAGCAGGCCGCGCCGCTCGAAGCGCAGCTCGGAGATGTCCTCGTTGTGCGAGGAGAGGATGGGAAAGCGGGAGAGAACGGCGTTGCCGTGGTGACCGTGATCGTAGATGGCGTTGCCGCCGTAGGCGGTGTCGGTCCACACGCCCTCGGCGAGGAAGTCGTGCTGGCCGCTCTCCGGCCAGTCGCTGCGGCGCTCGGCATGGCGGGCATGCAGCCCCTGCACCTCCTGCAGGAAGACGATGTCCGGGTTGAGGCCGTGCAGGCGGTCGCGCAGCTCGTGGATCATCATGCGCGCCTTGAACTGCGAGAAGCCCTTGTGGATGTTGTAGGTGCAGATGTGCAGCTTGCGCACGGCGGCCTTCTGCCGCGCGGGGGCGGCCTTGCTGCGGCGGGTGACGGCGGGCTTGACCACGCTGCGGCTCAGGACACCGCCAGCATGCGGTCGAGGGCCAGCCGCGCCAGTCGCGCCTCGTGCGGCGGCACCGAGATGCGGTTGACGACCTTGCCTTCGGCGAGGTTTTCCAGGCACCAGGCCAGGTGCTGCGGGTCGATGCGGCCCATGAACGAGCACATGCAGACCATCGGCGACATGAACTGGACGATCTTGCCTTCGGCGCGGACTTCCTCGGCCAGCCGGCTGACCAGGTTCAGCTCGGTGCCGACCAGCCAGCGCGTGTTGGCCGGCGCCGCCTTGATGGTCTTGATGATGTATTCGGTCGAGCCGACATAGTCGGAGTGCAGGCAGACCTCGAAGCTGGTCTCCGGGTGGGAGATGACGAAGCCGTCCGGATGCTCCTTGCGCCACTTCTCGATGTGGCCGGGCTGGAACATCTGGTGCACCGAGCAGTGGCCGGCCCAGAGCAGGATGCGGGCGCGGCGGATCTCGTCGTCGCTGAGCCCGCCGTTCACCAGGTCGGGGTTCCAGACCACCATTTCCTCGAGAGGGATGCCCATCTTGTGGCCGCTCCAGCGGCCAAGGTGCTGGTCGGGGAAGAATAGCACCTTCTCGCGACGGGCGAAGGCCCACTCGAGGATGGCGGTGGCGTTGCTCGAGGTGCACACGATGCCGCCGTGTTCGCCGCAGAAGGCCTTCAGGTCGGCGGCCGAGTTGATGTAGGTGACCGGCGTGACCTTCGACTCGACGCCGCCGAGGACGGCGTCCAACTCGCGCCAGGCGCGGCCGACCTTGGCGAGGTTGGCCATGTCGGCCATCGAGCAGCCGGCGGCCAGGTCGGGCAGGATGGAAATCTGCTCGGGCTTGGACAGGATGTCGGCCACCTCGGCCATGAAGTGCACGCCGCAGAAGACGATGAACTCGGCGTCGCTCTGGGCGGCCAGGCGCGAGAGCTTGAGCGAGTCGCCGGTGAGGTCGGCGTGGCGATAGACGTCGGCGCGCTGGTAATGGTGACAGAGGATGACGAGGCGGTCGCCGAGCCGCTGGCGGGCGGCGACGATGCGCTCGCGCGCCTCGTCGTCGGCGAGGGCGTTGAACTGGTCGAAGCGGATGGCGGCTTCCATGGGCTGGGGGTCGGGCGGTTCCGGCGGGAGGATTGAACGAAGGATTCTTCTGACGCCGGATTTTAGCATTCGTTCCCCGGCGCCCGGATTTCCCCGATCCGGCCGCGCCGATTAGAATGGCGGCATGAGCAGGATCGAAGCAGGCTCGGGCGAGGCGGCCGGCCGCCCCGATGCCGCGGCGCGCGCCCGAGAGGCGAGCCGCGCCACCTGGATCTCCGCCGTCCTCAACCTGGCGCTGACCGTCGCCCAGCTGATTGCCGGCTGGCTGGCGCATTCCCAGTCGCTGGTCGCGCACGGCCTGCATTCCTTCTCCGACCTGCTGTCGGACTTCCTCGTGCTCTATGCCAATCGCCGGGGCAGCCATCCGGCCGACCGCGAGCATCCTTACGGCCACGCCCGCGTCGAGACGGCGGCCACGCTGATTCTCGGCGCCTCGCTGGCGCTGGTCGGTTTCGGCATCCTCTGGCAGGCGGCGCTGCGCCTGCAGGCGGTGGCCGAATTGCCGCAGGTCGAGCTGCTGGCGCTTTGGGTGGCCCTCATCACCGCCGCCGCCAAGGAGGCGCTGTTCCGCTACCTGCGGCGGGTGGCGCGGCGCCTGCGCTCGCCGCTGCTCAGCGCGAATGCCTGGCACACGCGCGCCGACGCCGCCTCGGCCCTGGTGGTGGTGGCCGGCATCGCCGGCGCCCTCATGGGCTGGCTGTTCCTCGACCTGCTGGCGGCGGCGGCCATGGGCTTCATGATCCTGCGCATGGGGCTCAGGCTGGCGTGGGACTCGCTGCAGGAGCTGATCGACACCGGCCTCGACGGCAAGGAGGTCGAGGCCATTGCGCGCACCCTGCGGAACACCCCGGGCGTGCGCGGCCTGCACGAGTTGCGCAGCCGGCGCATGGCGCACCAGGCGCTGGTCGACGCGCACCTGCTGGTCGATCCGCGCATCAGCGTCTCCGAGGGCCATCGCCTGGGCGAACGCGCCCGCCAGCGCGTGCTGGCCGCGCATCCCGACGTGGCGGACGTGCTGGTGCACATCGACGCCGAAGAGGACGAGGAGCGGATGGCGGGCGGCATCGAGCTGCCCGACCGAGCCGTGCTGATGGCGCGCCTGGTCGCCCTGCTCGGCGAGGAGGCCGGCGGCATCGAGCGGGTGGTTTTCCATTACCTCGGCAACCGGGTCGAAGCCGAGGCCTTCCTGCCGCCCGAGGCCTGCCGCGACGCCGCCCGCATCGCCCGCCTCGAGGCGCGCATCACCGGGAAACTGGTGGGCGATCCCGTTTTTCGCGGCGTCAGCCTGAACTGCAGGCTGGCGCCAAGATAGAATACGCCCATCCGCCATCGGCGAGCCCATTCCTCAGGAGAGCAAACGCGATGTCTCCCCAAGACGTTCTCGAGCTGGTCAAGGACCGCGAAGTCAAGTTCGTCGATTTCCGCTTCACCGACACCCGCGGCAAGGAGCAGCACGTCGGCGTGCCGGTGAAACGCTTCGGCGCCGGGACCTTCGAGGACGGCCACGCCATCGACGGCTCGTCGATGGCCGGCTGGAAGGGCATCCAGTCTTCCGACATGCTGCTGATGCCGGACCCGGCCACCGCCTACATCGACCCCTTCATGGACGAGACGACGCTGGTGCTCACCTGCGACGTCGTCGAGCCGACCGACGGCAAGGGCTACGACCGCGACCCGCGCTCGATCGCGCGGCGGGCCGAGGCCTACCTGAAATCGACCGGCATCGGCGACACCGCCTACTTCGGGCCGGAACCCGAGTTCTTCATCTTCGACTCGGTGACCTGGAACGTCGACATGTCGGGCTGCTTCGTGAAGATCAATTCCGAAGAAGCATCGTGGTC
>CAUJIV010000090.1 GCA_963205435.1 Pseudomonadota bacterium
TTGTCCATGAATTCGCGCAAACCCATGCCCCGCTGAAATTGCACCTTGTTCTTCGGCATCGCTTATCTCCTTGGAAAATCAAGCGATGCCAGTTTGCTACCCCCACTGGCTCACTGGCTGAGCCTCATTGGTAATCAGGAAGGAAAATGCCGTTGCCGGACTGAACCGTCCCGCAGGACAGGTTAGAGGGTGTCGGGGATTAATTCGGAACGCGAAACGCAAAACTCGAAACCCGAAACGCGAAACCCGAAACCCGCAACTCGCAACTCCAAACGGATTAGGGCCATACGTTCTTGAATGGCGACGGTGACGAGTTTCGAAGAGCTGGATGTCTGGCAGCGGGCGCGCGAGCTGGCCAGGGGCGTCTATGCCGCCACCAGGAAGGAACCGTTCGCAAGCGACCATGCCCTTTGTAACCAGATACGGCGCTCCGTGATATCGATTCCATCCAATATTGCGGAGGGTTTCGAGCGTGGCGGGCGCCCGGAATTCATCCAGTTCCTGTCCATCGCCAAGGGATCGAGCGGCGAATTGAAGACGCAGTTGCATATTGCCCATGATCAAGGTTACCTATCCGATGAGGCGTTCGAGTCCTTGAGGAGAGAGACAACGGAGACGGCCAACATGATCGGGGGGTTTATCAGGTATCTCGCCCAAAGCGAGATTCGCGGCAGCAAGTTCAAGAGAACCGGGTCGGATCGCCCGCGCGACAAATCCGGGTCGAAATCGCGCGACGCATAACTCGCAACGCGAAACTCGAAACCCGAAACTCGAAACCCGAAACTCGAAACCCGAAACCCGAAACTCGAAACCCGAAACGCGCAACCATGCCGAACGATACCCTCGACGACCTGTTCAAGCGTTTCGAGCGCCTCAACGAGATCGGCGCCGCCCTCTCCCACGAGCGCGACATCGACCGGCTGCTCGAGCGCATCCTCGTCGCCGCCAAGCAGATCACCCATGCCGAGGGCGGCACCCTCTACCGCATGAGCGAGGACGAGCGCTTCCTGCGCTTCGAGATCATGCACAACGACAGCCTGAAGATCGCCCTCGGCGGCACCTCGGGCAACCCGGTGACGCTGCCGCCGCTGCCGCTGCGCACGGAAAGCGGCGAGGACAACAACTCGATGGTGGCGGCCTACGCCGCCATCCACCAGCAGACGGTGAACATCGCCGACGCCTACGAGGCCGAGGGCTTCGACTTCTCCGGCACGCGCCGCTTCGACCAGCGCACCGGCTACCGCTCGCGCTCCTTCCTCACGGTGCCGATGAAGAACCACGAGAACACGGTGATCGGCGTGCTGCAGCTGATCAACGCCATCGACGGCGACAGCGGCGCCATCGTGCCGTTTTCCGCCGCCGACCAGCGCCTCGCCGAGTCGCTCGCCTCGCAGGCGGCCATCGCCCTGACCAACCGCCAGCTCATCGACCAGCTGGAGAAGCTGTTCGAGTCCTTCATCCGCCTGATCAACGTCGCCATCGACGAGAAGTCCCCCTACACCGGCCGGCACTGCGAGCGCGTGCCCGAGCTGACCATGATGCTGGCCGAGGCGGTGAACGACACCCGCGAGGGGCCGCTGGCCGACTTCGCCATGAGCGACAAGGACCGCTACGAGCTGAAGATCGCCGGCCTGCTGCACGACTGCGGCAAGGTGACGACGCCGGTGCACGTCGTCGACAAGGCGACCAAGCTGCAGACCCTGTGCGACCGCATCCATCTCGTCGACACCCGCTTCGAGGTGCTCAAGCGCGACGCGCGCATCGCCGCCCTCGAGGCGCGGCTCGCCCTGCGCCCGGCGGGCGACGCGGCGGCCGAGGCCAGGCTGGAGGAGGAACTGGCGCAAACGCTGCGGCAACTCGACGACGACCGCGAGTTCCTGCGCCACGCCAACATCGGCTCCGAGGCCATGAGCGCCGAGGACCAGGCGCGCGTCGGCCGCATCGGCACCGGCTGCCGCTGGACCGGGGTCGATGGCGCGCCGGCCGATTTCCTCAGTGCTGACGAGATCGAGAACCTCGCCATTCCCGCCGGCACCCTGACCCGCGCCGAGCGCGAGACCATCAACAACCACATCGTCGCCACCATCAAGATGCTCGAGCAGCTGCCCTGGCCGAAGCACCTCGCCAACGTGCCCGAGTACGCCGGCGGCCACCACGAGCGCATGGACGGCAAGGGCTACCCGAAGGGGCTGCGCCGCGAGCAGATGAGCGTCCAGGCGCGCATCATGGGCATCGCCGACATCTTCGAGGCCCTCACCGCCCGCGACCGGCCCTACAAGCGCGGCAAGACCCTGTCAGAGTCGCTCGAGATCCTCGGCAAGTTCCGCCTCAACGGCCACATCGACCCCGACCTCTTCGACGTCTTCGTGCGGCAGAAGGTCTATCTGAAATACGCCGAGCGCTTCCTCGATCCGCAGCTGATCGACGAGGTGGATGAGGGCAATATCCCCGGTTTCGATAGCGGTAATTCCGGGCAGCAAAAATTGCCGTGAATGGTCACTACAAAACCAGAAATGCACTCTTTAAAAGCGCGAATTTATAATTCCAAGTGAAAACAGCAAGTTACATCGCACGAAAAAGTGGCATGGTCATTGCATGGTAAATGTCAGGATCCGAGAGGAACCGCATATTGACCACGTTATTTTTTGTTTTCAAGGGAGAAATATATGAAGGCGATGCAAAAGGGCTTCACTCTTATCGAGCTGATGATTGTGGTTGCGATCGTCGGCATTCTTGCCGCCGTTGCGCTGCCGGCGTACCAGGACTACACCATCCGCGCACAGGTAACGGAAGGCATCGGCCTTGCCGATGGCGCCAAGGTCAATGTGGCCGAGTATTACCAGACCAATGGCAGCCTGCCAACGACTAGCGCAGCGGCCGGCTACGGCGGTGCCGTGGGTAAGTACGTTTCGGGCACTGCAATTGGAGCGTCCGGCGTGATTACCGCAACCTTTGGTGCCGGCGCGAACTCGAACATCAACACCCAGACGATCACCCTGACGCCCACCGCCGATGCCGGCACCGGTGTTCTACGCTGGGCCTGCAGCGGCACGGTTACGGCCAAGTATCGGCCGTCATCCTGCAAGTAATCGCAGGCTCCTCGCAAACGGGCAGGTTCGGGCATGCGCCCGAACCTGCTTTTTCGTCGATGCGAGGGCCGGAATCCTTCCCGGCAGGATGTGGAAGAGGCATGGATCCAAAACCCGGTAATCCTCGTCAGTCAGATGCCTGTTACGGCCGTGATTTCACGATGCTGCATGCCTCGGCCACCGACTCGATGCCAATTCAAGCCGTCTTTGACAGCCTGTTTCATTTTCATCCATTGTTATCCGTCAGATTCAAGCGTCACGATTTGGTCTCGGAACATGAAAAGGCAATGCAAAAAACTGCCCTGAATTGTCACAACCTAACGTGAAAGCGTCGGCAAAATGCGACACCAGTATAAAAATACCGTAAAAACAACACGCAAAACCAAGTCAAGGGCTGGCATGCGATTTGCTACATATGATCCGTGGTCGGGAAAATTCAGGATCCCGGTTCATATCGTCAAACTGAAAAGGAGAGTCACATGAAAGCGATGCAAAAAGGCTTCACTCTTATCGAACTGATGATCGTGGTTGCGATCGTTGGCATTCTTGCCGCCGTTGCGCTGCCGGCGTACCAGGACTACACCATCCGCGCACAGGTAACGGAAGGCATCGGCCTTGCCGATGGCGCCAAGGTCAATGTTGCCGAGTACTACCAGACCAATGGCAGTCTGCCGGGGAGCAGTGCAGCGGCTGGTTACGGCGGTGCCGTGGGCAAATACGTTTCGGGCACTGCAATTGGAGCGTCCGGCGTGATTACCGCAACCTTTGGTGCCGGCGCGAACTCGAACATCAACACCCAGACGATCACCCTGACGCCCACCGCCGATGCCGGCACCGGCGTCCTTAGCTGGGCCTGCAGCGGCACGGTCACGGCCAAATATCGGCCGTCTTCCTGCAAGTAATCGCAGGCGCTTCGCAAACGGGCAGGTTCGGGCATGCGCCCGAGCCTGCTTTTTTGTTGACGTGATGGTGGTGCCCAAATTCGCGTGATGTGGAAGTCGCATGGACTATTCTGAAATGCGCGCCGAGCAGGCGCGACTGATCCCCCTGCTGGGTGTTTTCCTCTTGACCCAGCTGCTGCTGTCGCTGGCCGGAGTGGTGCCGGTGCCTTATGCCGAGCTGGGTGAAAGCCATCTTTTCCCGCGTTACGGCTTCGCCGCGTTCTACGCCTTTGTCCTGCTGGTCTTTTCCGCCGTACTGCCCTCACGACTGTTTCTTTTGACTGTGGCAGCTGGATTGGCTCTGGCTGGGGCATATCTTGCCTTCGCCGGCCCGCCGCCTGAAGGCACGTCTCTTTTCACGCATTATCTATTTTCTGTTCTTGCCGGTCTTGGTTGCTCGGCCCTGCTGACGCTCGTGCTTGTCTGGCGGATGGCTCCCCCTGCACAGGAAGCCTCCCTAAGGGTGCTGCTAGGGTTCATCCTCTACTTTCTGCTTTTTATGCCGTTGCCCTATGCGTCTTTACGTTTGACTTCACTGCTCCACCCAGCCACCCTCGATGCGGTGGCGTTTCACTTCGACGCGTCGCTCGGCTTCCAGCCGAGCGTCATACTGGGTCTGTGGCGGGAATCCTTCCCTGCTTTTCGTTATGCCATCACTTTCGCATATGACGCCATGCCATTGGGCTTCGCGGTGCTCTATGCCTTGAGCGTGCGCTATCCGCGGCGGATCAACATCAGCCTGCTCTGGTTCTGGGCGATTTCTGCGTTGTTCGCCTCGATTGCCTATCATCTGGCTCCTGTGGCGGGCCCTGCCCATCTCTTCGGCAAGGCGTTTCCCCTGTCGGTGCCGCCGGCGGAAGCCGTGACGACGCTGGGTATCGTGCTGCAGCCGGTTGCCCGCAATGGCGTGCCTTCGATGCACTTCGGCTGGGCCTTCGGTTTCTGGCTGATCTCGCAATTTTTCGAAATTCGATGGATTCGCAACCTGTTTGCCGTCCTGCTCGGTCTGAACATCCTGGCGACCCTGGGGCTTGGCGAGCATTATCTGGTCGACCTGGTCGTTTCGATCCCGCTCATCCTTGCCATTCTCGGCTTCAGCATGCGCGGCGGCGATGCCGCTTCGCGCCGACCGGTCATCGTTGCCGGCGCCGTGCTGGCGCTGCTCTGGATGCTGTTCCTCCGCTTCGGCATCGATATCGTGCTGGCAGCGCCCTGGCTGGTGCCAGTGGCGGAACTGGCTACCGTGGCGGTTGGCGTGGCAATGTTCCGCCGCTTGAAGGCTTCCCTCCGAGTACCTGGAGTCTTGGAGACGGCGCAGGCTGCACAAGGCATGATTCATTCGCGCGAGGTTCTGACTGTCGTTGCCGTCTTCGTCTTTTCCGGATTCGCCGGGCTGGTCTATGAAGTGGTATACGCCAAGGCGCTGGCGCTGGCCTTTGGCAGCACGGCGCTTGCAACCTACACCGTATTGGCGACCTACATGTGCGGCCTGGCGCTGGGCGCGTGGGCAGGCGGATGGCTGGCCGAGCGCACGCGGCGGCCGCTGGTCGGTTTCGCGCTTTGCGAACTGGGCATCGGCCTTTACAGTGTCCTGACGCCGCTCATCTTTCCGGCCATGCGTAACGTCTATGCTGCCCTTGCCGGTGGTTTCGCGCCGGATGCGCCCGGCCTGACTGTCCTGCGTTTTTCCCTCGGCGCGGCGGTTCTGCTGCCGCCGACGCTGCTGATGGGCATGACGCTGCCGCTGCTGGCCCGCTACCTTGGTGACCGGCGCGAAACGCTGGGTGTCTCGGTCGCGCTTCTCTACGGCGCAAATACCCTGGGCGCCGCGCTGGGCGCCTTGCTTGCCGGTTATCTCCTGCTGCCGGCCTTTGGCGTTTTGAAATCCACGCTGCTTGCCGCCGCCTTGAATTTCAGCGTCGCCTATGCCGGGCTGCGGCTGGCGCGAGGGCGTCTGGATGCAGCCGCCGCTGGCCCGACTGGCCATGGCAGTGAGTCTGCGACTCTGGAGTCTCACCAGTCGATTGGCTGGCTGGCAATTGTAATCCTCGCGATTGGCGGCGTCCTGACGCTCATTCTCGAGATCGACTACATCCATCTTCTGGCGGTGGTGGCAGGCAACAGCGCCTATGCCTTCTCCCTGATGCTGTCGACCTTCCTTGCAGGCCTGTCGATTGGCGCCATGCTGGCGCGCCGCCTGCTTGCGACGAAGTGGTCGCTCGCCGTGCTGCTCGCCTGGCTGGAGACAGGATTCGCCATCGTGCTGCTGGCCGGAGTCTTTTCCTGGAACCATATCCCTTCGTATTTTTCCGACTTTGCGGGATACCCCGGAGCAACGCGCTTCCCGTCGCGCGAATTCGTTCGCGCCACCGTTTGCGCTCTGGTGATGCTGCCGCCGTCGATCTTCATCGGCATGCTGTATCCCGTTGCCTTCGAAGCTGTCGGCCGCGCCTTTCCGTCACGCAGGATGACGATGCTCGGCCGTGCAATGGCCCTCAACACGGCGGGCAATATTGCCGGCGTCCTGCTCGGCGGTTTCGTGCTGCTTCCTCTGCTCGGCGCCCTGCGCTCGATCCAGCTTTCGGCCATCGTGGCCCTGGCTTTGGCGCTGCTGACGACGTACTGGGCTGCCGGGCGGCGCAAGCTGGCGCTGCTTCCACTGCCGGCTGCCGCCCTGCTGCTGATCCCGCAGCCCTCCACGCTGGATTATTCCTTGCTGTCAACCGGCGCGAACGTCTATTTCATGGCGCAAGGGTTCGGCCGGGCGATCGACCATGCCGAGAGCATCGACGGCGGGCTGACGACAGTCGTGTTGCGCGAAGAAGCCGGTGGAAAACCGATCAAGACCCTGCTGACAAACGGCAAGTTCCAGGGCAACGACGCCGAGGGCGGGGAGGTGATCGCCCAGGCGGGTTTTGCATTGGCGCCGCTGTTGCATGTTGGCAAGCGCGATCGAGCACTGGTCATCGGCTATGGCACGGGCATGAGCGCCCGCACCCTGCATGATGCGAGCTTCGCCCGGATGGACATCGTCGAGCTGAGCGGCGACATTGTCCGCATGGCGGACCGGCACTTCGAAGGCATCAACAAGCGGGTTGCGCAAGCCCCGGGGGTGGCCACCTACATCACCGACGGGCGCAACTATCTGCTCCTGCAGGAACGGCAGTACGATCTCATCTCCATGGAAATCTCGTCGATCTGGTTTGCCGGCGCAGCCTCGCTCTACAACCGCGAGTTCTACCAGCTGGCGAAAGCCCGCCTCGCCGATGGCGGCGTCCTGCAGCAATGGGTTCAGCTGCATCACATGCGCAGCGAGGACTTCCTGACCATCATCGCCACCATCCGGTCCGAATTCCGCTACGTCTGGCTGTATCTGATCGGAGGCCAGGGCATTCTTGTGGCCAGCAACGATGTCGCTGCCGTGCCGTCAGCGCAGCACGCGCGCAAGCTCGAGGAGGCCGCCGGCCTGAAGCACTTACGGCCGCTGTTTCCGAAAGGCTTCAGTGTCCTGGCGGAGGATGACCTTCTGGATCCGGCCGCCACGGACGCGCTCATCGCGAAGGCAGCCGTGCCGCTTCACTATCTTGTTTCAAGCGATGACAATCTGCGCCTCGAATATGGAACGCCGAAAGGCAATGTGCTCGACGGCCAGGAATCGATGGCAAGCATCATCGAGATGACCCGAAAGGCGCGTGCGGCTGCAGGCGAACGCTGACGTTCGGCGAGTCTGCCCTCAAGCTCGATCGGGGCGGACAAGACTTGGCGCCAGCACCGCTCTCAAGACGGTCTCGCCAGCGCCACCGCGAAGCCGCCACCTGAACCATTACAGCACGCTCTTTTTCACCCACCGGCCGGCAGGCGTCATTGCAGCCAGCGCGCGACGGCCTTCGACTGCCTGCGCTTGCGCAAAGTGACGACGGGGTATCGTATCCGGCGCGCCGTCTGGATGGGCGAGACCGCCGATGGTCAAGGAGGCAGCCTATTTCCCGACAAGCGGGTTTGTGTCGTCTGTGATCATCCACTGCGGCCTTCGTGGCTAATTTCGCGGATGCGTTCCCAGCCGGCGTCTTGCAGCGGCGGCTGTAAGCGCTTGCCCTTGAAGCTGGCGCGGCGCAGGCGGAACCCGGCCGCGCGCTTCTTGTTGGTGATGACCTTGTGCAGGCCTTGCTCTACCAGGGCGCTCAGGGTGGCGTTTACGCGCGTGGCGAGGCGGCGAGCCTGATCCATCAGCGCATCGGATATCTCTATGGTCGTCTTCATTTGGGCACCCATATACCAGTAGCAATATAGCTGAATGACAGTAATCCGACGGCTGCATCAAGCCGCTGTTCCGAGGTGAGAAGCGCCGGGCGTTGTCTATCCGATCACAGCCGGTCGAGAAGCCACGCCAGATTGCACGAGGCGGTGCGCGGGCCTTCGATGACGCGCGGGGTCTGCGAGACGAGAAAGCGCCGCGCTGCATCGATCATGTCGGCGGTCTTGTCGAGCCGGGCGGTGTCGGCGGGGCTGGGGTCGGCCGTGAGCTTGATTTCGATGGCCCAGCGCCCGGCGGGGCGCTCCAGCACCAGGTCGAGTTCGTGGCCGTCGCTGGTGCGGAAGAAGAAGGCTTCGATGGGCTGCCCGGCTGCTTGCAGCGTGCCGAGAATTTGCTCGATGACGAAGCCCTCCCAACTTGCGCCGACCCAAGGCTGCGCCAGCAAGGCATGGCGGTCGCCGGCGCGCAGCAAGGCATGCAGCAGCCCGCTGTCGCGCCAATACATTTTCGGGGATTTCACCAGGCGCTTGCGCGCGTTGCCGTGCCAGGGCGGCAGCCGTCGCACCAGGAAGGCGCCGATGAGAAAGTCGAGGTAGCTGTTCACGGTCTGGTAATTCAGGCCGAGGCTTTGCCCGATCTGCGAGGCGTTCCAGACTTGACCATGCACGGCGGCCAGCATGTGCGCCAGACGCCGCGTCACTTGCGGCTTGGCCGGCAAGCCCCAGTCGGGCAGGTCGCGCTGGATGAGCAGCGAGAGATAGTCCGCCTGCCATTGCGGAAATCTCGCCGGCTTCAGCACGCCACCGTCGGGATAGCCCCCGCACAGCCACAGGCGCTCCCGCGCCGCGGCCGTCGGCAACTCGGTGAGCAGGAAAGGCGTCAATTCCACCAGGGAGAGGCGGCCGGCGAGCGATTCGGACACCCGGGCCATGAGCGAAGGCGCCACCGAGCCGAGCAGCAGAAAGCGGCCATTGCGCTTGCGTTCGGCATCGATGGCGCCACGCAGGCGGTTGAAGATCTCCGGCCAGGCTTGCGCTTCGTCGAGGATCGCCAGCCGCCGCCCGGCCGCCAGCCGTGGCCATTCCAGATCGAGGCGCAGCCGGTCCGCTTCCTGTTCCAGGTCGAAATAATCGCCGTCGAAGGCGCGGGCCAGCGTGGTCTTGCCGCACTGGCGCGGCCCGACCAGGGCCACGGCGGGGTATTCAACGAGCCGGCGGGCAAGGAGGGACGTCTGGCGGCGCTCGATCATTTCTTGTATTTAACAAATTAATTGTTAATTTGCAAGAAATGACGAAGCAGGAATGGTGCATGGAAGAAAACCGCCAAGGGTAACGGCGGCGTCAGAACTCACGCCTAGGCCAGATCGGGCGTCATCACCACCCTCAGCACGCTCTCGCCAGCGCCACGGCGCAGCCGCCACCTGAACCACTACAGCACGCTCTTTTTCACCCACCGGCCGGCAGGCGTCATTGCAGCCAGCGCGCCTCGGCCTTCGCCTGCCAGCGCTTGCGCAAAGTGACGACGGGGTATCGTATCCGGCGTGCCTTCTAGATGTGCAAGACCGACGATGGCCAAGGCGGCAGCCTATTTCCCGACAAGCGGATTGGTAACGAAAAGCTGCGGAAAGCGTGAGAAGTCGCGATCGGCCGTCCATAGCTCGCGCACCCCGTGGCGCAGGCACAGCGCAGCGATGCGTGCGTCATGCACCTGGGGGCCGGTGATGCGCGAGGAATCGATGAGCTCGCGCAGCAGCGGCCAGTGCTCTCCGCTTTCGCTCAACAGCATGAGAGAGGGTGATTCGAGCCAGGCATCGATCTGGTCGAGGGCGGCCGCAGGTGGCGTGGGTGGCGCGTAGATGCGCGGATGGGTCACGATGGCAAAGAACTCGTGCAGGCAAGGCCATGGAATCGCCCAGGCAGCGCGGCCTCCCGCGAGCCGATCGATGCTGGCGTAGGCCCGTTCATGAAAGGGTGAGTCCTCCCGATGGGCGTAGACCAGCAGATTCGTGTCGACTGCGATCATCCGCCGCGACCTTCGTAGCTCATGTCGCGGACGCGCTCCCAGCCGGCGTCTTGCAGCGGCGGCTGCAAGCCCTGGCCCTTGAAGCTGGCGCGGCGCAGGCGGAATCCGGCCGCGCGCTTCTTGTCGGCGATGACTTTGTGCAGGCCTTGCTCGACCAGGGCGCGCAAGGTGGTGTTTTCGCGCGCGGCGAGGCGTCGCGTCTGTTCCATGAGGGCGTCTGATATCTCTATGGTTGTCTTCATACGGCTACCCATATTTGCATTGACATACGCCCATAGTATGATGTTTCCTGCGTTCAAGCAAGATCCGGCGCCACCATCGCTCTCGACGCGGTCTCGCCAGCGTCACCGCGCCGCCGCCACCCGAATCTCCACAGTCCGCTCTTTGTCACGTGCCAGTCGGGCGCGCCCGTAACCAGCGGCAGCAGGAAGCGTCGCTCGTTGTCATCCAGTTTCTGCTGGAGTTCGCGCATCATGCGCTCGCGCGCGGCAAGCAGCGCGTCGAGCGGCACCGGCTTGGCCGTCATGCCCTGGAAGTTGTGCTCGTGGTCGTGGCGGATGTCCCGCAGCGTCGGGAACAGCACCTCATGGATCGGCCGGTTGCTGTTGGCCAGGTAGACCACGAAAGCACGCCGGATGCCGGGCGTGAGGTTGCCAGTGACGGCTAGGGCTGCCGCGAAAATGAGGAAGTTGAAGGCGGCGTGCACCAGCGCGGCGCCGAGTGGCACCAGCGGCAGGATGTTCACCGGGAAGATGATCTTCTTGACGTAAGAGGGAAAGCTGCGCACCGCAATGGGGTGCGCGACACCGTTTCGGCAAAGAGGTTGAAGACGATCAGGCCGCTGTAGAGGATCAGCCGGAAGGGCAGGCCCTTGGGCTGCTGCGGCCAGTGCGCCTGGAAGATGTGGCCGAAAACGCAGGCGTAGATCGCCAGCAGAATCAGCGGACTGAGGAAGATCCACAGGACGCCGAACATGGCCCTGCGATAGCGCAAGAGCACGTCGCGCTTGACGAGCTGGCCGAGCGGATAGCGATGGCGGGCGAGGCCGGCGGCGATGGCGAGGGGGTTTGGCACGGCGACTTTCATGAGTGTCCCATTATTGCCCCCACAAGCTTGAAATGGGCGCAGCCCACAGGTTTTCCCCTACCGGCAAGGTCTCTTTTCCGTCATACAGGATGATGCCAAGTCTGAGATGTTTTCCGGCCAGACTGGCCAGTCGCTTGAGGCCGCGTAGATCGCTTTCCCTGACGGTTGCGGATGTTTTTGCCTCCACGCCGATGATATCGCCCGCAGCGTTTTCAATGACGAAATCGACTTCGACCTGATCGTGGTCACGGTAGTAGTGCAGCTGGTATTCGTCATCGGATGCGGCTGCATGCTTGAGGATCTCGCCGAAGACGAAGGCTTCGAGAACGGCACCGAAACGGCCGCGATCCAGCATCAATGCCTCGGGCGAGATCGCCGCCAGCGAGGCGAGCAGGCCGGTGTCGATGAATTGAATTTTGGGTGTTTTGACGACGCGGCTGAGCCGATTCCGGGCCCAAACTTCTATTCGTCTGAGCAGGTACATGTGTTCGAATACGCCGATATAGCGGGAAGCGGTTTTGCCGTCGATGCCGACCTGGCCGCCCAGTTGCGTGTAGTTGCATAACTGCCCCGAAACCTGGGTCAGGGCGCGCAGGAAGCGCGGCAGTTCGTCCCGTTTGTCAATGCTGGCCACGTCCCGCACGTCGCGCCGGATGAGGGCATCGATGTATTGTTTGCACCAGGCCGCGCGCCTGCGTGCCGTGTCGCGGGCGAGCGCCTCAGGATAGCCGCCGCGGCATACGGCCCCGATCAGGCTATCCCCGACCAAGGGCCTGTGCGACGCCGGCAGCGCACCGGCAAAGGCAGCGTCCAGCCAATTCGTTTCGGTGCGGTGGATTTCGCTTTGACTAAGCGGCAGAAGGGTCAGTGTTTCCAGGCGTCCTGCCAACGAATCGGCTACCGTGGGCAGCATCATCAGGTTCGCCGAGCCGGTCAGGAGGAAACGGCCCGGGCGTCGATCTTCGTCCACGCTTTTTTTGATGGCCAGGAGAAGTTGCGGGGCTCGCTGAACCTCGTCGATGACGGCGCTATCCAGGCTGCGAATCGTCCCTGCCGGATCCGCTCTGGCGGCCAGCAACGTGAGTTCGTCGTCCAGGTTGAGGTAGCGCAACCCGCGCTGGGCGGCCATCTGCCGAACCAGGGTTGTTTTGCCCGCCTGACGGGGGCCGGCGACGAGCACGACGGGGGTGTCCGCGAGGGCTTCGGCAAGGCGGCTTGCAATCAGGCGCGGATAAAGCGATGTGGACGGGGCCATGGCGGCTCATGGTGGCGTGCAATTCGGAATATGATACCCGATAACACGGAATATGATGTCGTGTAATACGGAATGTCAGGCCGCGAGGGGTGTGCGGATGCGGGACAACACGTCCGTCATCCCCATCAGAGGGCGTCGGCGAACTCTGCCGAGCGGCACCAGCGGCTGCGGGCGAGCCTGGCGTCGAGAGGGGGCGTCATACTTGGGTTGTCGTCATACGGATACTTGTCAGCATGTGAAAATCCAGTTGAATTGCAGCAAGCCGTCAGCCGCATTCAGCAGCTGTTTCTGGCTAGGCCAGATCTGGCGCCATTATCGCCCTCAGCACGGTCTCGCCAGCGCCGCCGCGCAGTCGCCACCTGAACCACCACAGTCCGCCCTTCTTCACGCGCCAGTCGGCGGCCTCGCCGGCCAGCAGCAGCGCCGCCGCGCGGCCGAGCGCCGGCTGGTGGCCGACGAGGACGACCGTGCCGCCGGCATGGGGCCAGCCGGCGGCTGTGAGAATGTCGGCGGCATCGGCCGAGGTGCCGATCCTGTCCTCGAGATCGAAGGGCAGCCCGAGCGCCGCGGCCGTCTCCACGCAACGCACGGCCGGGCTGGCGAGGATGCGTGCGCCGGCGGGCAGGCGCGGCCGCAGCCAGCGCGCCACGGCCTTCGCCTGCCTGCGCCCGCGCGAGGTCAGCCGGCGCGCCGCATCGGGCGTGCCGGCTTCCGCCTCGGCGTGGCGCCAGAGGAGGAGGTCCATGGATTTCCCGCCCTTGGCCATTCGCTCAGCCTGCCCGCAAGGACGGCAGGCGCAGCAGGCGGCGCATGCCGCGGCGGGCCCGGTCTTGCAGCGCCGCATGGCGCGGGCCGTGCCAGCCGCCGGCCAGCGCCACCGCTTCGCGCAGCCGCGGGTCGTCGTCCAGGCACTGCGCCAGCAGCGGCCCGGCGCGGGCGAGATCGTTGAGCCCGCCGAGGCTGTCCTGCAAATCGTTCAGCACCTCCAGCGCCTTGCGCAAGTCGCGCCGTCGCAACAGCGGCGCGAGAAACTCGGCGGCATAGCGCAGCCGCTTGACGCCGATGCGCAGGCCATGCAGGCGCTGCGCATCCATGTCCTGCGCCGCCTGCGCCAGCGCCATTGCCTTGCGCCGCAGTCGCGCCAGGCGCCGCGCGGCGAATTCCGGCAGCGCAGGGGCGTCCGCGACGACGCTGCGGCGAAAAGCGCAGGCGGCGATGTCGAGCTGGGCGAGGATGAACGGGCGGGCCTGCGAGGCCGCCGGCAGGTCGGCGCGCGCCGCAAGTCGCCGGCGTTCGACGGCGGCGGCGAGGGCGGCGAGGCGCGGCTCACCGGGAAAGGTGCGGACTGCCGGCGCGAGGATGACCTCGGCCAGCACGTCCCAGTCGCGCGCCCGGCCGAGGCATGCCGCCAGCTCGCGCTGCGGCGGGGCGACGGCCGCTTCCAGGCCGTCGGGCAGCAGCGGGCGGAACAGGCGCAGGGCCGAGCGCAGCCGGCGCAGGGCGACGCGCATCTGGTGGACGAACTCGGCATCCGGCTCGCCGATGCCGGCGGCGTTGGCCTGGAACTGGGCGAGGCAGTCGACGGCGATGGCGGCGAAGGCCTCGAGCGGCGCCTGCTCCGGCCGGACCGGCGAGCGCGTCGCCTTGACCGGAACCAGCGGAGCGCATGCGCGCAGCCGGTAGCCGCGCTCGGCCTTGGCGCGCTGCTCCGGCTGCAGCGGCAGCTCCGCGGCGAGTACGCGGGCCACGTCGAAGAGGCAGGCCGGGTCGCCTTCCTCCAGCTCGATCTCGATTTCGCCGAGAGCCTCGCGCCGCCCGCTGGCGGCGATCCAGCCATGGTCGAGCATGAGGAGGACGGCGCTGCCGCTCTTCGGGCGCAGGCGCCAGCTGCGGCGGGTGAACACCGTCTCGAAGACGACTTCTAGGCGGCCCTCATCGCGCGCCCGCTCCAGCAGCTCTCGGGCTTCGGCGTCATCGACGGCGGAAAAATCGAAGCGGCCGGAAAAGGGCTGTTCCCATTCGGGACGCTGCGACAGCCCGCCGCCCGCGAAGCCGGCACACTTGACCGTCTGCAGCCAGCGCCCAGCCTGGCGCCGCGTGCGCAGGGCGATGCCGCGGCGATGCAGGTCGAGGGCGGGGGTGTCGTAATAAATGCTGGCCAGCTTGCGTGTCGGCAGCCTTTCCGCCGCGCGCAGCAGCGGGTGGCGCAGCAGGGCGCGCTGCGATGGTTCGGGCAGCGCGAGCTTGATCTCGATTTCCTCGGCCATGGCAGGCGCATTATTGCCCAGGAGGGTCGGCGCCGGGTGTGCGGGATGGCGAAGACCAGGTTCCAGGCGGGAGAACCTCTTTCAACGCTAAGGTCGCAAAGGCGCAAAGGACGCAAAGAAAATCGAGATTTCAAACCTTCTTCTATGCAAAATCCGCAAGGGGGCAAGGCGGGTAAAGAAAATCGCAATCGTTTTCGTAACTTTGCGATCTTCGCGTCTTTGCGTTGAAGGCGGTTCGCTTTTCATGAATCTCTTTCAACGCCGCAAAGACGAAAACCTCTCTCAACGCAAAGGTCGCAAAGGCGCAAAGGGCGCGAAGACGCAAGCCTCTTTAAACGCGGAGAACACGGAGACACAGAGAACACAGAGAAAAGCATTCCGGCCTGATTGACTCTGTGTTCTTTGTGCCTCTGTGTCGAATGCGGTTGCCGCGCGATGAAGAAATTCAAAATCTTTGCGACCTTTGCGCCTTCGCGCACTCTGCGTTGAAGGCGGTGCGTTTAAGGCGGTGGAAAGCGCTACTGGTGGCGCAGGGCTTCGATAGGGTCGAGGCGGGCGGCCTTCTTCGCCGGGTAGAAACCGAAGAAGATGCCGACGCCGGCGGCGACGGCGAAGGAGGCCAGGACCGAGCTGCCGGAGACGACAACGGTCGTCTTCGCCAGCTGGTTCACCAGGAAGGCGCCGCCGATGCCGACGAACAGGCCGATGGCGCAGCCGATCACCGAGATGATGATGGCCTCGAGCAGGAACTGGGCAAGGATGTCGCGCTCACGCGCGCCGATGGCCATGCGGATGCCGATCTCGCGCGTGCGCTCGGTGACCGACACCAGCATGATGTTCATGATGCCGATGCCGCCGACCAGCAGCGACACCGAGGCGATGGCGCCGAGCAGCAGCGACATGACGCGCGTCGTCTCCGCCGCGGTGTCGGCGACGGCGGTCAGGTTGCGGATGGTGAAGTCGTCGTCGGCGCCTTCGCGGATGCGGTGGCGCTGGCGCAGCAGGGCTTCCATCGAGCGCTCCACCGCCGGCATCGCCTCGGCCGAGGCCGCCTTGACGAGGATCTGCCGCACCGAGCCCTGGAAGGGCGTGCCGAACACCTTGCGCTGGGCGGTGGTGATCGGCAGCACGACGAGGTCGTCCTGGTCGCGGCCGTCGAGATTCTGCCCCTTCGGCGCCAGCACGCCGAGCACGGTGAAGGGCGCCTGGCCGATGCGGAAGGTCTTGCCGACCGGGTTCTCGTCGGCGAAGAGGTTCTGCGCCACGGTGAGGCCGATCAGCGCGACGCGGGTGGCGGCGCGTACGTCGGAGTCGGTGAAGCCGGCGCCGTCGGCGATCGGCCAGGAGCGGGCGTCGAGGTAGCTCGGCGTTGTGCCTTGCACCCAGGAATTCCAGTTGTTCGGGCCGTACACCATCTGCACCGAGCCCCAGTGCACCGGCGCCACGGTGTCGACGCCGTCGAGTTCGGCGATGGCGTTGGCGTCGGCCACCGTCAGGGTCGGCGCGCTGCCGCCGCCGCTCCTGACGCCGCCGACCGAGGTGAAGCCGGAGAGGACGACGAAGATGTTGCTGCCCATCGAGCTGATGGTCTGCGCCACGGAGTATTGCGCGCCCTGGCCGATGGCCATCATCAGCACGACGGCGCCGACGCCGATCACCATGCCGAGCATGGTGAGCAGGGTGCGCAGGCGGTTGGCGCCCATGGCGCGCCAGGCCTCGTGGAGCATGGCGCCTAGCATTTGGGACCTTCCCCCCGACCCCCTTCCCGGGGAAGGGGGTGACGGCTGCTCGCTGCGCTCGAAGAGGGTGGGCCTTCCCCCCAACCCCCTTCCCGAGGAAGGGGGTGACTGGGGCTCGCTTCGCTCGAAGAGGGTGGGCCTTCCCCCCGACCTCCTTCCCGTGGAAGGAGAGAAGAGCCATCCCCCCGGCCCCCTTCCCGGGGAAGGGGGTGACTGGGGCTCGCTGCGCTCAAGGGGGAGGGTGGGTCTTCCCCCCGGCCTCCTTCCACGGGAAGGAGGTGAAAATGGCTCGCAGTATCCGAGCCTTGGCGCGGCGGAGTGGCGGCGTCGTGCACGATCCGCCCGTCGAGAAAGCGCACCAGGCGCTTGGCATGGGCGGCGACATTGCTGTCGTGGGTGACGAGGACGATGGTGATGGCCTCGTCGTTGAGGGCGTTGAAGATGCCCATGATCTCCTCGCTGGTGTGGCTGTCGAGGTTGCCGGTGGGCTCGTCGGCGAGGATCAGCTGCGGCCGGTTCACCAGCGCGCGGGCGATCGCCACGCGCTGCTGCTGGCCGCCGGAGATGCGGCTGGGCAGGGAGTCGGCGTAGCGGCCGAGGCCGACCTTGTCGAGCATCTCCTGCGCGCGGGCGCGCCGCTCGGCATGACCGTGGCCGGAGTAGATCAGGGGCAGGGCGACGTTATCGGCGAGGCTCATGCGCGGCAGCAGGTTGAAGCCCTGGAAGACGAAGCCGATGGTGCGGTTGCGCAAGGCGGCGGTCTGGTCCTTGTCGAGCGCCGCCACTTCGCTGCCGGCGAGGAAGTAGCGGCCGCCGCTGGGGCGGTCGAGGCAGCCGAGGATGTTCATGAAGGTCGACTTGCCCGAGCCGGAAGGCCCCATGATGGCGACGAACTCGCCCGGCCGGATCGCCAGGTTCACGTCCCGCAGCACGGGAAACGGCCCGGCCGCGGTGTCGTAGGCCTTGTCCAGCCCTTCGACCCGGATCAGGGCCTCGGCCATCAGAACATTCTCATGCGGAAGGTGCTCGACGAGGCGGGCGCGGCCGCCGGCAGGTTTTCGCCGATGACGACCTTGTCGCCTTCCTTCAGTTCGCCGCCGAGCACCTCGGTGAAGCGCGAGTCGGTGATGCCAACGCCGACCCTCACCGCCTTCAGCTTGCCGTTTTCGAGGACATGGACGGTGCCGGTCGAGGCGTCGCGCCGCTGCCGCTCGCCGCCGCCGGGACGCCCGCCGGCAGCCGGTCCTGCCGCCGCCACGGGGGAAGCGGCAGCCTTTTCCTTGTCCGCATCGGCCGGCTTGAAGCGCAGGGCCGTGTTGGGCAGAAGGAGGACGTCCGACTTGTGCGCCACGGCGATGTTGACGTAGGCCGTCATGCCCGGCAGCAGCAGCTGCTCGGGATTGTCCACCTCGACGACGACGTTGTAGGTGACGACGTTCTGCTGGGTCGTCGGGTTGAGCCGCAACTGCTTCACCTTGCCGTTGAAGCTGCGATTGGGAAAAGCATCGACGTTGAAGCGCACCGCCTGGCCGACGCGGATGGCGCCGATGTCGGCCTCGGCGAAGGTGGTGTAGATCTGCATCTGCGTCAGGTCCTGCGCGATCTGGAACAGCGTCGGCGTCTGGAAGCTGGCGGCGACCGTCTGGCCGACGTCCACCTGGCGGGCGATGACGACGCCGGAGACGGGCGAGCGGATCACCGAGTAGCCGAGGTTGGCGCGATCGCGGTCGTTCTGCGCCTTCGCCAGCCGAAGTTGCGCTTCTGCCGAGGCGCGCGCCTGCACCGCCTGGTCGAGTTCCTGGCGCGAGACATATTCGTCGCGGAACAGCTCTTGCAGGCGCGCCGCGCTGGCGCGCGCCAGCGCCAGCGCGGCCTGGGCGTTGGCGACGCTGGCGTCGCTCTGCCGCACCTGGGCGGAATAGATCGAGTCGTCCAGCTCGGCGAGGACTTGGCCTTGCCTGACCTGGTCGTTGAAGTCGACATGGAGGCGCTTCACCGTGCCGGAGACCTGGGTGCCGACATTGACCAGGGTGACCGGGTTGAGCGTGCCGTTGGCCGACACCGTCTGCGTCACCTCGCCCCTGGCGAGGGCTTGCGTCTTGTAGCGGTTCTCCGGCTTGACACTGCCGCGGTTGCCGTAGAAATACCAGGCCAGGCCGGCGGCGAGACAGGCAAGGGCGATGATGAGGACGGTTTTCCTTGCGAGAGTCATGGGCGTTCGTTCCTGTCGGCGCCGCCCGCCGCGGCGGGGCGGGAAAGGGAGGAAAGCAGGCCGGCATCGAGCGCGCCGAGCGACTGCGCGAGCGCGGAGCGCGAGACGTACCAGCTGGTGTCGGCCAGGATGCGGCTCTGCCGCGCATTGGCCAGCGCCGCCTGGGCGCTGAGCAGGTCGAGGATGCTGCCGACGCCGGCCCGGTAGCGGCCTGCGGCGACGCGCTCGGACTGGATGGCGCTTTCCAGCAGATCTGCGGCGGTCTTCACCGACTGGGTGGCGGTGGCGAGGCCGGCGTGGGTGTTCCAGACATCGAGCGCGACCTGCAGCCTGAGCTGCTCGCGCCGCGCCGCCTGCAGCTCGGCCTGGGCCTTGGCGGCTTCCACCCGGTAGGTGGTGGCGAAGCCGCTGAACAGCGGAATGCTCAGTGTCAGGCCGAGGCTGGAGCTGTCGAACGCCGGCTGGCCGGCGATCTGGCTGCGGCCGGCATTGACGCCGAGCGACAGCGTCGGCAGATGGCTTGCCCTGGCCGCGTCGATGCCCGCCTCGGCGGCGCGGAATTGCGCTTCCGCCGCGGCCAGATCGGGCCGCTGCGCCCGCGCCTGCTCGATCAGCCGCGCCACATCGGTTTCGAAATCGGCGTCCGGCGCGGCCGGCGGCAGCAGCGCCAAGCGCAGAGACCGGGTCGGATCGCTGCCGACGACGCTGGCCAGCGCGCCTTCGGCGGCCTTGGCCTGGCCCTCGGCGGCGATGCGCGCGAGCACGGCCTGGGCATGGGCGGTGCGCGCCTGCAGGCGGTCGGCCGGGGTGGCGCTGCCGACGCGATAGCGCGCCTCGGCGGCGTTGAGCGACTCGAGCGCCGCCTTCTCCGTCAGCAGGCTGGCTTGCAGCGCGGCCTCGGCCGCCTGGCGCTGGAAGTAGGCCTGGATGGCGGCGAGGAAGACCGCCTGCGTCGTCGCATCGCGCGTGTAGGCGGCGGCCGCGTAGAGTTGCCGCGCGTTCTCCAGCGAGGCGGCGCGTGCGCCGAAATCGAACAGCACCCAGCCGAGGCCGAGGCTGGCGTTGCGCTGGGTGTAAGGGTCGCCGTCGCGCAGGCCGTCGCTGCGGTTGCGCGCGATGCCGGCGCTGGCCGAGAGCGAAGGCAGGAAGGCCGCCTCGGCGACGCCGGCCTGCGCCGCCTGGAAGCGGGCGGCCGCCCAGGCCTGGCGCGTCTGCGGGTTGTTGCACAGCGCCAGGTCGACCACCTCGGCCAGTTCCAGCGGCCGAGTCAGGTCGGGCGTCTGGCAGGGAGCGGGCGCAGGCCGCAGGCCGGACAGGGGCGGCACGGCTTCGAGCGTGCCGAAGGGATCGTCGGCGCGGGATGGCGAGGCGGCCAGCGCGAGGAGCAGCAGGGCGCCGCCGATGGCGAAGAGGGGATTCTTCATGGCACGGCGGATTTTACCGTGCCGCCGCGGCGCGCCATGTAAGGGAATGTTACGTTTCGTTGCCTGCGCCGCGGCGAAGCCGGCGCGCCCGTCGCCAGAACTTAGAGGATGCCGGGATTGCCGGCGATGCCCAGCAGCTTCGGCGTGTTGAGCCGCCGCGGCGCCACGGTCTTGCGATCGCGCAGCCACTGCGCGACGACTTCCCAGATCGGCTCGCCGCTGGCGCCCTCGGCGACCGGCGCCCAGCCCGCCACCTTGTAGGTCTTGTTCGCCTCGATCGGCTTGCCGCCGAGGCGCATGTCGCGGATGCGGCTGCCCATGGCGGCATTCGGCGCGCAGGCATAGCTCATGCCGCCGACGCGCACCATGTCGCCGCCCTGCTGCTTGTAGGGATCGGGGTTGAACAGATTGTCGCAGACATCCTCGAGGATGTCCTTGATCGTGGCGCCACTCATTTCCGTCAGCGTCGAATACGGATAGGTGATCGCCGTCTGGTCCATCAGCTGCTCGAAGCGGATCGCCTCGCCCGGCAGCAGGGTGGTGCCCCAGCGGAAGCCGGGGGAGAAGGCGATCTCGGCGCCCTTGACGGCCATCATGGCGTCGAGGATGAGCTGGTCCCAGCTGCCGTTGAAGTTGCCGCGGCGGTAGAGCAGGCCCTCGCTGACCGCCAGCTTTTCTTCCAGCTTTGCCCGGTGCGGCGCGCGCGAATGGTCGATGTGGGCGGCCATCTCCGCGTCGGCCGGCAGCAGGTTGGCGAACACCGGCAGCAGCTTGTAGCGGAAGTCGCGCAGCTTGCCGCCGCGCACGTCGAGGTCGAGCACCGAGAGGAACTTGCCGTTGGAGCCGGAGTTCATCACCAGCGTCTGGCCGCCGGCGTTCTTCACCCGCGTCGGCGCCGGCACGCCGTCGTGGGTATGGCCGCCGAGGATGGCATCGATGCCGGTGACCCGGCTGGCCAGCTTGAGATCGACATCCATGCCGTTGTGCGAGAGCAGGACGACGACCTGGGCGCCCTTGCCGCGCGCATCATCCACCGCCTTCTGCATCTCCTCTTCCTGGATGCCCATCGTCCAGTCGGGGATCAGGTAGCGCGGGTTGGCGATCGGCGTGTAGGGGAAGGCCTGGCCGATCACCGCCACCGGCACGCCGTTCATCTCGCGCAGGGCGTAGGGAGCGAACACCGGGTCGCCGAAGTCGCTGGTCTTGATGTTCTGGGCGAGGAATTCGATCCTGCGGCCCGCGCCGCCGAAATCCCTGCCGACGATCTCCTGCACGCGCTCGGCGCCGTAGGTGAGCTCCCAGTGCGGCGTCATCATGTCCACGCCGAGCAGCTTGCAGGCGTCGACCATGTCCTGGCCCTTGCTCCACAGCGCGGTGGCCGAGCCCTGCCAGGTGTCGCCGCCGTCGAGCAGCAGCGCGCCGGGGCGCGATGCGCGCAGGCGCTTGACCAGGGTGGCGAGATGGGCGAAGCCGCCGACCCTGCCGTAGGCCTTCGCCGCCGCGGTGAAGTCGAGGCTGGTGAAGGCGTGCGCCTCGAGGGTGCCAGGCCGGATGCCGAAGGCCTTGAGCAGGTGCTCGCCGACCAGATGCGGCGGCTTGCCGGCGGCGCTGCCGATGCCGAGGTTGACGCTCGGCTCGCGGAAGTGGATCGGCAGCAGCTGGGCGTGGCAGTCGGTGAAGTGGAGGAAGTGCACGTTGCCGAAGCGGGGCAGGTCGTAGAGGGCCTCCCCCTTGCCGGCGGCGAGCGGTTCGGGCGCGTCGAGGGCGAAGCCGGCCGCGCCGGCGGCGGCGAGGACCTGCAGGAACTCCCGGCGGTTCATGGACATCCCCGTTCCTCCAAAAAGAAAGGCCTGGCGGGGCCAAGCCTTTCGCGCGCCTGCCGCGAGACCGCCGTCACTTGCTGTTGACCGGCGACTCGGGGTCGAGCAGCAGGGCGACCAGGTCCTTGATCTGCGCTTCGCTCAGGGCATGGACGTAGCCGAAGCGCGGCATGGCCGAGCACAGGCTGAAGGCCTTGCCGTTGTAGATCCTGGCGTAGACGTATTTCTGCATGTCGGGCCCGTTGCCGCGCTGCTTGCCGAACTGATAGAGGCTGGGGCCGATGGTGCCGAAGGAGGTTTCCCCCGGCCCGATCTGGTGGCAGTTGTAGCAGCTGCCGCCGCCCGGCACGCCGGCCTTGTCGTTCCAGGCCATGCCGCGCCCGTTCTGCGCCAGCTTCTCGCCGGCCTTCCAGTCGCCCATGTACTTGCCGTCGGCCGGGTACCGGATGGTTTCCATCTGGTCCTTTTCCAGCCGCTCGGCGATGTCCTTGGGCGGATGGTTGCCGCTGCGGTTGCAGACGGCCTGGACGCCGTCCTCGGCGAGGCGGTCGAGGGTGGCGATGCCGCGCGGCTTGAAGTCGCGCTTCATCATGGCGATGGCTTCGGCGCGATAGTCGCCCTCCGCGGCTGCGACGCTGCAGGCGAGGCAGGAGGCGATGAAGATCGTTGTCGTTTTCATGACGGTATCCCTAGCGCTTGATGCCCGGGCCCTTGTACAGCTGGCCGTTGGCGTTGACAGTCATGTAGTCGAGCAGGGCGGTGATGGTGTCCGACAGATAGCCCGGCTCGGGGAAGCGCTGCTGGCGGAAGCAGTCGTTCATGCGCCATTGCTGGGTGAGCATGAAGCCGCCGGTCATGCGGTAGCCCGGCCAGCCCTGGTAGGCGCGGATGGCCTGGTCGGGCTTGCTCAGGTTGGGCAGGTCCTGGGTGCGGATGCGCATGCCGTCGCTGCCGTGACAGGTCGTGCAGGAGAAGTCGAAGGGGCCGGCGCGGTAGGCGAAGATCTCGCGGCCGATCCGGTAGGCCTCCCTTTCCTTCGGATGCTTCTGCGGCGCGGCGATGCGCATGTTGCGCGACTGCGCGGCGACGTAGGTGATGACCGAGACGTGGTCGGGCGTCCTGTTGACGTTGCTGAAGGGCTGCTTGCGGATGTCCTCTTCCTTGTAGCCGAGATACTTCACCATGCAGTGGACGACGCGGCGCTCGGCATCCATCACCTTGTCGACGTCGGCGAACCAGCGCGGCATCTGCACGTAGGCGCCCTTGACGATGCCCGGGCCGAGGCCGAGGTCGCATTGCGCCATGGTCGTGCCGTTCGGTCCCTTGCCGTTCTTCCAGATCTCCTCGCCCCTGGCCTCGAACAGCTCGGCAGGATTGTCCTCTTCCAGCACTTCGCGGAACTTCTCGAACTCCTCGCTGATGGCGCTCTTGGCCGGCGCGGCGGCAGCCCTGGCGGCCGCGGGCGCTTTTCGCGCTGGCGGCTGGGCCTGGACGGCAAAAGACGCCGCCAAGGCCGCCGCAGCGGCGAGCATGCTCAGACGCTGCTTCATGATCTCCTCCTCGAGGCTGATGGTTTTCTTCCGGGGTGATCGATGCCGCCCCGCTGCTTGTTCTGCCCGGCTCAGCCGGCGATGGTGGCCTCGTCGGTCCGCTTGTCGCCCTTGTTGTCCTCCCACTGGATGACGACCTTGTCGCCGGCCTTGGCGCCCTTGACGCGGAAGCCGAACACCGGGTTGCGCGAGATCGAGGTGGACGTCTGGCCCTGGAGGACGCGCTTGCCGCCGACGTCGATGGTGATCGACTGGATGAAGTGGGCGGGCACGAGGTTGCCTGCGTTGTCCTTGCGCTGGCCGGTCTCCATCGGGTGGGCCATGAGGACGCGGATGTCGGCGGTGTCGCCCTTCATCTGGGCGCGGATTTTCATCGGATCTGCCATGACTTTTCCTTTGTCTGGATGGATTCGCTCAGCCGCCGCAACCGCCGACGGTGACCTTGACTTCCTTTTTCGCCACGAAATGCTTGCCGTCGGCGGTCCTGGCGACGACCCGAACCAGGGACGTCTGCCCCATCTTCAGGCGCAGCGCCAGCTCGGGCAGGGCGCCGTTGGCGAATTCGAAGACGCCGGACAGCGGCAGCGGGTTCTTGTCCACCAGCACGGCGAGAGAAACCGTGTTGGGGATGTTGCTCACCACGTCGATCGGCACGACGGCGCCGTTCTCGGCGATGTCGGGGGCCTTGATGACGATGCTGCTGCTGTCGGCCGCGGCGCTGGCGTCGATGCCCTTCAGGGCGCCCGCCAGATCCTTGGCCTCGAAGGCAGCGCGGTTGTATTCGGCGGCCAGCACCTGCGTGGGCCTGAGCACGCCGGCCGCCAGGGCCGCCGCGATCGCGCCGCTGGCGCCTGCGCCTTTCAGCAGGGTTCTGCGCAATGCATCCATCCGTGAAACTCCTTTGGTGATTGACTGGCCCGCCGCTCTTCGCGACGGGTCGTGGATCGGCTTCGACTCGCCTCCCTTCCGGCTGGTTCCGGATCGGCGGAAGACATCCGCATGCCGGGCAACGGATCTCCGGCAACTCTAGCGCGGAAAATTTCCGGGGACAATATCGGCAACTTGATTGCGGGATCAGGCCGCCGTATTTAAGCGCTAGCTAATATGCCTCCGGAGGATTCAGTCCGCGGCTTGCCAGTGGCCGCTCTTGCCGCCGGCCTTTTCCAGCAGGCGGATGCCTTCGAGGTGCATGCCGCGATCGGCGGCCTTGCACATGTCGTAGATGGCGAGCAGGCCGATGCTGACGGCGGTCAGCGCCTCCATCTCGACGCCGGTGCGGCCGACGGTTTCCGCCGTCGCCTCGCAAGTCACGCAGGCCCGCTCGCGATCGATGGCGAAGGCGATGGCGACCCGGGTCAGAGGCAGGGGATGGCAGAGGGGGATCAGTTCCGCCGTCCGCTTGGCCGCCTGGATGGCGGCGATGCGGGCCACGCCGAGGACGTCGCCCTTGCCGGCGCTGCCCGCCTCGATCAGGGCCAGGGTCGCCGGCAGCATGAAGATGCTGCCGGCGGCGCGGGCGACGCGCCGGGTTTCACTCTTGCCGGCGACATCGACCATGTGCGCCTGGCCGCCGCCGTCGAAATGCGTGAAGGACTTGGGCATGGGGGGCGCTCAGGCGGAGGCTTGCAGGGGCGGCGGGATGTTCAGCTCGAGCCAGTAGCGGCCGAGCAGCTCGACCGTCGCCTGCAGGCGGCCATAGTCGAGCGGCTTGCGCACGTAGCTGTTGGCGCCGAGCCGGGCGGCTTCGCGCACGACGCCCGGTTCCGAGGTGGCGGAGAGGATGACCACCGGCAGCAGGCGGGTGCGCGGATGGGCGCGCAGCTCGCGCAGCACGTCGAGGCCATTGACCTTCGGCAGGTTCAGGTCGATCAGGGCGACACCCGGCGGGGCATCGTCGGCGCGATGGGCGTAGGCGTTCCGGGCGAGCAGATAGTCGAGCGCCTCGGCGCCGTCGCCACAGAGGAAGACCATGTCCTCCTCGACGACGGGATGGAGGGCGTTGAGGATCAGCCGGATGTCCTCGGGCGAATCCTCGGCCAGCAGCAGGGCGGGCGAGCTCAAGCGAACCTTTTCGAGTCGTGACGATCTATGCGGTCTCGGGCATTCTAGCCGAATCCCCCGTGCCTGTTCCGCCCGCCGCCAGGCAGTTGCAGCTGGCGCGGAACCGGTGAAGGTATCATAAGGATATATGCGCTTCGGACTCCTGTTCTGTCTCGTTCTGCTGGCGCCGGCCGCGCTGGCCGAAGGGCTGCCCGACCTCGGCGAGGCATCCTATGTCGACCTGCCGCCGCAGATGGAGCGACGCATCGGCGAGACCATCATGCGCGACGTGCGCCTGCGCGAGCCGTCCTACATCGACGACGTCGAGGTCACGGCCTACCTGAATGCCCTCGGCGCGCGCCTGTCGGCGGCGACGCCGGAGACCGGGCAGAACTTCGAGTTTTTCGTCCTGCGCGACGCCACCCTCAACGCCTTCGCCCTGCCGGGCGGCTACATCGGCGTGCATAGCGGCCTCATCCAGGCGGCGCAGAGCGAATCGGAGCTGGCCGGGGTGCTGTCCCATGAAATCGCCCACGTCACGCAAAAGCACCTGGCGCGCATGATGGGCCGGCAGAACCAGGCGCAGGTGGCGCAATGGCTGGCGATGGCGGTGGCCGTGCTGGCGGCGCGCTCGAATTCCGACCTCAGCCAGGCGGCCATGGTCACCGGCGCCGCCGCCGGCGTGCAGACCATGCTCAACTATTCCCGCGATTTCGAGCGCGAAGCCGACCGCGTCGGTATACAGACGCTCGACCGGGCCGGCTTCGACGTGCGCGGCATGGCCAGCTTCTTCGAGCGGCTGCAGAAGTTCGGCCGGCTCTACGAGAACAACGCGCCCGGCTACCTGCGCACCCACCCGCTGACCACCGAGCGCATCAGCGACATCGAGAACCGCATCCTGCAGACGCAGTACCGTCAGGTGGCGGACTCCGTCGATTTCCAGCTGGTGCGCGCCAAGCTGCGGGCGACGCAGGGCGACGCCGGCGAAGCCGCCGCCGATTTCGCCGCGCAGTTGCGCGAGCGCAAGTTCCAGTCGGAAATCGCCGCCCGCTACGGGCTCGCCGCGACGCAGCTGCGCCTGCGCAACTTCGCTGCGGCGCAAGCGCAGGTCGACGAACTGCGGCGGCTGAAGACGGCCTCGCCGATGGTCGACAACCTGGCGGCCGACGTCAGGAAGGCCGCCGGCGACTTCGACGGCGCCCTGGCCATCTATCGCGAGGCGCGCGCCCGCCATTCGCGCAACAAGGCGCTGCTCTACGGGCAGATCGACGCCCTGCTGGCGGCCGGCCAGGCGCAGGCGGCGCTGAAGACGGCCAGCGAGGAGCTGCAGCTGACGCCTTCCGATGCGCCGCTGCACGGATTGCAGGCGAGGAGCTACGCGGCCCTCGGCAAGCGCCTGCAGCAGCATCGCGCCCAGGCCGAGCTGTACGCGCTGCAGGGGCAGCTGGTAGCGGCGATCCAGCAGCTGGAACTGGCGCAGAAGGCCGGCGACGGCGACTTCTTCGAGCACTCCCAGGTGGACGCCCGCCTGCGCGCGCTGCGCGCCCGCCATGCGGAGGAAGTGAAACAGCAGTTGCCGATGTAGGGCCGGGCGCGGCGGTGGATTGGCTGCCCCTATGAGCGAATAAGGCAAAAAGATTGTCAGGGCCGCGGCGGCGGGTGCTACCCTTGGCGCGAGCCGGCAACGGCGGTCAAACTTGGAGGGAGGAGAGGCAATGGCACTGGTCAATCCGCACGGCGGCGGCCCGCTGAAGCCCCTGCTGCTGGCCGGCGAGGCCCTGCAGGCGGAGCTGGCGCGCGCGCAAGCGCTGCCGAAGCTCAAGGTCAGCTCGCGCGAGAAGGGCGACATCATCATGATGGGCATCGGCGGTTTCACGCCGCTCGATGGATTCATGACGCGCAGCGACTGGCAGGGCGTGTGCGACGGCTTGAAGACGGCCAACGGGCTGTTCTGGCCGATTCCCATCACGCTGTCGACCAGCCAGGCCATCGCCGATTCCCTGCAGACCGGCGCCGAGGTCGCCCTGGTCGACCCGGACGGCGGCGAGATCCTCGCCACCCTGCGCATCACCGAGAAATACGCCATCGACAAGGCGCACGAATGCGCCATGGTCTTCAAGACCACCGATCTCGAGCATCCCGGCGTCAGGATGGTGATGGAGCAGGGCGAGGTGAACCTGGCCGGCCCGGTCAAGGTGCTCTCGCAGGGCGAGTTCCCGGCGAAGTACGGCGAGCTGTTCATGACGCCGGCGCAGACGCGCGCGCGCTTCGAGGCGATGGGCTGGTCGCGTGTCGCCGCCTTCCAGACGCGCAACCCGATGCATCGCTCGCACGAGTACCTGGCCAAGGTGGCCATCGAGACCTGCGACGGCGTGCTGATCCATTCCCTGCTCGGCAACCTCAAGCCGGGCGACATTCCAGCCGAGGTGCGCGCCCGCGCCATCGCCACCCTGGCGGAAAAATACTTTGTCAGAAACACCGTGCTGCAGGCCGGCTATCCGCTCGACATGCGCTATGCCGGCCCGCGCGAGGCGCTGCTGCACGCGCTGTTCCGCCAGAACTACGGCTGCTCGCATCTCATCGTCGGCCGCGACCATGCCGGCGTCGGCAGCTACTATGGCCCCTTCGACGCCCACCGCATCTTCGACGAAATCCCGAAGGGCGCGCTGGAGACGCAGCCGCTGAAGATCGACTGGACCTTCTGGTGCTACAGGTGCGGCGGCATGGCTTCGGCCCGCACCTGCCCGCACGGCGACGAGGACCGGCTGCTGCTCTCCGGCACCAAGCTGCGCAAGATGCTCTCGGAAGGCGACGACGTGCCGGCCGAGTTCTCCCGTCCCGAGGTGCTGGAAATCCTGCGCGAGTATTACGCCGGCCTGACCGAGAAGGTCGAGGTCAAGCTGGTCGGCCATTCGGCGCGCTGAGCGTAGCGCCCGTGCGGCGCCGGGCTGCCGCCGCGCGCGGCCAGGCCTCGGCGCGGCGCCGGCCTGTTAAGATTCCCCTTTCCTTTCCCGCGCATGCCGTGCCGCCACGCCGCGGCGGCATGCCGCGGCCGCGCACGGCGTCAATGCGGCCGCCGCGGGGGAGTGTCCGCGAAGAGGAAGCCGTGGCATGGACAAGGAACAAGACGCCCGCGACATCGCGCCGGTGCTGGCGCGCATCGAGAGCGAACCGTATTACCAGACCGTCGCCAACGAGGTGACGCTGTTCGAGTCGGCCTGCCGGCGGCGCCTGCCGCTGCTGCTGAAGGGCCCCACCGGCTGCGGCAAGACCCGCTTCGTCGAGTACATGGCCTGGCGGCTGCGGCGGCCGCTGGTGACCGTCGCCTGCCATGACGACCTCACCACGGCGGATCTCGTCGGCCGCTACCTGATCGTCGGCAGCGAGACGGTGTGGGTGGACGGCCCGTTGGCCGCCGCCGTGCGCGCCGGCGCCATCTGCTATCTCGACGAGATCGTCGAGGCGCGCAAGGACACCACGGTGGTGATCCATCCGCTCGCCGACAGCCGGCGCATGCTGGCCATCGACAAGCGCGGCGAACTGCTCGCCGCGCCTGACGAATTCATGCTGGTGATCTCCTACAACCCCGGCTACCAGAGCGTGCTGAAGGAGATCAAGCCGTCGACCCGCCAGCGCTTCGTCGCCCTGGAGTTCGACTACCCGGCGGCCGAGGTCGAGGCCGGCATCGTCGCCCGCGAGGGCGGCGTTGATGGCGAAACCGCCCGCCGCCTGGTCAAGCTGGCCGAGCTGACGCGCAACCTGAAAGGCGCCGGGCTGGACGAGGGCGCCAGCACGCGGCTGCTGGTGCACGCGGCCCAGCTGATCGCCGACGGCGTCGAGCCGGCGGCCGCCTGCACGGCGGCGGTGGCGCGGGCGCTGAGCGACGATCCCGAAATGACGGCGACCCTCGATGATCTCGTTGCCGCCGTCTTCTGATCCATCCGCCAATCTCAGGCACGTCGCAGGCGGTCGGCATGCCGGTGGCGGCGCGCGCCCTTGACCGCCGAGACGCGCAAGCTGTTCGCCGACGAGCTGCGCCAGCGGCTCGACGAGTTGCTGTTCGCCTCGCATTCGCACCGCTCGTCGAAAACCCTCGCCGACGGCCTCGAGAAGCTGGCGCGCGCGCAGCAGGAACGGGTGCTGCACTGGACGGGCGTCGCCGCCCAGTCGCACGCCGAGCTCGGCTACCACATCGCCGCGCTCTCGCCGCAGGCGCTGTCCCTGCTCGACGAGGCCGGCTACGAGGCCTGGGTGCTGGCCGCGCTCGACCTGTGCGACCGCGAAGGCAGCCTGGCGGCGATGGCGCTGCTGCGCGACGTCGAGGGCTTCAGCGCGACGCGCGAGGCGGCGCCGGCGACGGCGCGCCTCGCTGACCTCGAGCAGCGGCTGGGGCGCTTCCTGCAGGGGCTGTCCGGGCGGCCGCTCGGGCTGGCCGCCGCCGCGGTGGCGCATACCGACACGCAGACGGTGTTCCTGCCGGGAGAGCTGGCGGCGCTGTCCACGGCCGAGGAAAACCGGCGGCTCTACAAGGCGACGGCGGCGCTGCTGTGGGCGCAGACGCGCTACGGCACTTTCGGCAGCGCCGTGGTGGACGTCGGCGCGCTGCTGGCGCGCTGGCCGGACCGCGAGCGCGCGCTGCGCTGGTTCGCCGCGCTGGAAGCGGCGCGGCTCGAGGCGGTGCTCGGCGCCGAGCTGCCCGGCCTCGCTGCCGAGATCGCGCGCCTGCGCGGCCCCTGGCCGCCAGCCATGGAGGAGGCGGCGCGGCGCCTTGGCCGCGCCGACGCCGGCGTCGCGGATACCATTGCCGTGCTCGACGAGCTGATGGCGGGCGACGCCGAGCCGCCGCCGCTGCCGCATGCCGGCGCCGTCGATCTCGAGGCGGCGCTGGCGACGCGCGCGGCGCGCATGCGGCGCGAAACCGAGGTGGTGCGCCAGGCGCTCGCGGCGATGAAGGGCGTCGGCGGGCGCAAGGCATCGGGCGCCTCCGCTCCCCTGGCCGGCACCGATGCCAGCAAGCTGGAAGTCTCGGCGGCCGGGGAAATGTCCGAGCTGCCGCCCGACGCGCAGGCGGCGGCGCAATCGCTGATGCAGGACCTGGGCGAGCTGCCGCCCGAGGCGCTGGTTCCGGCCGGCCACATCGAGGGGCCCTGGCACCCTGACGAGGACGCGGCGGCCGAGGAGGAGGCCGCGGCGGCCCGCCACGCCCAACCGCTGCGGCGCTATGACGAATGGGACTACCGCCGCCGCGCCTACCGGCGCGGCTGGTGCCATCTCTTCGAGGTGCCGCTGCCGCCCGGCGACGCCGGCTATGTCGACACGGTGCGCCAGCGCCACGCCGCCGCCATCCAGCGCATTCGCCGCCGCTTCGAATGGCTGCGCGGCGAGGACCGGCTGCTCGGCCGCCAGCTGGAGGGCGACGACCTCGACCTCGACGCGCTGGTCGAGGCGGCCGGCCACCGCGCCGCCGGCGTCGAGCCGGAAGCGCGCCTGTACAGCCGGCGCCTGCGCAACGAGCGCTCGCTGGCGGTGATGTTCATGGTCGACATGAGCGGCTCGACCAAGGGCTGGGTGAACGACGCCGAGCGCGAGGCGCTGGTCATGCTGTGCGAGGCGCTGGAGACGCTCGGCGACGCCTATGCCATCTACGGCTTCTCCGGCTGGACGCGCAGCCGCTGCGAGATCTATCCGGTGAAAGGCTTCGGCGAGCCGTATGACGCGACGGTGCGCGGGCGCATCGGCGCCATCCGGGCGAGAGACTACACGCGCATGGGCGTGGCCATCCGCCACCTTAGCGGGCTGCTCGCTGAACAGCCGGCGCGGCACAAGCTGCTGGTGACGCTCTCCGACGGCCGGCCGGACGACCACGGCGACGAATACCGCGGGCATTACGGCGTCGAGGACACGCGGCGCGCCCTGCAGGAGGCGCACGAGCGCGGCGTCAGGAGCTATTGCGTCACCATCGACCGCCATGGCGCCGATTACCTGCCGCGGCTCTACGGCCCGGCCCGCTACACCGTCATCGACGAGGCGAAGAAACTGCCGTTGAAGGTGGCGGACATCTACCGCCGTCTGACGAGCTGAGTCCCGGCCGCCGCGCCGCCGGCGCGGGCTTTGCAGGTAGAATCCCGCACTTCGAACGACAAGCGCGGAGACACGGCATTGCAACTGGCCTGCCTGGACCTGGAAGGCGTCCTGATTCCCGAGATCTGGATCGAGTTCTCGAAGCGCACCGGCATCCCGGAGCTGGCGCGCACGACGCGCGACGAGCCCGACTACGACCGGCTGATGCGCGGGCGGCTGGACCTGCTGCGCCGGCACCGGCTCGGCCTGCCCGACATCCAGGAAGTCATCGCCGGCATGGGTCCGCTGCCCGGCGCGGCGCAGTTCCTCGACTGGCTGCGCGAGCGCTTCCAGGTCATCATCCTCTCCGACACCTTCTACGAGTTCGCCATGCCGCTGATGCGAAGCCTTGGCTATCCGGCGCTGTTCTGCCACCGGCTGGAGGTCGCCGCGGACGGCTTCGTGCGCGGCTATGTGCTGCGCCAGGCCGAGCAGAAGCGCGAGTCGGTGAAGGCCTTCAAGGCGCTCAACTTCAAGGTCATCGCCGCCGGCGACTCCTACAACGACACCGCCATGCTGGCCGAGGCGCACGCCGGCATCCTGTTCCGTCCGCCGCAGAACGTCATCGACGAATTTCCGCAGTATCCGGTCACGCGCAGCTACGAGGAGATGGCCGCCGCCTTCGAGGCGGCCAGCGCCAGGATCTGAGGCGGCCGCGCCGGGCGGGTGGCTCAGGCGCCGCCGGCGCGCACGGGGCGCAGGGTGAAGCGCATCGCCGCCAGGTCGCCGAGGACCCAGGTCGCCTGCGGCGCGCCGAGGCCGGCCACCGTGCCCGGATTGACCAGCCAGGTGTGGCCGCCCCTGACGTTGGGCTGGCGGCGGATTTCCGGCTCGTGGCTGTGGCCGCAGCAGACCAGGTCGTGGTCGCCGGCGCAGGCCATGCCATGGCCGAGGTGCGGATAATGCACGAGGAAGATGCGCCGGCCGCCGAGCTCGATCGAGGCCTCGCTGCCGTGATACTGCAGCAGTCCGGCCGATTCCGCCGCCATGTGGCCGAGCGTGACGAAGTCGCCGATGTTGTTGCCGTGGATGGCGTGGATCGGCAGGCCGAGGTCGAGCAGCGGCCGCAGCGTGTTGGTGCCGATGATGTCGCCGCAGTGGAGGACGGCCGCGGCGCCGAGCGACTTCGCCTCGTTCACCGCCGCCGTCAGCAGCGGGCCGCGGTCGTGGCTGTCGGAGACGATGCAGACGATCATGGCGCGGCGGGTGGGACGCGAAAGGCCCCGCCGGCAGTGATGGCAAGCGCGATTCTTCTGTTGCGGACGGAGATGCAGCGCATGGAAAGACCTGCGACAGAAAACGTGGCGCGAGATTACACGAAGCCGGGTCTTATGGCCAAATAAAACAATTCGCTTGAGGTGCCGCCGCAAAGCGCGAACAATGGCGCTGGCTGTCACCCTCCCGCTCATGTCCGCCATGCCCGCTCCTGCCGCCCCGGTCGACGAAGTCAGGAAGACCACCTGCTACATGTGCGCCTGCCGCTGCGGCATCCGCGTGCATCTGCGTGACGGCAAGGTGCGCTACATCGACGGCAATCCGGAGCATCCGCTCAACCGCGGCGTGATCTGCGCCAAGGGCTCCTCGGGCATCATGAAGCAGTATTCCCCGGCGCGCCTCACCCGCCCGCTGCTGCGGAAAGCAGGTGCCGAGCGCGGCGCCGGCGAGTTCGAGCCGATTTCCTGGGAGCAGGCCTACTCGCTGCTCGCCGAGCGGCTGGCGAAGATCCGCGCCAGCGACCCGAAGCGTTTCGCGCTGTTTACCGGCCGCGACCAGATGCAGGCGCTGACCGGCCTCTTCGCGCGCCAGTTCGGCACGCCCAACTATGCCGCCCACGGCGGTTTCTGCTCGGTCAACATGGCCGCCGGCATGATCTACACCATCGGCGGCTCGTTCTGGGAGTTCGGCGGTCCGGATCTCGAGCGCGCCAGGCTGTTCGTCATGATAGGCACCGCCGAGGATCATCATTCCAATCCGCTGAAGATCGCCATTTCCAGGTTCAAGCGCAACGGCGGCCGCTTCATCTCGATCAACCCGGTGCGCACCGGTTATTCGGCGATCGCCGACGAGTGGCTGCCGATCCGCCCCGGCAGCGACGGCGCGCTGCTGCTGGCGCTGATCCACGAGCTGATCGGCCAGGGTCTCTACGACCGCGACTTCCTCGTCCGCTACACAAACGCCGGCCAGCTGGTGAACCTCGACGAGGGCAGCGACGAATACGGCATGTTCCTGCGCACCGAGGTGCCGCAGGAAGAGGGCTGCTTCGATCCGCAGAACCAGCTGTGGTGGGACCGCGCCAGCAACCGGCCGGTGGTCACCCACAGCGAGGGCTGCGATCCCTATCTGCTGGGCGAGTTCCGCCTGGCCGACGGCACGCCGGTCAAGCCGGCCTTCCAGTTGCTGCAGGAGCGGGTCAAGGACTATACGCCGGAGTGGGCCGAGGGCATCACCGGCATCCCGGCGGCGACCATTCGCCGCCTGGCGCAGGAGATGGGTGTCACCGCGCGCGACCAGAAGATCGAGCTGCCGATCGCCTGGACCGACTGCTGGGGCAAGGACCACGACACCGTCACCGGCAATCCGGTCGCCTTTCACGCCATGCGCGGGCTGGCGGCGCATTCCAACGGCTTTCACACCATCCGCGCCCTGGCCATCCTCATGACGCTGCTCGGCACCATCGACCGGCCGGGCGGCTTCCGCCACAAGGCGCCCTTCCCGCGGCCGATCCCGCCCTGCGCCAAGACGCCGAACACGCCGCTGGCGGTGAAGCCGAACTCGGTGCTGGACGGCATGGCGCTGGGCTGGCCGGCCGAGCCGGACGACCTCTTCGTCGACGAGGCGGGCAATCCGGTGCGCATCGACAAGGCCTTCTCCTGGGAGTACCCGCTCTCGGTGCACGGCCTCATGCACAACGTCATCACCAATGCCTGGCGCGGCGACCCCTATCGCATCGACACCCTGCTCATCTTCATGGCCAACATGGCGTGGAATTCCACTATGAACACGGCGCAGGTGAGGCGGATGCTGAACGACCGCGACGAGCAGGGCGAATACAAGATCCCCTTCATCGTCGTCTGCGACGCCTTCCAGTCTGAGATGACGGCCTTCGCCGATCTGGTGCTGCCGGACACCACTTACCTCGAGCGCCACGACGTGATGTCGATGCTCGACCGGCCGATCTCGGAATTCGACGGCCCGGTCGACTCGGTGCGCGTGCCGGTGCTCGCGCCGACCGGAGAGTGCAGGCCCTTCCAGGAGGTGCTGATCGAGCTGGGCACTCGCCTGAAGCTCCCCGCCTTCACGACAAAGGAGGGCGAACGCAAGTACCGCGACTACCCGGACTTCATCGTCAATTACGAGACCGAGCCGGGCTCCGGCATCGGCTTCCTCGCCGGCTGGCGCGGGCGCGGCGGCGAGAAGTTCATGCGCGGCGAGCCGAATCCGCGCCAGTGGGAGATGTATGCGCAGAACAACTGCATCTACCACCACGAGCTGCCGCGCTCCTACCAGTACATGCGCAACTGGAACCAGGGCTACCTCGACTGGTCGCAGCGCAGCCGCATCACGCGCTACGCCGAGCCGATCCTGATCCACCTCTATTCCGAGGTGCTGCAGAAATTCCGCCTCGCCGCGCAGGGCAAGGGCCTGTCGCGCAAGCCGCCGGCGCATCTGAGGCAGCGCATCGAGACCTATTTCGATCCGCTGCCCTTCTATTACGCGCCGCTCGAGGCGCAGGCCACCGACACGCGCAGCTACCCGCTGGCCGCGGTGACGCAGCGGCCGATGGCGATGTACCACTCCTGGGACTCGCAGAACGCCTGGCTGCGGCAGATCCACGCCCACAACTACCTGTTCGTGAACGGCCGCACGGCGCGCGCCAGCGGCATCGATGACGGCGACTGGATCTGGGTCGAGTCGCAATGGGGCCGGGTGCGCTGCATGGCGCGCCACAGCGAGGCGGTCGAGCCGGGCACGGTGTGGACCTGGAACGCCATCGGCAAGGCAGCCGGCGCCTGGAATCTGGCGCCAGACGCCAACGAATCGCGCCTCGGCTTCCTCCTCAACCACGTGATTTCCGAAGAACTCCCCTCTCCCCGGCGGGGAGAGGGGCAGGGGGAGAGGGGGCAAGCGTTCATTTCCAATTCCGATCCGGTCACCGGCCAGGCGGCCTGGTACGACGTGCGCGTGCGCATCCGCAAGGCGGATGCCGGCGAGGAGGCGCGAACGGCGCCGCAGTTCGCGCCGCTGCAGCCCTACCCCGGGCAGGAAAAGCGCAGGAGCGTGTGGACCTACTTCGCCAGGAGCGGAAAATGAGACAGACAGTGCGTCGGCAAGGCCGCGGCACGGGATGCCGCGGGAGGCGGGCATGACCCAGCTCGCCCTGGTCATCGACCTCAACGTCTGCGTCGGCTGCCACGCCTGCGTGACGAGCTGCAAGGAGTGGAACACCTCCGGCGCCGCCGGGCCGCTCGCCGACCTCTCTCCCTACGGCGCCAATCCGAGCGGCACCTTTTTCAACCGCGTGCAGACCTACGAGGTGGGCGAGTTCCCGCATACCGAGACGGTGCATTTCCCGAAGTCCTGCCTGCACTGCGAGGAGCCGCCCTGCGTGCCGGTATGCCCGACCGGCGCCTCCTACAAGCGCAAGGAAGACGGCATCGTCCTCGTCGATTACGGCAAGTGCATCGGCTGCAAGTACTGCTCCTGGGCCTGCCCCTACGGGGCGCGCGAGATCGACGAGGAGCGCAAGGTGATGACCAAATGCACCCTGTGCGTTGACCGCATCTACGACACATCCCTGCCCGAGGCCGAGCGCAAGCCGGCCTGCGTCATGGCCTGCCCGACCAATGCGCGGCTGTTCGGCGACGTGCACGACCCGGACTCGGTGGTCTCGCAGGCGATCCGCGAGAACGGCGGCTACCAGCTGATGCCGGAGTGGGGCACCCAGCCGGCCAACCATTACCTGCCGCGGCGCAAGACGCGGCTGCGCATCCACGAAGACGAGCTGCTGCGCGCCGACAACCCGCTGAAGATCGAGGGCCGGCAGCCGCGCCCGGCGCTGAGCGAGCCCTCGCTCGACGACGTGACGTCATGGTGATCCAGCGTTTCGAGTTTCGAGTTTCGAGTTCCGCGTTGCGCGATCGTGCCGCCCGCGATGCCGAACCCGAAACTCGAAACTCGTAACTCGAAACTGTATCGCAACCATGCACCCCGCCTTCTCCGTCATTTTTCTGACCACGCTGATCGGCGCCGGCCAGGGGCTGTTCCTCGCTCTCTTCACTGCCGAGTCCTATGCCGCCTTCGGCCTGCTGCCGCCGCAGGACGGCCGCCACTACGCGCTCGGCAGCGCCGTCGCCCTGGCCTTCCTCCTCGCCGGCCTGGTCGCCTCGTTCTTCCACCTCGGCCGGCCGGAGCGCGCCTGGCGGGCGGCGGCGCAGTGGCGCACCTCCTGGCTGTCGCGCGAGGTGATCGTGCTGCCGGCCTTCATGGGCGCGGTGTTCCTCTACGGCGCCGCCCACTTCACCGGTTTCAATCCGCTGCTGGCGACGCTGCCCTCGGCGCTGCCGCTGCGGCTGACTTTTTTCCTCGGCGTCCTCGCCACGCTGCTCGCCTTCGCCCTGTTCGTGTGCACCGGCATGATCTACGCCTGCCTGCGCTTCCTGCAGGAGTGGCACACGCCGCTGACGGTGATCAACTACACCCTGCTCGGTGGCGCCTCGGGCTTCATCCTGGCGACGGCCCTGGCGGCGCAGCGGGCGCCGCAGGCCGCCGCCCTGCTGGGCGCCTGGGCGATGATCCTGACCGCGCTGGCCTTCGCCGGCCGCGTCGCCTCGCTGTGGCGCAACGCGCGATTGCGGCCGAAGTCCAGCCTGCGCACCGCCATCGGCGTCAAGCACCCGCGCATCGTGCAGAAGGCGCAGGGCGCCATGGGCGGATCGTTCAACACGCGCGAGTTTTTCCATGGCCGCACCGCCGCCTTCCTGCGCCAGGTCAAATGGCTCTTCCTCCTGCTCGCCTTCGTCCTGCCGCTCGGCCTGCTGGCCGCCGGCGCCGCTGGCGCCGCCTTCGTCGTGCAGTATCTCGGCCTGCTGGCCGAACGCTGGTTCTTCTTCGCCGAGGCCAACCATCCGCAGAACCTGTACTATCAGGCGGTGTCCTGAACGGGAGGGGAGCAGGCTCGATCCGCGTCGTGCCGCAAAGAGGTTGCGCGCCGCGCCCTGCCTCAGTATATTTGGCGCGCCCGCGCCGCATTCGCAACGACCAAGCCAAAGGAGCTGACATGAATTTTGACAAGGAACTGGATGCCAAGGGGCTGAACTGCCCGCTGCCGATTCTGCGCGCCAAGAAGGCGCTGGCGGAGATGGCGAGCGGTCAGGTGCTGCGCATCATGGCCACCGATCCCGGTTCGGTGAAGGATTTCGCCGCCTTCGCCAAGCAGACCGGCAACGAGCTGCTGTCTACGGCAGAGCACGGCAAGGAGTTCGAGTTCTACATCAAGCGCAAGTAGGAAGCGGCGGGAAACCCTCGATCGGCCCCGGCCAGTCCGGGCCGTTTCGTTTTCCCATGACGCAGCGCAGCATACGTGGCGGATATGGATGAATAAGTAGATTCGAATGGTGATATGTTGCGCCTTATAACATCATCCACTGTCGGGTTTAATGAGAAGGCAGGACGGATTTCCTCGATCCTGCCGGAGTGAGGAGACTGCCATGAACATGCCCACCGATCAGGCGGCGCTGGATGCCCTGATCCGCCAGCGCATCGATGAGATCCTGCCGCAGAAACTCGAGGAACTGAGGGCGGCGAAGACGGCCTCGCTCGCCATCATCGCCACCAAGGGCACGCTCGACTGGGCCTATCCGCCCTTCATCCTCGGCTCGACGGCGGCTGCCCTTGGCTGGGACGTCAGCATCTTCTTCACTTTCTACGGCCTCAACCTGCTGAAAAAGGACGTCAGCGACCTCAAGGTCAGCCCGCTGGGCAACCCGGGCATGCCGATGAAGATGCCCTTTGGCCCGGACTGGTTCAAGGGCATCAACTGGAACATCCCGAATATCCTGCAGGCCGGCATTCCCGGCTTCGAATCGGTGGCCACCCTGCTGATGAAGCAGACCATCCGCAACAACGGCGTGGCCAGCATCGAGGAACTGCGCGCCCTGTCACGGGAGGCCGATGTCAAGATGATCGCCTGCCAGATGACGGTCGACCTGTTCGGCTTCAGCCACGATGACTTCATCGACGGCCTCGACTATGCCGGTGCGGCAACTTTCCTGCCGGTTGCCCAGCAATCGGACGTCTGCCTGTTCATGTGATGTTGCGGAAAAACGACAATACATCTAAAAATTCGCTTTTAAAAAATGTGGTTATTGATTTGACTTCGTCAAAAGAATACTTGGTTACGCATGAGGCTCAGCCTGTGAGCCAGTAGGGGTAGCAAACTGGCATCGCTTGATTTCACAAGGAGATAGGCGATGCCGAGAAACAAGGTGCAATTTCAGAGGGGCATGAGTTTGAGCGAATTCTTGGAGCGGTACGGAACTGAAGCGCAGTGCGAGCAAGCGTTGTTCGCCTGGCGCTGGCCGCAGGGTTTC
>CAUJIV010000091.1 GCA_963205435.1 Pseudomonadota bacterium
GACCGAGGAGCAGAAGGGCCCGGCGCTGTTCTTCGAGAACGTCGCCGGCTACAAGACGCCGGTGTTCACCGGCGCCTTCGCCACCACCAAGCGGCTGGCCATCATGCTGGGGCTGCCGCACGACTACTCGATCTGCCAGTCGGCGCAGGCCTGGATGAAGAAGTCGATCAGCGCCGAGGGCCTGATCAAGGCCAAGGAGGTCAAGGACGGCCCGGTGCTGGAGAACGTGATTTCCGGCGACAAGGTCGACCTCAACATGTTCCCGGTGCCGAAGTTCTTTCCGCTCGACGGCGGGCGCTACATCGGCACCACGGTGTTCGTCGTGCTGAAGGATCCCGAGACGGGCGAGACCAACCTCGGCACCTACCGCATGCAGATGCTCGACAACAAGACCTGCGGCGTGCAGATCCTGCCGGGCAAGCGCGGCGAGCGCATCATGAAGAAGTACGCCAAGCTGGGCAAGAAGATGCCGGCCGCCGCCGTCATCGGCTGCGACCCGCTGCTGTTCATGGCCGGCACGCTGATGCACAAGGGGGCCAGCGACTTCGATATCACCGGCACGGTGCGCGGCCAGCAGGCCGAGTACCTGATGGCGCCGCTGACCGGCCTGCCGATCCCGGCCGGCGCCGAGATCGTGCTGGAAGGCGAGATCGACCCCAACAACTTCCGCCCCGAGGGGCCCTTCGCCGAGTACACCGGCTACTACACCGACGAGCTGTACAAGCAGATCGCCAAGCCGGCGCTGGAGGTGAAGCAGATCCTCCATCGCAACAAGCCGGTTCTCTGGGCCACCGGCCAGGGCCGCCCGGTCACCGACGTGCACATGCTGCTCGCCTTCACCCGCACCGCCACGCTGTGGACCGAGCTGGAGAAGATGAAGATCCCAGGCGTGCAGTCGGTCTGCGTCATGCCCGAGTCGGCCGGCCGCTTCTGGACGGTGGTCTCGGTCAAGCAGTCCTACCCGGGCCACTCGCGCCAGGTCGCCGACGCGGTGATCGCCAGCAACACCGGCTCCTACGGCATGAAGGGCGTCATTACCGTGGACGAGGACATCCAGGCCGACGACCTGCAGCGCGTCATCTGGGCGCTGTCCTGCCGCTACGACCCGATGCGCGGCACGGAAATCATCAAGCGCGGCCGCTCGACGCCGCTCGACCCGGCGCTCGATCCTGCCTCCGACAAGCTGACCACCTCGCGCATCCTGATGGACGCCTGCATCCCCTACGAGTGGAAGGAGAAGCCGGTCGAGGTGAAGTTCGACGAGGCGACGCTGGCCAAGGTGAAGAGCCGCTGGGCCGAGTACGGCATCGGCTGATCAGGAGACGGGGCACAACATGGAAAAGGCAAAGGACATCAGGCTGGTCATCCTCGACGTCGATGGCGTTATGACGGACGGCCGCATCGTCATCGACGACAACGGCCTCGAGCAGCGCAACTTCGACATCAAGGACGGCTTCGGCGTCGTCGCCCTGCAGATGACCGGCGTCGACGTCGCCATCATCACCTCGAAGAAATCCGGCGCCGTGCGCCATCGCGCCGAGGAGTTGAAGATCAAGCACTTCCATGAGGGCATCAAGAAGAAGACCGAGCCCTACGAGGTGATGATCCGCGAGATGGGCATCAGCGACGCCCAGGTCGCCTATGTCGGCGACGACCTGGTCGACCTGTCGATGATGAAGCGGGTCGGCCTGCCGGTCGCCGTGGCCGATGCCGTGCAGGAGGTGAAGGACGCCGCCGAGTACGTGACGCAGGCGCGCGGCGGCCACGGCGCCGTGCGCGAGGTGGCCGAGCTGATCCTCAAGACGCAGGGCAAGTGGGAAAAGATACTTTCGAAAATCTGAAACAAGGAGACGAGACGTGGCGGCACCGAGAAGCAACCGGGAGTTCATCGAGGCCTGCATCAAGAGCGGCGATGCCGTGCGCATCAAGCAGGAAGTGGATTGGGAAAACGAGGCCGGCGCCATCGTGCGGCGCGCCTGCGAGCTGGAGGCGGCGGCGCCCTTCATGGAGAAGATCAAGGACTACCCCGGCTTCTCCTATTTCGGCGCGCCGCTGTCCACCTACCGCCGCGTCGCCATCTCGATGGGCATGGATCCCGAGTCCACCCTGCCGGAGATCGGCCGCGAATACCTGAAGCGCACCAACGGCGAGCCGATCGCGCCGGTCGTCATCGATCGCAAGGACGCCCCCTGCAAGGAGAACATCCTCAAGGGCGCCGACGTCGACCTGTGCAAGCTGCCGGTGCCGCTGGTGCACGAGGGCGACGGCGGCCGCTATGTCGGCACCTGGCACGCCGTGGTGACCAGGCACCCGGTGCGCGGCGACGTGAACTGGGGCATGTACCGCCAGATGATGTGGGATTCGCGCACCATGAGCGGCGCCGTGTTCCCCTTCTCCGACCTCGGCAAGGCGCTGTCCAGCTTCTACCTGCCGCGCGGCGAGACCTGCCCGTTCGCCACCGCCATCGGCCTGTCGCCGCTGGCCGCCATGGCCGCCTGCGCGCCCTCGCCGATTCCCGAGCCCGAGCTGACCGGCATGCTGGCCGGCGAGCCGGTCCGGCTGGTCAAGTGCGAGACCAGCGACCTCGAGGTGCCGGCCGACGCCGAGATCATCCTCGAGGGGGAGATCTTCCCCGACTACCAGGTCGAGGAGGGCCCCTTCGGCGAGTACACGGGCTATCGCACCAGCCCGCGCGACTTCCGCGTCACCTTCCGCGTCAATTGCATCACCTACCGCAACATCGCGACGATGACCATCTCCAACATGGGCGTGCCGCAGGACGAGGGCCAGCTGCTGCGCTCCTTCTCGCTCGGCCTCGAGCTGGAGAAGCTGCTGAAGAGCCAGGGCATCCCGGTCACCGGCGTGTACATGCATCCGCGCTCCACCCACCACATGATGATCGTCGGCGTCAAGCCGACCTATTCCGGCGTGGCGCAGCAGATCGGCCAGCTCGCCTTCGGCTCCAAGCTCGGCCCCTGGTTCCACATGGTGATGGTGGTCGACGACAAGATCGACATCTTCAACTGGGACGAGGTGTACCACGCCTTCTGCACGCGCTGCCATCCGGCCAACGACATCCACATCTACCGCAACTCGCCGGGCACCTCGCTCAACCCCTTCGCCTCGCCGCACGAGCGCAAGTACTCGATCGGCTCGAAGGTGGTATTCGACTGCCTGTGGCCGACCGACTGGGATCCGGTCAACGAGGTGCCGACCCTGGTGTCGTTCAAGAACGTCTATCCGCAGGACATCCAGGACAAGGTCACCGGCAACTGGACGGCCTACGGCTATCCGCCCGTGAAGTGAGGAGAGAGGACATGAATCTCTGGGAAGTTTTCGTCGACAGCGAGAAGGAGCTGCTCGGGGACGCCGAGCTCGAGCTGACCATCCGCACGCTCAACCCCGGCATCCACAAGTTCACCTACAAGCGCGTCCGCTGCCAGGTCTCCGCCGACACGAAGCAGCACGCCGACCAGCTGCAGGTGCGCCTCGGCCGCGGCCAGCTCAGCAAGAACCGCTATTCCATCAAGGTGCTGGGCGAAGTCCAGCGCATGCCGGCGAAATATCTCTGACCGTGACGCCATGGGCCAGCGCGACCTGCGCAGCTTCCTCGAGGGGCTCGACGACCTGATTCGGGTGCGCGAGCCGCTCGAGCCGAAGTTCGAGATCGCCGCGCTGCTGAAGGAGGCCCAGGGCCGCGGCCGCGCCGTGCTCTTCGAGCAGGTCGCCGGACACCCGGGCGCGCGCATCGCCGGCAACCTGCTCGCCAGCCGGCGCCTGGCGGCGCGCGCCCTCGGCACCAGCGAGGATCGCCTTATCGACACCTATGTCGAGCGCGGCGCGCGCGGCGTGCCGCCGGCGCGCGCGCGGGAAGTGCCGGCGCAGGACGTCGTGCATCGCGAGCCGGCCGACGTCGGCGCGCTGCTGCCGCTGGTCACCCACCACGAGAAGGACGCCGCGCCCTACCTCACCTGCGGCATGGTGCTGGCGCGCGACCCGGCGAGCGGCATGCGCGGCAAGGGCGTGCATCGCATGATGTACAAGGGCGGCAGGCGCTTCGGCATCCTGCTCGCCAACCCGCCGCTGTCGCTGTATCTGGCCAATGCCGAGGCGCAGGGCCGGCCGCTCGAGGTGGCGGTGGCCCTCGGCGTCGATCCGGCCATGCTGATCGCCTCGGTCGTCAAGACCGGCCCGCTCGGCCCGGACAAGATGGAGATCGCCGGCTCGCTGGCCGGCGCGCCGGTCGAGCTGGCGCGCGCGCTGACGGTCGACCTCGACATTCCGGCGCGCGCCGAGGTGATCCTCGAGGGGCGCGTGCTGCCCGGCGTGCGCGAGCCGGAAGGGCCCTTCGGCGAGAACACCGGCGCCTATTTCACCAACCGCTGCCCGGTGGTCGAGGTGAGCGCCGTCACCCACCGGCGCGACTTCATCTTTCCGGCGCTGATGCCGTGGACGGCCGACGTCGACACGCTGCTGGCGCTGGCCGGCGGCGCCGAGCTGCTCGGCCAGTTGAAGGGCCTGGTGCGCGGCGTGGTCGATCTCGAGCTGGTGCCCGGCACCAGCAGCTTCGCCGCCGTCATCGCCGTGCATGACTGCCCGCGCCACGAGGTGCGCCGCCTGATCCACCTGGCCCTCAACATCGATCGCCGGCTGAAGGTGCTGACGGTGGTGGACGACGACGTGAACCTGCGCGACCCGCGCGAGGTGGCCTGGGCGATGGCGACGCGCTATCTGCCCGAGCGCGACACGGTGATCGTCACCGGGCTGGAGGGTTACATCATCGACCCCTCCTCAGCCGGCGGCAGCGGCTCGCGCATCGGCTTCGACGCCACGCGCGGCGCCGGTGCGCAGTTCGACAAGATCGGCGTGCCCGCCGCGGCGGCGGCGCGGGCGCGGGCGGTGCTGGCGGCGATCGACAGGGGCGAAGCATGAAGAAGGGCGGCAAGCAGGGCGGCATGAAGCTGGTGGTCGGCATCTCGGGCGCCAGCGGCGCCATCTACGGCATCCGCATCCTCGAGGTGCTGCGCCAGGCCGGTGTCGAGACGCATGCCGTCATGTCCGATTCGGCCAAGCGCACCATCGTCTACGAGACCGGCTACACGCTGGACCACGTCAAGCGCCTGGCCACGCATGTGCATGACATCAACGACGTCGGCGCCTGCATCTCGAGCGGCTCGTTCCGCCACGCCGGCATGGTCATCGCGCCCTGCTCGATCAAGACGCTGTCGGCGATCGCCAACTCCTTCAACGCCAACCTGCTGATTCGCGCCGCCGACGTCTGCCTGAAGGAGCGGCGCAAGCTGGTGCTGATGCTGCGCGAGACGCCGCTGCACCTCGGCCACATGCGCCTGATGACCCAGGTGACCGAGGCCGGCGCGGTGCTGGTGCCGCCGCTGCCGGCCTTCTACCACAGGCCGAAGACGTTGGAAGACATCATCATGCAGTCGGTGAACAAGGCGCTCGACCAGTTCGACCTCGATCTCGACCTGTTCCGCCGCTGGACCGGCAACGAGGAACGCGAGGCGTCGAAGAAGAAATGACGGACGAACGGCGGGAGAGGCGGTCATGGCGGTGAGCGAGAAGGTGAGCGAGGCGCAGACCCTGCTGCTGTCCGGCATCGCCTGCTCCGGGCTCGGCGAGGGCGCCGGCTTCACCAGCCTGGAGTGGGTGCGGCGGGAGTTCCTTGCCAAGCTCGGCTTCGATCCTTATCCGGGCACGTTCAACCTGCGCATGGCCGGGCCGGAATGGGAGGCGGCTCGCCGGATCCTGGCGCGCGAGCCGGGCATCGCCATCACGCCCGAGGCCGGCTATTGCGCCGCCAGGTGCTTTCACGTCGTGGTCGGCGGCTGCATCACCGGCGCGGTGGTCTTCCCGGAGGTGGCGGGCTACCCGCCGGACAAGTTCGAGGTGATCTCCGCCGTGCCGGTGCGCCAGGCGCTCGGCGTCGGCGATGGCGCGGTGGTCGCCGTCAGCGTCGTTTGCTGAGGAGGCGGTGACGGCCCGCCATTGCCAGCATTGCGGCGGCGTCCTCGCGGAAAGGGCCTGCGCCGACGGCAGGCGGCGCGAGCAGTGCGAACGCTGCGGCGAGATCGCCTGGCGCAACCCGCTGCCGGTGGCGATGGCGCTGATCGAGAGCGCGGGCCGGCTGGTGCTGATCCGCCGCAAGGATGCGCCGCTGGCCGGCTGGTGGGCGCCGCCGGCCGGCTATGTCGAGCTGGGCGAGTCGGCGCCGCAGGCGGCGCTGCGCGAGGCGAAGGAGGAGTGCGGGCTCGACATCGCGCTGGACGGCCTGTTCGACGTGTATTCGCGCGCCGACGTGAACGTGCTGATCGTCGCCTACCGCGCCCATGCCGTCGGCGGCGCGCTCGAGGCGGGCGATGACGCCAGCGAGGCAGCCCTCTTCGCGGCGGGAGCATGGCCGCAGGAGGCGCCGCCGGCCAGCGGCAAGGCGATCGACGAATGGCTCTACGGCGTCATCCGCGACATCATGGCGCGCTGGCGACCTGACAACCCGAAGGAGGCATGAACATGATAGGCAACATCACCCCCAGGCTGCCCGAGAAGCTGGTCGCCACCCTGCGTCCCGGCGCCCCCGGTCTGCTGCTGACTGCCGGCGCCGACGGCTACGCCACCTCGGCCTACACCTGGATGATCGCCCTCGACGATCAGCGCGCGCGCTTCGCTGTCGATGAGGGCGGTTCGACCATGGCCAACCTGCAAAGGAGCGGCCAGGCCTCGCTGCAGGTGATCGGCCAGGGCGACATCAGCTTCATCATCAAGGGCCGCGCGCGGCAGCTGAAGCCGAAGCTGGATGCCGCTGCGCCCTACGTCATCCAGCTCTGGGAAATGGAAGTGGTCGGCGCCAAGGACCAGTCCTGGCCGGGCGTGTCGACCAGCGCGCTGAGCTACGAGTGGCCGGCCGGACAGCGCGAGACGATGCTGGCCATGGAGCAGGCGGTGTACAAGGAGATGAAAGGGGCCTGAGCCCACGAACCGCAACCGGAAGCATTTTTCGAGTGACAGCCATGATCTATTTCGACGAGAGCACGGAAACCCTGCCGCGCGAGCGGCTGGCCGCGCTGCAGCTGGAGAAGTTCCAGGCGATGAGCCGCGAGCTGTGGGGCAAGAACCTCTTCTACACTGAGAAGTGGCGGCGCGCCGGCATGGCGCCGGAAGACATCCGCTCGCTGGACGACCTCGCCCGCCTGCCGCTCACCACCAAGCACGAGCTGATGGAGGACCAGGCGGCGCACGGCCCCTTCGGCCGCAACCTGACCTATCCGATCAACCAGTATGTGCGCTACCACCAGACCTCCGGCACCACCGGCGTGCCGCTCAAGGTGCCCGACACGGCACGCGCCTGGGAATGGTGGGGCCGCTGCTGGGGCCACGTGCTGGCCGGCGCCGGCCTGACCAACGAGGACCGCATCTTCATGGCCTTCTCCTTCGGCCCCTTCGTCGGCTTCTGGGGCGCCACCGAGGGCGCGCGCCGGCTCGGCACGATGATGATCCCGGGCGGCGGGCGCGACTCGATCCAGCGCCTCGAGCTGATGCGCGACGTCGGCGCGACAGTGCTGTGCTGCACGCCGACCTACGCCCTGCGCCTGGCCGAGGTGGCGCGCGAGGCCGGGTTCGACCTCTCCAGCATCCCGATCAAGGCGACGGTGCATGCCGGCGAGCCGGGCGCCAACGTGCCGGCGACCAAGTCGCGCATCGAGGAAGCCTGGAACGCCAAGTGCTACGACCACGCCGGCGCCACCGAGGTCGGCGCCCACTCGTTCGAATGCACGGTGCAGCCGGGCGGCACCCACCTGATCGAGAGCGAATACATCGCCGAGGTGATCGACCCGCAAAGCGGTCGGCCGGTGGCCGAGGGCGACAAGGGCGAGCTCATCATCTCCAACCTCGGCCGCTGGGGCTTCCCCATCGTGCGCTACCGCACCGGCGACATCGTGCGCGTCACCACGGCGCGCTGCGACTGCGGCCGCACCTCGCTGCGCTTCGAGGGCGGCATCATCGGCCGCGCCGACGACATGGTGACGGTGCGCGGCGTGAACGTCTTCCCGGCCGGGGTCGAGAACATCCTGCGCAAGTTCGCCGAGGTGGACGAATTCCGCATCACCGTGAGCAAGGTGCGTCAGATGGACGAGATGGACGTCGAGGTCGAGCTATGCGAGGGCGCCGATCCGAATGTCGTGCATGCCATCGCCGAGCGGCTCGATGCCATGCTCTCCTTCCGCCCGCGCGTGCATCACCTGCCGAGGAACGCGCTGCCGCGCTTCGAGATGAAGGCCAAGCGCTTCCACGTGCAGCGCTGAGCGGCATGGGCGGCGCAACCAACGGCGGCAGCGCCCTGGCGCGGCGGCGGGATGCCTCAGCCTTGCGCCGGCGAACCTACGCGCCGCCGCCGGGCGAGCCGGCGCCGCGCGCCGCCGTGCCCGAGGGGACGGTGGTGTACGCCGTCGGCGACATCCACGGCCGCGACGACCTGCTGGCGCCGCTGATCGACGGCATGCGCGAGGACGCCGCCGGGCGCAAGGCGGCCCGACGCGTGGCCGTCTTCCTCGGCGATTACGTCAACCGCGGGCCGCAGTGCCGCGCCGTGGTGGAGCGGCTGCTGGCGCCCGGGCTGGAGGGCTTCGAGCAGGTCTGCCTGATGGGCAATGTCGAGCAGGCGATGCTGCGCTTCCTCGACGGCGAGATGGCCATCGCCCTCAACTGGCTGGAATACGGCGGCATCGAAACCGCCGCCTCCTACGGTGTCGCCTGCCCGCTGCCGCGGCGGCGCGACGAGCGCACTCTCGAGGCCCTGCGCTGGCGGGACAGCTACCAGGATGTCTACGGCGCCGACATGCCGCCACCGGCAGAGGAGATCCCGCCGCTCGAAGCGCTGCGGCGCGAGTTGCTGGCGGCCCTGCCGCCCGCGCACCTCGCCTTCTTTCGCGGCCTGCCCTTCATGCATCGCGAAGGCGGCTACTGCTTCGTGCATGCCGGCATCGTGCCCGGCCGGCCGCTGGCGGAACAGGCGGCGCGCGACTGCATGTGGATCCGCCGCCGCTTCCTCGACTCGACCCTCGACCACGGCGCCATCATCGTCCATGGCCACAGCATCTCGGCCGAGCCCGAACTGCGCCGCAACCGCATCGGCATCGACACCGGCGCCTACAAGAGCGGCATCCTCAGCTGCCTCGTCCTCGAGGGCGAGAGCCAGTCCTTCCTGCAGACCGCCTGAGCGGCGCCCCAGGCCTCGAATTCCTCCACGCCGCCAGGGTCCGGGCGATTGGACTCGACGGCCGAATCCCGGTACGCTTGCAGGGTCATTCCCGGACGCGCCGCGGGGCGGGTCGCGGGATTTTTGCTTTCTTCAAGGCTCCGGAGGAATTGCCATGTCCGCACTCGATCGGGAAAAAATCGACCACCTGAACGGCCTCATGAACGAGCGCTGGGCGAGCGAGTTCGCCGAAATCCGCTCGCTGCTCGGCAGCATCGAAGATGAGGGACAGCGGACCGCGCTGGTCGAGCGCGCCGCCGAGGCGAGCGACGAGGGTCTGCTGGAGATGCTGTCCGCCCTCGACGAGCCGCTGATCCAGCAGGACCTGCAGGACGTGCGCGACATCGTTGCCGCCCGCCAGAGGATCGCGGCGGGCAATTACGGCGAATGCATCGACTGCGGCGAGGCCATCGCCTACGAGCGCCTGCTCGCCTATCCGACGGCCAAGCGCTGCATCGGCTGCCAGCGCGAGCACGAGCATCGCAAGGCGGCGCGGGAAGGGCGCGTCATCCAGCGCTGAGCGGATGGCCGTGCCTGCGGCGGCCGGCGGCGAACCCGCCGTCCGCCGCGATTGCGAGCGGGACGGCGGTGCTAGAATGAAAGGCGTGGCATTCCGCATGCCGGCCGCTGCCTGACGGCCGGGCGCCCGATGGACATCGCGCTGCTTCTTCTCCTCATCCTGATCAACGGCTTCTTCTCCATGGCGGAGATGGCCATCGTCTCCTCGCGCCGGGCGCGCCTGCAGCGCCTGTCGGACGAGGGCCGACCGGGCGCGCAAGCCGCCCTGGAACTCAACAGCGAGCCATCGGGTTTCCTTTCCGCCATCCAGGTCGGCATCACCTCGGTCGGCATCCTCAGCGGCGCCATCGGCGAGTCGGCCCTGGCCGATCCGCTCGGCGGCTGGCTCGCCACGCTGCCGCTGCTCGCCCCCTACGCCAGGGGGATCGCGTTGACGATCGTGGTGGTGGGGCTGACCTACGTGACGGTGGTGATCGGCGAGCTGGTGCCGAAGCGGCTCGCCCTGCTGGCGCCGGAAGGCCTCGCCTCGCTGGTGGCGCGGCCGATGGGCTGGTTCGCCAGCACGGTGCGCCCGCTGGTGTGGCTGTTCACGGCTTCGAGCGGACTCCTGTTGCGCCTGGCCGGCGCCCGCCGCAGGAACGAGCCGCCGGTGACCGACGAGGAGATCAATGTTCTGATGGGCCAGGGCGCCGAGGCCGGCGTCTTCCACGAGAGCGAGCAGGCGATCGTCTCCAACGTGCTGCACCTCGACGAGCAGCGCATCGCCTCGATCATGACCCATCGCAACGACATCTACCTGATCGACCTGGCCGAACCGGAGGAGGAAACGCGGCGTCGCATCGCCGAGAGCCCCTACACGCGGATCGTCGTCTGCCGCGGCGGCTTCGAGCACATCGTCGGCATGCTGCGCAGCGCCGACCTGCTCAAGGCCGCGCTGGAGGGCGCGCCGCTCGACATCGAGTCCCATCTCAGCCCGCCGCTGTACGTTCCCGAGGGCGTCAGCACGACGCGCCTGCTCGAGCATTTCCGCGAATCGCGCGCGCAATGCGCGCTGATCGTCGACGAATACGGCGAGGTGGAGGGCCTGGTGACGCTGACCGACGTCATGGCCGCCATCGTCGGCGAGCTGCCGTCCTCGGACGTGAACGAGGAAGAGGTGGTGGAGCGCGAGGACGGCTCCTGGCTGATGGACGGCGGCGTCTCGGTGGAGCGCTTCAAGTCCGTCCTGCAGATCGTCGAAGAATTGCCGGACGAGGAGGAATTCAACACGCTCGGCGGTTTCGTCATGCACGCGCTCGGCCGCGTGCCGGCCGCCGCCGAGCATTTCGCATGGAATGGCTGGCGCCTCGAGGTCGTCGACATGGACAGGAACCGCATCGACAAGGTGCTGGTGTCCCGCCTGGCGCCGCCGGCATCGGGCGAGGCGCCGGCATGAGGGGGAAACCGCTCATCATCAGGCCGCGCGTTGTCCTGGCGCTGTGCTGCCTGCTGGCGACGGCCGGTTGCGCGACCGTCTGGCCCTTCGGCACGGAGGCGACCGATGCCGGAAAGTCGCCGCCAGCCGCGGCCCGCCCGGCGCAAGCGGCGCCTTCCCCGGCGGGGACGGCGGCTGCTGCCGCAGCCGTCCAGCAGGCGGAGAAGCCGCCCGCGCAGGATGCGGCGGCGGGCCCGAAGCCGGATGCGGTCATCAAGCTGAGCCCGGACAGTCGGAAGCTGTCGCAGGAAATGGAGGCGCGCCTGGCCGCCGTTGCCGCCAGGGCGCGCGAGGACGATCGCATCGTCGTGCGGCTGGAAAGCTACGTTCCCGGCGGCGGCAGCCCGTCGCTGAACCTGCTCAGGGCCGAGCAGACGCTGCAGTTGGTCAAGCAGCGCCTGCTGGAGCTGGACGTCAATCCGCGGCGCATCCTGACGGCGCCGTTTGGCGGCGAATACGACGAGGCGCGCGACGAGCGGCGGCACTGGGTGGAAATCTACCTGGTCCTGCCGCGGCTTTAGCCGGAGCCCGACGCCGCGCGCGGCAAGGCCGCCTGGCGGAATTCGTTTGCTTTTGCCGGCAATAGCGGGCATAGTGCGCGCCAGCGATCATCAAGCAGTGCTGTTGTTGTCTGGTCCAGTACCCGCGGTCCCGCGGTATTTTTCCCTTCATCACCCTGCCGTCTTGACCTTCGCCCTCCCCGGGGGCAACCCCGATTCATTCAAAGGAAATCAGCATATGGCAACAGGCACCGTGAAGTGGTTCAACGATTCGAAGGGTTTCGGCTTCATTACCCCCGAGGCGGGCGGCGAGGATCTTTTCGCCCATTTCTCCGCGATTCAGGGCCAGGGTTTCAAGACGCTCAAGGAAGGCCAGCGCGTCAGCTTCGATGTCACTACCGGGCCAAAGGGCAAGCAGGCATCGAACATCCGCGCCGCCGAATAAGGCGGGCGTTGCCCTCGGCGCCGGCGGCGGCGGCAGTGCAATTCACGCTGCCGTTGGCGCCGCGCCGAAAAGGCCTGGCGCCTGCCGGGCCTTTTCTCATTCCTGTTTCGCAGAGGACCCCATGGCCAAGGAAGAATTCATCGAAATGAACGGCGTGGTAATGGAAGTGCTGCCCGACTCGCGCTTTCGCGTCACGCTCGACAACGGCCACGACCTTGTTGCCTACACGGCGGGCAAGATGCGCAAGCACCACATCCGCATCATCGCCGGCGACAAGGTGTCGCTGGAAATCTCGCCCTACGATCTCAGCAAGGGCCGCATCTGTTTTCGCCACATCGAGGGCCGCGTGCCGGCCGTTGCGCGGCCGCAGCGCCGGCGCTAGCTGTCGCTGAGGTGCGGCTGCTCCAGGCTGCGCGCGCGCAGTTGGCCGCAGCCGCCGTCCACGTCCTGGCCCGCCGACTGGCGCAGCTTGGTCAGGATGCCGCGCCGGTACAGGGCCAGTGACATCGCCGCGGCGCGCTTGCTCGAGGGGCGGCGGTAGCCGAGGTCGGCCACCGCGTTCCAGGGAATCAGGTTCATCACCGCATGCTTGCCGGCGAGCAGCCGGGCGATGGCGTCCACTTCGGCATCCGTGTCATTGACGCCCTCGAGCAGCGTCCATTGGTACTGGATCGGATAGCCGCTGGCGCGCGCGTACTCCTCGCCCAGCTCGACCAGCTCGGCCGGGTCGATGCGCGGCGCGCGCGGCAGCAGCCGCCTGCGCAAGCCGGCATCGGTGGTGTGCAGCGACAGCGCCAGGGCCGGCTTGACCGAGCCTTGCCGCAGCCGCTCGAAGACGCGCCGGTCGCCGACGGTGGACAGGACCAGGTTTTTGTGGCCGATGTCGCCCAGCGTGCCGAGCAGTTCGATCGCCTCGAGCACGTTGGCCAGGTTGTGCGCCGGCTCGCCCATGCCCATGAACACCACTTTCCTGACTGCGCGCTTGCTGCGGGCGAGCGCCACCTGGGCGACGATCTCGGCGCTGCCGAGCTGGCGCAGCAGGCCGTCGCGCCCGCTCATGCAGAAGGTGCAGCCGACCGCGCAGCCGACCTGGGTCGACACGCAGAAGCCGCCGCGCGGCAGCAGCACCCCTTCCACCGGCTGGCCGTCGGCCAGTTCCACCAGCAGACGGATGCCGTCGGCCCCCGGATGCTCGCTGCGCAGCCGGGCCAGGCCGGCGAGATCATCCGCCAGCGCGGGCAGGGCGCGGCGCAGGCTCAGCGGAAGGTAATTCCCGGCCCGGCGGCGCCCCGCATCGAGCGGCAGCGCGCGCGCCCAGTTGCGCAGCACGAGCGCCTCGTGGCCCGGCTTGGCGCCGAGCTGGCGCAGCCGCTGGCGGACATGTTCGATCCTCATGGGAGGAGAAATGCTAGCATTCCCCCTGCAATCCCGGAGACAAGCATGCCCCCTCCTTTTCGATCCGTCGTCTTCGATTTCGAGGGCACGCTGGTGGATTTTCAGTGGCGCCTGGAAGAGGCGGAAGCCGAGCTGCGCAGCGCCTTTGCCGCGGCGGGACATGGCACGAAAGGCAGTTACGCCGAGCTGTGGAACGCCGCGGCCGACCGCGCGGCGAGCGAGCAGCAGCTCGACGCCCTGCGCCGCGCGCTGTATCCCGTCTATGACCGCTGGGATGCCGACGCGGCGACGCGCTGGTCGCCGCGCCCTGGCGCCGCGGCGCTGCTCGAGGCGCTGGCCGCGGGCGGCGTCGCCACTGCCCTGGTCAGCAACTGCGGCCGCGCCGCCATCGACAGCGTCCTCGGCCGCTTCGGCCTCGACCGCGGTTTCGCCGCGCTGGTCTGCCGCGACGACGTGCGCCACATGAAGCCGCGCGCCGAGGGCCTGCAGCGCGCGCTGGTGCAACTGGCGGTGCCGGCTGGGGAGGCCCTCTTCGTCGGCGACAGCCTGACCGATGTGCGCGCCGCCCGCGCGGCCGGGATGCGCGTCGCCATCATCCGCGGCGGCGAGTGCGCCGATGCCGAATTCGCCGCGCTGCCGCCCGATTTCATGGTGTCGCGCCTCGAGGAAGTGGCCGCGCTGGCGGTTGCAGCGCGCGCCTGAGGCCCGGGCCGCGATTGCGGCGCTAGCGCAGGGGGATGTAATCCTCGTCGTACATGAGGAGCAGCTTGCCAGAAGGCGGCGCGCCCCAGTCGTCCACTCCCGCCCAGCCATGAGGAAAGCCGCCGGGAATGGCAATGTCCGCCCACGCCCGCAGGCTGGCTTGTGAAGCGGCATCGATCTGCCCCGCGGTCGGCTCGCTGTCGTCGCGCGGCTCGATGTCGAGGCGGCCGGCGATGAAGCTGATCGCGTAATTGGCGGAGCTCAGCCCGTAGGGCACGATGCTGTAGTTGCCGGCGAGCAGGGCGCCCTGGCTCGAGCCGCCCCAGGCAAGCGAGCCGCCAAGGACCGCCGCCGTCTCGCCGTTGACGAAGCCGTTGTAGGCGACGCCGTTGCCGCCGCTCCAGGCCAGGCCGTCGTAGGTCTTGCTGGCGTTGTTGGCGGTGACGTCGAGCGGCGCCTTGCCCACCGTCAGCGCGCCGTCGTGGTAGGTGATGGCGTAGTTGCCCGAGGTCTGCCCCGAGGGCACGATCGTGTAGCTGCCGGCATTGACCGCGCCCTGGCTCGAGCCGCCCCAGGCAAGCGAGCCGCCAAGGACCGCCGCCGTCTCGCCATTGACGAAGCCGCTGTAGGCGACGCCGTTGCCGCCGCTCCAGGCCAGGCCGTCGTAGGTCTTGCTGGCGTCGTTGGCGGTGACGTCGAGCGCCGCCTTGCCCACCGTCAGCGCGCCGTTGTTGTAGGTGACGTTCCAGGCCTGGTATTCCAGCTGGCTCATGGCGATGGACGGAGCCATCGCATAACTGCCGGCATCGATCGCGCCCTGGCTGTCGCCGCCCCAGGACAGGGCCCCGGAAAGCGGCGTTCCGCCGACCGAAAAGACGATGCCGTTGCCGCCGCTCCAGGCCAGGCCGTCGTAGGTCTTGCCTGCGTCGTTTGCGGTGACCGTGAGGTCCTGCTGGAACGCCTGCAGCACCGGGTAGGAGCGCCCGTTGTAATTTCGCCAGTCCGTGGCGAAATTCCAGCCGGCGAAGGTTGCGGACTGCTTCATGCTCGCGCTATCCCGCCCCGCGCCGCCGCCCGCGCTGGTGGTCTGGCCGGTCGTTTCCATGTCCCAGTAGCTGTCGGCCACGCTGCCCGCGTTGTTGTAGCCGACGAGGCCGCCGCTGTAGCCGGCGCCGCCGGCGACCGCCCCAGCCGCATAGCTGCGGGTGATGCTGGCGCCGGAGTTCTCGTTGGAGCCGGCCAGTCCGCCGGCCTTGCCGTTGACTCCGATCCCGCTGGCGCTGACGTTGCCAAGGGCGTAGCTGTCGCTGATCGTCGAAGTGCCGCTGGTCCTCACGTTCTGGCCGACCAGGCCGCCCACCCAGTTTGCGCCGCTGGCATCGCCCGCGGCGAAGCTGTATTTGATGCTGGCGTTCAGGTTGTAGCCGACCAGCCCTCCGACGTAATTCGCGCCGTTTACCGTCCCGCTGGCATGGTTGTTGGAAATCACGGAGGACGCGTTCTCGTTCGAACCGACCAGACCCCCGGTCCTGCCCTTGCCCGTGACGTCGCCCGTGGCGTGGCTGTTGCTTATGCCGCCGCCAGTGTTCTGTCCGACCAGTCCGCCGGCGTAGCTGTTGCCTGAAGCGATCGTTGAGACGACGATTCCCTCGGCATGACTGTCGGAGAGATTCCCGGCGGTCTTCTGCCCGATCAGCCCGCCCAGATAGCTCTTTCCCGAGACGTCACCGGATGCATGGCTGTTGCTGATATTGCCGCCGGTGTTCTGTCCGACAAGCCCGCCGGCATAGGAAGCGGCGGCGGTAGCGGTGACATTTCCTGCCGCGTGGCTGTCGGTGATGGAGCCGCCGCTTTTCAGTCCGACCAGTCCGCCGACAACCGAGGCGCCCGATACGTTGCCGGTTGCGAAGCTCAGGGAAATGGAGGCATTCGTGATGTTCTGCCCGACCAATCCACCGACATAACTCGTGCCGTCCACCGTTCCGGTGGCATGGCTGTCGGAAATTACGGAAGAGGCGTTCTCGTTCGAACCGACCAGTCCTCCGGTCCTGTCCTTGCCCGTGACGTCGCCCGTGGCGTAGCTGTTGCTAATGCCGCCGGCAGTGTTCTGCCCGACCAGCCCTCCGGCGTAGCTGTTGCCTGAAGCGATCGTCGAAACGACGATTCCCTCCGCATGGCTATCTGTGAGAGTTCCACCGTTTTTCAGCCCGACCAGTCCGCCGACAAACGAGGCGCCCGACACCGCGCCCGTGGCATGACTCCCGCTGATGCCGCCACCCGAATTCTGTCCGACAAGCCCGCCCGCATAGCTGTTGCCCGAGACGAGTGTTGAAGTGACCTCTCCCTCGGCATGACTGTCGGAGAGATTTCCGGCGGTCTTCTGCCCAATCAGCCCGCCCAGATAGCTCTTTCCCGAGACGTCACCGGATGCATGGCTGTTGCTGATATTGCCGCCGGTGTTCTGTCCGACAAGCCCGCCGGCGTAAGAGTTGGCAGCGCTTGCCGTGACGTTTCCCGTCGCATAGCTGTCGGCAATTGAAGAAGTGCCGCTTTTCAGACCGACCAGACCACCGACAACAGAGCTTCCCGACACCGTGCCCGTTGCATGGCTATCGCTGATGCTGGAACTGCCCGCGCTCTGGCCGGCGAGCCCGCCTATGTTGCTGCCGCTGCCGGTGACGCTGTTCGTGGCGTAGCCGTTGTCGATGGAAGAGTTGTTGTTGTAGCCGACGAGCCCGCCGACGTTGTTGCCGCCGCCGGTGACGCTGTTCGTGGCGTAGCTGTTGTCAATGGAAGAGTTGTTGTTGTAGCCGACTAGTCCCCCCACGTTGCTGACACCCGAGACAGTGCCAGTTGCGTGGCTGCCGCTGATCACCGAAGAAGCGTTTTCGTTTGAACCGACAAGTCCGCCAGTACGGTTCTTGCCTGTGACATTGCCCGTGGCGTGGCTGTCGCTGATGCTGCCACCCGAATTCTGTCCAACCAGTCCTCCAGTGAAAGTGTCGCCCGAAGCGGCGATGGAGGTCACCTGTCCTTGTGCGTAGCTGTCCGAGAGGTTTCCGCCTGCCTTCTGGCCTATCAGTCCACCGACATACTGGTTTCCTGTCACCGTCCCCGTGGCGTGGCTGCCGTTGATGGCGGAACTGCCGCCGCTGAATCCGGCAAGACCTCCCATATAGTTGGAGGTGCCGCTCACATTGTTCGTGGCGTAGCTGTTGCCGATGCTGGCGTTGTTGTTGTAGCCGATGAGCCCGCCGACATACGACACTCCCGACACTTCGCCGCTGGCGTGGCTAGTGCTGACGCTTGCTGAAGCGTCATTCTGCCCGACCAGCCCGCCGGACCTGCTCTTGCCCGTGACATCCCCGGCGGCATGGCTGCCGCTGATGCTGCCGCCGGAATTCTGTCCGACCAGCCCGCCAACGTAGGAATTGGCGGCAGATGCCGTCACGTCGCCAAGGGCGTAGCTGCTTGCGATGCTGGCGGAGGCGCCACTGTTGTAGCCGACCAGCCCGCCGAGATAGGCGCTGCCTGTCACATCGCCGAGGGCGTAACTTTCAATGATTCTGCCGCTTGTGTTCTGGCCGATCAGCCCGCCGGCGAAGGAGTTTGCTCCAGACGCGGAAATGGCCGCGCTGGAGAAGCTGTTGATGATCAGGCCGGCGCCGCCCGTCATGAATCCTGCCAGCCCGCCGACATAGGACCTGCCCCTGAGGTCGCCGCCATCGATGCCGACGTTGGAAATCGACGCATTGCCGGCATAGCCGAACAAGCCGATGTAGTCCGTAGTCGTCCGGTTGATGGCGAGGCCACTGATCTGGTGGCCGAGGCCGTTGAAGGCGCCGGTGAAGGTGTTCGAATTGGTGCCGATCGCGACGAAGCCGGCGCCGCCGTTCCAGCCCGAGGTGGCGCTGGCATCGATGTCGGCGCCGAGGGCGTACCTTCCGGCCCGCATGCTCGAATGGGCCAGGCCCTGCAGCGTGTAGTTGCCGGCCGTAATCCGATCGGCCGCGCTGCCGAGGCTGTCGATGACATAGTAGCCCTGGCCGTTGATGGCCAGGATCCCCGTGCCGCTGCGCGCGGGAATGTCGACGCGGCCGGCGAAGCCGTTGCCATCGCCCGGCGCGAAGCCGGTCTTCACCGCGCCGCCGGCGTTCATGTCGAGCGTCGAGGTGCCGTTCATCGTCATCACGGCATTGATGTTGATGTCGCGGTCGGCGGTCAGCGTGAGCTTGTTGGCGGACCAGGTGATCGGCGCATCGACACGGATGTCGCCGGGGTCGGAACCTGCTCCTGGATTGCCGCCGCCGCCCCAGGAGCTGTTGTCCCCGCCATTGGCGGTCGTGACGGTGACCGCGCCACTGGCGAGCGCGGTCTGGATGGCGGCCGCCTTGACCGCGTCGATGGTGATGTCGGTCGGGTCGATCAGCCACTCGCCGCCCTGCGTGTCGACGACGAGGCCGGGATCGAGATCGACCTTGGCGGCCGAGGTCTCGACGAAACCGGCCTCGAGCCGGCCGGCGGCATTGACTTCGCCGTGCTCCATGTCGGCCAGCAGCAGGATGCGGCCGTCCTTCTCGGCGAGGGTGCGCGCCTGGACGGTGCCGCTGTTGGCGACGACGCCGCCGCCCAGCTCGGCGGCGGCGCGGGCGGTCATCACCACCTCGCCGCCGTCGGCCATGATGAGCTGGCGGTTGTCGATCAGCGAGCGGACGGTCGCCGGATCGACGCTCACCTTGAGCAGGCCGTCGGCGCCGACG
>CAUJIV010000092.1 GCA_963205435.1 Pseudomonadota bacterium
CGTACTCGCCGGCCTTCTGCCGGTCGGCCATCGAGCGCGCCTTCAGCCACTCGTCCTCGTTGAGGCGTCCGTCATGGTTCATGTCCGCCCGGCGGAAGAACTTCGCCACGCGCGGATCGGCCCCGGCTTCCTCGCGGCTGAGGGAGCCGTCGCCATCGCGGTCGAGCTTGACGAAGTCGGGGTTCTTCTGCTGCGGCGCCTCCTGCGCCTGCGCCAGCGCAGGCAGAAGGGCAAGTGCGATGACAACAATGGGATTTTTCATATTGGCCGATCTCCTGTGCATGGATTGGCGGGGATCATAGCAGCCGCTCGAAACTACTGGTTCGTCGATATGCGACTTGTCGCAAATGCCCGACAGACACGGCTTTCCGGCGGATGCGACGTTTTGTCGCATCCCCCTGTTGCGATCGCTCGGTTAGGATTGCGCCCATGAAGATGTGCTTCAGGGAGATGCCGCCATGAGCCAACTGCAGTCCGCCCGACAATCCAGCCAAAACCAGCCGGAAATGGCCGCCCTGCTCCTGGGCGCCGGATTCGCCCTAGCCTCGCTGATCCTGCTGCCCGCAGTGGCCCAGCGCATCGGAATGGGCTCCAGCCTGACCATCGCCCTGCGCGGCGCTCTGATGCGCGCTGCCAACCGTTTCTAGGAAGAATCGCCATTTTCTGATCCGGCGCACTTGCCGGTGCGTCTGCCATCTGCGATTCTCCGGATGCGGCTTTTCGCGCGTCCCGCCATGCCCAAGCTGAAAATATTCTTCCACGCCCTCATGCTCGCGGCGTCACTCGCCGGTTGCTCGGAGCAGCGCGTCGAACCTTCCGGCGCACCCGCAGGCGGCGATTTCGTCCTGCGCTCGGCCGACGGCCCGGTCGACACCAGGAACCTGCGCGGCAAGGTACTGCTCATCTATTTCGGCTACACACAATGCCCCGATGTCTGCCCGGCCTCGCTCGCCGCCGGCGCGCAGGCGCTCAACGCGCTGTCGGCCGAAGAACGGATGAAGGTCCGGCTCATCATGGTCTCGGTCGATCCGGAGCGCGACACGCTCGGGCGCCTGAAGGAATACGCCGCCTACTTCCATCCCGAAATGATCGGCACCACCGGAACGACCGAGGAAGTCGCTGCCGTTGCGAAGTCGTTCGGCGCCGGCTACATCCGCCAACCGACGCGGCCCGACGGCGGCTATGCAGTCGATCACACCACGCGAACCTATGTCGTGGGGCCGGACGGCAGACTGGCAGCCAGCCTGGATCTGGGCACGCCGGCCGAGAAGTTCGTCGTCACGGTGCGCGCACTCCTGAAATGAAACTGCGTTCATCGACCCTCGCCTTCGTCGCGCTGGGCCTCGCCGCAGCCGGCTTCGCGGCAACCTTTGTCGACGCCGCATGGCAGCGCGAGCGCGACGCAATCCAGATCGCAGAGCGCAGCGCGCTGGCGGCACGCCTCGGCCTGACCGACCTCGCGCTGTTCACCGAAGCCCGCTACACGCGCCATCCCTCGCAGGCCGACCTGCATTCGGCCTTCCAGGACCACCCGGTGGCGCTGGAGCATTTCCCCACCGGCTCGCTGCTGCCGCCGCCTGCTTCGCTTGTTTCACACCATGAACGCCTGGATCGAAAAGCAGCGCCACCTGATTGACTTCACGCTGGCCTCGCTGGCCCGGCGCAAGGCGAAGAACCTCGGCCTGTTGCTGGTCTATGCGCTGCTGGTGTTCGTGCTCGCCTCGGTGGCGCTGTACACCCACGCCCTGCGCCAGGAAGCGGCGCAGGTGCTCAAGCAATCGCCGGAGATCGTCTTGCAGCGCATGGTGGCGGGTCGCCACGACCTGATTCCGCCCGGCTACCTCGAGAAGATCGGCCGCATCCGCGGCGTGCAGTCGATCGAGGGGCGACTGTGGGGCTATTACTACGATCCCGTCGTGAAGGCCAACTACACCTTCATGGCGCCGGCCGCCGAGGCGGTGAAGCCGGGAACGCTCGTCGTCGGCCCTGCGGTGGCGCGCTCGCGCGGCCTCGCCCCGGGCAACACGATCTCCTTCCGCGCCTATTCCGGAAAACTCTTTTCCTTCACCGTCGTCGGCGTACTGCCGCATGCCTCCGAACTGGTCTCCGCCGACCTGGTGCTGATGGGCGAGGCGGACTTCCGCGCCTTCTTCGAGTACCCGGCCGGCCAACACACCGACATCGCACTGTCGGTGGCCAACCCGCTCGAGGTGCGCACCGTCGCCGCCAAGCTGGCGTCGGCCCTGCCGGATTCGCGGCCGATCCTGCGCGAGGAGGTGCTGCGCACCTACGCGTCCGTATTCGACTGGCGCGAAGGCATCGTGCTGGCGTTGCTCTCGGCGGCGATCTTCGCCTTCGCCATCCTCGCCTGGGAAAAGGCCTCCGGCCTCTCCGCCGAGGAGAAGCGCGAGATCGGCATCCTCAAGGCCATCGGCTGGGAGACCGGCGATGTCATCAAGATGAAGCTGTGGGAGGGTGGCCTCATCTCGCTCACCGCCTTCCTCGCCGGCTTCGTCGCCGCCTACCTGCAGGTGTTCCGTTTCGGCGCGCCGCTGTTCGAGCCGGTGCTGAAGGGCTGGGCCGTGCTCTATCCGCGCTTCGAGCTGGTGCCGGCGATCGACGGCCTGCAGGTGGCCACCCTGTTCTTCTTCACGGTGTTTCCCTACATGGCGGCGGTGCTGGTGCCGATCTGGCGTGCCGCCATCACGGATCCCGATTCCGCGATGCGGTCATGATCGAGCTCAAGCAGATCCGCAAGGCCTTCAACCAGGGCCGGCCCAACGAGTACTGGGCCCTGAACGGCATCGACCTCACCATCGAGGCGCAGAAGGTCACCGCTTTCCGCGGCCCGAGCGGCTCGGGCAAAACGACGCTGCTGACCATCGTCGGCTGCCTCGCCCGTCCCACCAGCGGCCGCGTGCGCCTGGCCGAGGACGAGATCTCGGGCCTGCCGGAGCGTTTCCTCACCGACATCCGCCGCAGCACCTTCGGTTTCGTCTTCCAGCAGTTCAACCTGATCAAGGGCCTCTCCGCCCTGGAAAACGTGATGCTGCCGGCCTTCCCCACCGGCCGCCCGCACCGCGAACTGCGCGAGCGCTCCGAGGCGCTGCTCGACCGGTTGAAGCTCGCCCACCGGCGAGAGGCCCGCGTCGAATGGCTCTCCGGCGGCGAGCAGCAGCGCGTCGCCATCGCCCGCGCCCTGGTGAACGACCCCAAGGTGCTGATCGCCGACGAGCCCACGGCCAACCTCGACACCACGCTGTCGCGCGAATTCATGGGCATCCTCGAGGGCCTCCATGCCGAGGGGCGCACGGTCATCCTCACCAGCCATGATCCGCTGGTGGTGGAATCCGCCGCCGTGCATCGGGTGGTGTCGATGCGCGACGGACAGCTGACGGAGGGCTAGGCATGCAAGCCCACGAAGCCGCCGACAGGCGGCGAACCTCCGTCACCCCCTTCCCCGGGAAGGGGGCTGGGGGGATGGCATGATTTTCCAGCCGGCCATCATCGCCCTGCTGCTCGCTTCGGGAATCGCCGTCGCCATGCTGGCGGCCGCCGCGCCCTTTGCTTTGCAGGTGATCCGCCAGTGGGACATCGCCAGCGGCACGGAACGCCAATTGCTGCTCGAGCGGCGCACCTACCTCTTCTCGACGCTGGCCGCCTTCGTCATGGTGGTGCAGCTCGTCGCCCTGCTGCTCTTCGTCTTCAACGCCGACCGCATGGCGGAGATGTTCGTCGGCGCCATGTGCGCCGTGGGCACGCTCAACGTCAATCCTTTCGGCTTCCCGGCCCTGCTCGCGCAGATGGCGGTGTTCTTCCTCGCCGCCGCCTGGCTGGCGGTGAACCACGTCGACACGCGCGCGCCGGACTACCCGCTGGTGCGCGTGAAGTACGCCCTGCTCCTGATTCTGCTGCCGGCGCTGGCGCTGGCCTTCGTCCTGCAGCTGAAGTACTTCCTCGGTCTCAGGGCCGATGTCATCACCTCCTGCTGCGGCAGCCTGTTCTCGGGCGATGCCAAGGGACTCGCCGCCGAGGTCGCCGCGCTGAAGCCGCTTCCGGCCATGACCCTCTTCTATGTCGTGCTCGCCGTCGCGGCGGGACTGACTTTTTTCCACGCCCGCACGCGGCGCGCCGGCTACGCGGCCGCGGCGGCCAGTGCCGCCGCCTTCGTCGCCACGATCGTCGGCGTGCTTTCCTTCGTCTCGCTCTACCTCTACGAGCACCCCAACCACCATTGCCCGTTCTGCATCCTCAAGCCGGAATACGGCCATCAGGGCTACTGGCTCTACGTGCCGCTGTTCGCCGCCACCGCCGCCGGCCTGGGCACGGGCGCGCTGCAGCCCTTCCGCCAGGTCGCCAGCCTGAGGGAGATCGTGCCGGCGGTGTCGGCGCGGCTGGCAGACCTTGCCGCCTTCGGTTATCTTCTCGTTGCGCTGATCGCCACCTATTTCGTGCTGCACTCCAACCTGATCCTCATCGAGCATTGACATGCGTTTCCTGCTTCTCGCCGGTCTCGCCCTGCTCGCCGCCTGCGGCGGAGAACCGCCGGCGAAACTGAACATCGGCGACGCCGCGCCGGCCTTCCGCGCCGAGCGGCTGGACGGCGCGGCCGTTGATTTCCCCCCCGCGGCAGGCGGCAAACCGATGGTAATCCGCTTCTGGGCGGACTGGTGCCGGTACTGCGAGCCGGAGATGAAGGCCATCGACGCCGTCTACCGGCGCCACAGGGACAGGGGACTGGAAGTGCTGGCGGTGAATGCCGGCCAGGACAGGAAGACCGTCGACGCCTTCATCCGCAAGCTCGGCGTCGGCTACCCCACCCTGCTCGACGAACAGTCGGCCATCGCGAAACGCTACGGCGTCGTCGGGCTGCCGACCACCTATTTCGTCGATGGCAAGGGGGTGGTGCGCGGCAAGGTGATCGGCGAGGCCGACGAGGCGGTGTTCGAGCGCCATGCCCTGGAACTGTTGAAGTGAGCGACCCGAATCGACCCTGCGAACTGTGCAGCCTGCCTTTGGGGGTGAAACCCTTCACGCTGGTCGTGCAGGGGAAAACCCTGGAGTTCTGCTGCGAAGGCTGCAAGGGAATTTACGAAATGTTGCATGAGATCAAAGAATCCCCCGGACAGTCGGGGGAACATTGACTTGATTGTTTCTATGGGAGAAAAGCCATGATGATGGAAGAACCCGCCCGCCACATGATGGGCAACATGATAAGCAGTCCGATGACCCACGGCGCCATGATGGCCGCCACCGGCTTCGCCGCCGGCCGCGGCCTGATCGGCGGAGTGCTGCTGCGCAACCCGCTGCTGCTGATCGGCGCCGGCCTGGTCGCCGGCTATCTCGCGCACAAGTACGAGAAGGAGATCGTGCTGGCTGCCTCCAAGGCCATGGGCATGGGCAAGGACTTCGTGCTGCAGCAGAAGGAGCACCTCTCCGACCTCGTCGCCGAAGCGCAGGAGCAGGAAGCCAAGCCCGCAGCGGCCGCTGAACCGCCGTCCTCCCAGGACTGACTTTTCGGAAAGACGAACATGTCCCACGCCGAGGAATGGGCGCGGCAAATCGCCGTGCGCCATCGCGAGCCGGGGCTCGTGCGCTTCCAGTTGCCGGCCGAACTCTGCGAAGGCCCGCGTGCCGATGCGCTGGAAGCCGACTTGGTCGGCAATGCCGGCATCTACCGCGCCACGCTGTACCGCGCCGTGCGCAAGCTCTCGCTGCGCTACGACCCACACCAGGCGAGCGAGCGCGAGGTGGTGCTGGCCCTGCGCGCGCAGCTCGACCGCCTGCCCGGCCCGCTCGTGCAGGCGCTCAAGCCGGCGGGCGAGGAGATCGGCCGCACCCTGCATGCAGTCGGGGCAAGCGCCCGGCGCAAGCTGGCGCAGTTCCGCCTCGCCCTGATGCAGCTGCGCCAGGCGCAACCGAAGGAAAGCTCGCTCGCCGCGCGCCTGCAGCCGCTGCTCGCCAATGCGCTCACCGAGAAGGCCGTCATCAACTTCCTCAACGACCTGCTCGCCTTCTACCTGATCAAGGTGCACTGGGAGCTCATCACCAAGCGCTGGATGCGCAACCCGGTCGCCCACGCCGACGCCTGGCTGGCGGTCTTCTACCTGATGTACCTGCTGGTGCGTTACCGGAAGACGAACAAGTGAAGCACGCCCGGGTCGTTCATCGCCTCTCGCGCAGAATCCGCCTCTTCGCGCCCTCGCTCGTCAGGCAGGCCGAGCGCGGCTACCTGCTGGAGATCCTGCTGCGCAAGCATGCCGCGGTGAAGGATGTATGCGTCGTCGCCGACATCGGCTCGGTGACCGTGCATTATGACCCGGCGCAACTGCCCGAGGAACGCCTGCTGGCGGTGGTCGATGCCGTGATCGGAAACCTCGCCTCAGCGCCACCGCCGAAATCCGCCGTTCCGGCGACCGTTCCGGTAGGTCCACAGCAGGAGTGTTCGGTCGCCGTCGAAGGCATGACCTGCGCCTCCTGCGCCCTGCTCATCGAGATGCACCTCAAGCGCGATCCGCAGGTGGCCGGCGCCAGCGTGAACTTCGCCGCCGGCACGGCGACGGTGCGGGGACAGCTCACGCGCGAGGCGCTCTCCGCCCGCGTCGCCCGCCTCGGCTACGTGCCGCGGCCGATGGACACCCTGGCGCAGCGTCGCCTGCTGGCGGAGCGCGAGCGCATGCGCCTGGTCGTGTCGAAGCGGCGCTTCGTGCAGGCGGCCTGGCTCACCGCGCCGGTGATGGTCACCGGCATGCTGATGCACCGCTCGCCGACGCTGCGCCTGGTCGAGCTGGCGCTGTCCACGCTGGTGGTGTTCGGCAGCGGCGGCGACATTTTCCGCAAGGCCTGGGCGCTGGCGAAGAACCGCGAGGCGAACATGGATTCGCTCATCGCCATGGGCGCCGGCGCCGCCTGGATCTACAGCCTGCCCGGCATGCTGCGCCGCCACCATCATGTCTACTTCGAGTCGGCCGCCGGCATCGTCGCCTTCGTCCTGCTCGGCCGCTACCTCGAGGAGCGCGCCAAGGGCCGCGCCAGCGAGGCGATCCGCAAGCTGATCGAGCTGCAGCCGGACACCGCCGTGCGCCTGCGCCGCGGCGTCGAGGAGATCGTGCCGATCGACGCGGTGCAGGTCGGCGACCTGCTGCGCGTGCGTCCCGGCGACCGCGTGCCCACCGACGGCGTCGTCGAGGACGGACGCTCGGCGGTGGATGAATCCCTCGTCACCGGAGAATCGCTTCCGGTGGCCAAGGCGCCGGGCGACGCCGTCATCGGCGGCTGCATCAACGGCACCGGCAGCTTCACCCTGCGCGCCATCGCCATCAACGGCGAGACCGTGCTCGCCGGCATCGTGAAAATGGTCGACCACGCCCAGGCCGCCAAGCTGCCGGTGCAGAAGCTGGCCGACCGCATCTCGGCGCGCTTCGTGCCGACGGTCGGCGTGCTGGCGGGGCTGACTTTCGGCGGCTGGCTCGCGGCCGGCCATCCGACGGCGCGCGCCCTGTCGCACGCCATCGCCGTGCTGCTCATCGCCTGCCCCTGCGCGCTGGGCCTGGCGACGCCCACCGCCATCATGGTCGGCACCGGCCAGGCGGCGCGGCGCGGCATCTACATCCGCACCGGCGAGGCGCTGGAGACCTCCAGCAAGCTGACCACCCTGGTCTTCGACAAGACCGGCACCATCACCGAGGGCAAGCCGGTGGTGACGGATTTCCTTGCCGCCGAGAGCGAGGACGAGAGTCTGCTCGCCACGCTGATCGCCTCGACCGAGGCGCCCTCGGAGCATTTCCTCGGCCAGGCGCTCGCCGCCTGGGCGCGCGAGCGCGGCGCGAAGACCCGCGTGGCGAAGGACTTCGATGCCAGGCCCGGGCGCGGCGTGCAGGCCTTCGTCTCCGGCAAGACCATCCGCATCGGCAACGCCGCGCTGCTCGACGAAGCCGGCATCGATACCGGGGAGTTCGCCGCGCAGGCCGAGACGTGGGCAGGAGAAGGCAAGACGCCGGTGTTCGTGGCGATCGGCCAGCGCTGCGCGGCGATCCTTGCCGTCGCCGACCGGCCGCGCGAGGGTGCCAGGGAAGCCATCGCCCTGCTGCACCGCCTGGGTCTGACCACCGTGATGGCCACCGGCGACCTCGAGGCGACGGCACGACATATCGCGCGACAGGTCGGTATCGACCAGGTGGTGGCGCGGGCCGCGCCGGCCGACAAACTGGCGCTGGTACGCCGCCTGCAGGCGGAAGGGCGCAAGGTGGGCATGGTCGGCGACGGCATCAACGACGCGCCGGCGCTGGCGGCGGCCGACGTCGGCTTCGCCATCGGCAGCGGCGCCGACATCGCGCTGGAATCGGCCGACATCACCTTGGTCGGCGGCGACATCGCGCGCGTCGCCTCCGGCATCGCGCTTTCCCGCCGCACCATGAGCGTGATCCGCCAGAACCTGTTCTGGGCGCTCGGCTACAACACCGTGGCGATTCCCTTCGCCGCCGCCGGCCGACTCAACCCGATGATCGCCTCGGCGGCGATGGCCATGAGCTCGGTGTCGGTGCTGAGCAACTCGCTGCGCCTGCAGCAGCAGAAATAAGTGGACCATTCGCACCACCAGGCCATCGTCGAGTTCTCTTACGCCCTGGCCTTCATGACCGGGCTGCTCGGCAGCGGCCACTGCCTCGGCATGTGCGGCGGGCTGGTGTCGGCCTTCTTCATGAAACTGCAGGCGAAGGGACCCTGGCCCTACCTCACCTACCACGCCGGCCGCATCGGCATGTACGCCGCAGTCGGCCTGGTCGCCGCGCTGCTGGGCGCGGTGCTCGTCTCGACCGGCAGGATCGGCCTCGCCCAGGGCGTGCTGCAGATCGTCGCCGGCGCGATCGTCATCCTGCTCGGCCTCGATCTGCTCGGCGTCTCGCCGATCCGCAACGCCTGGGGCTTCGCCCCGGTGGCCTGGCTGCGTCGCCAGTTCATGACGGCGGCGCAGAAAGGCCCGATCGTCGGCGCACTCATCGGCGGCGTCATCAACGGCATGATGCCCTGCTCGATGACCATGGCGATGGCGGTGCAAGCCACCACCGCGCCCTCTCCGCAGGAGGGCATGCTGCTGATGCTGGCCTTCGGCGCCGGCACCCTCCCCTCGATGCTCTCCGCCTCCTTCCTCTTCGGCAAGCTCGGCCCGCGCCTGCGCGGCTGGCTGCTCAAGGGCGCCGCGCTGTTCGTCATCGCACTGGGCGCCTCCACCCTTTGGCAAGGCCTCCGCTACTTCCTCGTCATGGTCAGGCTCGTCGGCTGAACTGCGACGTTTTGCCGCAGGCGATGTCCATTCGCAAAGCCTAATATTGCGTTGCTGATCCACTCTTCAGGGAGCTTGAAATGAAACGCCGCGACATGCTGAAACTTTCGCTGGCCGCCACCGCCGCCGGCCTCGCCACTTCATCCCACGCTCAGCAGGCCTGCCCCACCGACGGCACGCCGGCGCAATTCACGCCGAAGAAGCCCGCCGACACGAAACCGCTCGAGAATGAGCTGGGCAAATACACGCACTGCCCCTACTGCGGCATGGACCGTCGCGAGCATCACCGCGCCCGCATGCTGGTGCAGTACAGCGACGACCTCGTCGACGGCATCTGTTCCATCCACTGCCTCAGCCTGAGCCTCGGCGTCAACATCGACCGTGAGCCGAAGAATATCTGGGGGCCGGACTACGGCGCCACGGCCGAGCCGCGCCCGCTGGTGCCGGTCGAGCAGCTGACCTACCTCATCGGCGCCGACCTCAAGCACGCCATGACCAAGCGCAGCAAGCACTCCTTCGCCTCCAGGGAAATCGCCGAGCAGTTCAGGCTGAAGCACGGCGGCACTTTCGGCGACTTCGACGAGGCGCTGAAGCAGTCCTACCTCGACATGGCGGCCGACGTCGCGCAGATCCGCAGGAACCGCGAGGAGCGCCGCAAGAAGATGATGGAACAGAAACGCGGATGAGGTGTTTTTTTGCCGTATTGCTGCTCGCGTTCTGGGCCGGTCTCGCGCCGGCCCAGAACGTCACAAAACCGGGGCCGAAGGACCTCTGCCCGGTGTGCGGCATGCTGGTGTCGAAGTATCCGAACTGGGTGGCGGTGGTGCAGTACAAGGGCGGCCACGCGCATTTCTTCGACGGCGCCAAGGACCTCTTCAAGTACCTGCACGACCTGCCCAAATATGCGCCGGGCCACCGCCGCGAGGACGTCGCCGTCATCCAGGTGACGGATTTCTATTCGCTGACGCGCATCGACGCGCAGAAGGCCTTCTACGTTGTCGGCTCCGATGTGCTCGGCCCGATGGGCCACGAACTGGTGCCGCTCGCCTCGCGGGCGGACGCCGAGGACTTCCTCAAGGACCACAAAGGCAGGCGCATCCTCGGCTTCGCCGAGGTGACGCGCGAACTGCCATTCAAGCTCGACGACGGGAAGTTCTAGGATCGTCACGCCCGCGGAAGCGGACGTCCAGGCCTGCTATCCCAGCCACTTGCGCGCGTTGCGGAACATGCGCAGCCAGGGCCCGTCCTCGCCCCAGCTGTCGGGGTGCCACGACATCTGCGCGGCGCGGAAGGTGCGCTCGGGGTGCGGCATCATGATGGTGAAGCGGCCGTCGGCGGTGGTCAGGCCGGCGATGCCGTCGGGCGAGCCGTTCGGGTTGCAGGGATAGGTCGTCGCGACGCGGCCGCGGTTGTCGACGTAACGCAGCGCGACGACGGCCCGATCCTGCTTGCCGTGTTTGGAGAAGTCGGCGCGCCCTTCCCCATGCGAGACGACGATGGGCAGGCGGCTGCCGGCCATGCCGTCGAGGAACAGCGAAGGGCTCTGCGGTACCTCGACCATGACGAAGCGCGCTTCGAACTGCTCGCTGCGGTTGCGCGCGAAGCGTGGCCAGTGATCCGCGCCGGGGATGATCTCGGTCAGTTGGCTCATCATCTGGCAGCCGTTGCAGACGCCCAGGGCGAAGCTGTCGCTGCGCCGGAAGAAGGCCTCGAACTCCGCGCGCAGGCGCTCGTCGAAGAGGATCGACTTGGCCC
>CAUJIV010000093.1 GCA_963205435.1 Pseudomonadota bacterium
GCGAGGTCGAAGGCCACCGAGATGCCCTGGCCGCCGCCGGCCAGCGCGCGCTTGTAGAAGGCGTTGGATTCCTCGGCGGTGGAGAAGCCGGCGTACTGGCGGATGGTCCACGGCCGCACGGCGTACATGGTCGCCTGCGGCCCGCGCAGGAAGGGCTCCAGCCCGGGCAGGGTGTCGGCGTGCGGGAGATTCTCGGCGTCGCGCTTCGTATACAGCGGCTTGACGGCGATGCCCTCGGGCGTGTTCCAGGTCAGGGCGGAGACGTCGCCGTTCGGCGCCGATTTGGCGGCGGCCTTTTCCCAGGCGGCGAGGTTGGAGGAATCGGGCAGCTTGGCGTCGCTCATGGCGTGACCTTTCTCATCTGAGCCGGTTTGGCAGGATAGTCCCGGCGCGGACGGGAAGACAGTCCGGGCTTGACATCCCATGTTCAGCATAATACTGTATCCATAATTATGAATGCAATAGTCGCAAAGACAATCGCCGGGACGACAAATTGAGCCCGACCAGCATCGCCCAGCCGGCCCTGTATCAGGAAGTCGCCGAGCGCCTGCGCCAGCGCATCTTCGCGCACGAGTTGCAGCCGGGCGCCTGGGTCGACGAGCAGGCCCTGGCCGAGCAGTACGGCATCAGCCGCACGCCCTTGCGCGAGGCGCTCAAGGTGCTGGCCTCCGAAGGCCTGGTGACGCTGAAGCCGCGGCGCGGCTGCTATGTCACGGAACTCGCCGAGCGCGACCTCGACGACATCTTCCCGCTGATGGCCCTGCTCGAGGGGCGCTGCGCCTTCGAGGCGACGCAGAAGGCGAGTCCCGCCGACCTGAAGCGGCTGGAAGCGCTGCACGACAAGCTGGAACGCCAGGCCGCGAAGGGCGACATCAACGGCTTCTTCGAGGTCAACCACGATTTCCACCAGGCGCTGCAGGAACTCTCCGGCAACCGCTGGCTGAAGCAGGTGATCGACGACCTGCGCAAGGTGCTGAAGCTCACCCGGCGCGACTCGCTGCGCCTGGAAGGGCGGCTCAAGCAGTCGCTGGAAGAACATCGCCACATCCTCGCCGCCATCCGCGAGCGCGACGCCGCCAGCGCCGAGGCGCTGATGCACGCGCACCTGCTCTCGGGGCGCGCCGCACTGGCGAAGATGCATGCCGCCGCCCTCTCCCCCAGCCCCTCTCCCGCAAGCGGGAGAGGGGAGCGCATTGGCCATGCCTGAAGAAATCCTCGTCCACCGCGACGGCGTCGTCGCCACCGTCACGCTCAACAACCCGGCCAAGCTGAATGCCGTCAACGCCTCGATGTGGCGGCGCCTGCGCGTCGTCATGGAGGAACTCTCCGCCGACGACAGCCTGCGCTGCGTCGTGCTGCGCGGGGCGGGCGAAGCGGCCTTCGCCGCCGGCGGCGACCTCGAGGAATTCCTCACCCTGCGCGACACGCTGGAGCGGGCCCTGGTCTACCACGAGGAATGGGTGGCGCAGGCGCTGAATGCCGTGCGCGATTGCCTGCATCCGACCGTCGCCCTGATCCACGGCGCCTGCATCGGCGGCGGGCTGGAGATCGCCGGCCAGTGCGACCTGCGCATCTGCGGCCGCTCGGCGCGCTTCGGCGCGCCGATCAACAGGCTCGGCTTTTCGATGGCGCCGGGCGAACTCACCGGCCTGCTGGCGCTGGCCGGCCCGGCCGTCGCGCTGGAGATCCTGCTCGAAGGCCGCATCCTCGATGCCGAGGAAGCCTGCGCGAAAGGCCTGGTCACCCGTGTCGTCGACGACGAGCAGGTGGCGGAGGAGGCGTATGCCGCCGCCCGCCGCATCGCCGCCGGCGCGCCGCTCGCCGCGCGCATGCACAAGAAGCTGGTGCGCCGCCTCACCGCCGTGCCGCAGGGACTGACTTTGGAGGAGCTCAAGGCCAGCTTCGCCTTCCTCGACAGCGAGGATTACCGCGAGGGGCTCTCGGCCTTCCTGGAAAAGCGCGCGCCGCTGTTCCGCGGCAAATAGGAGGCGGCATGGAGGGCATTCTCAGGCGCGTCAAATCCCTCGTCGGCGGCAAGCCCGGACGCCAGCCCATGACGCCGAAGCTGCTGGCGCAACTGCGCAAACAGTTGCAGGAATGCGCCGCCGGCACCGGCGGCGAGGTCGCCGCGCGCGGCCGGGCGGCGAAGCTGGGCGAGACCTACCTCGGCCTCGACGACGCCGGCCGCCACGAGTTCCTGCGACGCATCGCCCTCGACTTCGGTCCCGAGCCGGCGAAGGTAGACGCCGCGCACCGTGCCTATCAGGCCGCGGCCGGCACGCCCGGCCAGTGGGACGCCGAGGCCGACCTGCGCGCCGCGCTGCGCTCCTCGCGCATCCGCATCCTGACCCAGTTCAACGCCCTGCCGCAGGGTGTGAAGTTCCTCGTCGACCTGCGCGCCGACCTGCTGCGCTTCCTCGACAAGGACGAGGAGCTGGCGGTGCTCGACCGCGAGCTGGAGTCGCGGCTGACCGCCTGGTTCGACGTCGGCTTCCTCGAATTGCAGCGCATCACCTGGAACTCCCCCGCTTCGCTGCTGGAGAAGCTGATCCAGTACGAGGCGGTGCACGAAATCCGCTCCTGGAGCGACCTGCGCAACCGGCTCGGTTCCGACCGCCGCCTGTACGCCTTCTTCCACCCGCGCATGCCGGCCGAGCCGCTGATCTTCGTCGAAGTGGCGCTGACCAAGGAACTCTCCGGCAACATCCAGGCGCTGCTCGACGAGCACGCCCCGGTGCTCGAGACCGAGCGCGCCGACACGGCGATCTTCTAATCGATCTCCAACACCCAGGCCGGCCTGCGCGGCGTCACCTTCGGCAACTTCCTGCTGAAGCGCGTCATCGACGACCTGAAGCGCGATTTCCCGCAGCTGAAGACTTTCGCCACGCTGTCGCCCCTGCCGCAGTTCTGCGCCTGGCTGAAGCGCGCGCCGGAGGCCCTCGAGGGGCTCGGCTTCACGCTTGCCCAGCTGCAAACGGGCGAGTGGGCGCAGGACAAGGCGCTGGCACGCCGCCTGCGCGATCCGCTC
>CAUJIV010000094.1 GCA_963205435.1 Pseudomonadota bacterium
GGGCTGCTGCGCGGGCGGCAGTCGGTCAATCAGGATCGAGATGAAGATGATGTTGTCGATGCCCAGCACCAGTTCCAGCGCGGTGAGGGTGGCGAAGGCGATCCAGGCATTCGGGTCGGCGAGCAGTTCGAGCATGGCGCGTGCTAATTCTTTTTCTGCAGGTCCAGCCGGAACTTGACGAAGGAGCCGGGCGCGTCCTCGAGCGGCTTCAGCTTGCCCTTGGCCGGGTCGCGCGCCGGCACCCAGTCGTCGCCGTTGAGGGCGCCGATCCACTGCTGCCAGTCGCTCCACCACGAGCCGGGATGCTGGGTCGCGCCGTCGAACCATTCCTCCGGCGTGGCCGGCAGTTTCTTCGCGTCGTTGGTCCAGTAGTGGTACTTGTTCGCCGCCGGCGGGTTGACGATGCCGGCGATGTGCCCGGAGCCGCCGAGGACGAAGCGCACCGGGCCGGAAAGCCGGGTGGCGCCGAGATAAGTGCCCTTCCACGGCGCGATGTGGTCCTCGACGGTGGAGATGAAGTAGGCCGGCACCTTCGCCTTCGAGATGTCGATCGGCACGCCGTTCAGCTCGATGCCGCCCGGCTCCTTGAGCAGGTTCTTCATGTACATGTTGCGCAGGTAGAAGCTGTGCATCTTGTACGGCATGCGCGTCGCGTCGGAGTTCCAGTAGAGCAGGTCGAAGGGCATCGGCTCGCGGCCCATCAGGTAGTTGTTCACGACGAAGGACCAGATCAGGTCGTTCGAGCGCAGCATGTTGAAGGTGGTGGCCATCTCGCTGCCCTCGAGGTAGCCGCGCTCGGACATCTTCTTCTCGAGGCTGGACACCTGCTGCTCGTCGATGAAGACGCCCAGCTCGCCGGGGATCGAGAAGTCGAGCAGGGCGACGAAGAAGGTCGCCGAGGCGATGCGCTTGTCCTTCTTCACGGCGTTGTAGCCGAGCGTCGCGCCGAGCAGGGTGCCACCGAGGCAGTAGCCGATCAGGTTCACCTCGTCGCTGCCGCTCTGCCGGCAGACGGCGTCGAGCGCGGCGAGCGAGCCCTCGCTCAGGTAGTCCTGGAAATCCATTTCCGCCAGCCGCCTGTCCGGGTTGACCCAGGAGATGACGAACACCGTGTGGCCCTGGTCGGTCGCCCACTTGATGAAGGAGTTCGACTGGCGCAGGTCGAGGATGTAGAACTTGTTGATCCAGGGCGGCATGATCAGCAGCGGCCGGCGGTACTGCCTGTCCGTGGTCGGGTTGAACTGCAGCAGCTGGATCAGCTCGTTCTGGAACACCACCTTGCCCGGCGTGACGGCGACGTTGCGGCCGAGCTCGAAGGCGGTCGGGTCGGTCATCTTGACGCGCAGCTGGCCGTTGCCCTCCTCGATGTCGCGCAGCAGGTTGTTGAAGCCCTTGAGCAGGTTCTGGCCGTGGCTGCGCAGCGTCTCGCGCAGCACTTCCGGGTTGGTCAGCGCGAAATTCGAGGGCGACAGGGCGTAGATGAACTTGCGCAGGAAGAAGTGCGCCTTTTTCACCGTCTCCGGCGAGGCGTTCTCGACGCTGCTCATGGTGTCGCTGATGTGGCGGGCGGCGATGAGGTAGGACTGCTTGATGAAGTCGAAGAGGAAGTGCTCCTGCCACTGATCGTCGCGGAAGCGGTTGTCGCCCTTCTTCGGCGTCGCCACCGGCTGGGTCTCGAGGCCGGCAAAGCGCAGCATGGCGTGCTGCCACAGCGAGAAATAGTCCCAGACCAGGTTCATCTGGGCCTGCGCCAGCTTGTAGGGGTTGGAGAGCAGCTGGGCCGTCATGTCCATGAAGGCCTGGGCGATGCCGAGCTCGTCGGTCGGCGCGCGAAAGTCCTGCTTCATCTGCCGCTGCAGGTGCTCGGCGATCAGCCTGGAAGCGCGGCTGGCCACCTCGCCGTAGATCCTGGCCATTTCCTGCGGGTCCGGCAGGGCGGGCTTGAGGGTTTCCTGGGGCTGTGCGGACATCGGGGGCTCTCCTTGTTGCGGGTGCTTTGCTAGGTCCTGGCGAAGCGGGCGACGCCGTCGCTGCCGGTCGTCCGGCGCACGCGGCCGGCATGCTCGAGAAAATTCAGGTGAGCGATCGACTCGCCCATGGCGAAGATCGTCTGGTGCAGGTCGAACTCGCGGCTGAACAGCGTCGGTAGCAGCTCGCAGGCGCTCCTCGGCGCATCGAGCGCGCCGAGCACGGCGGCGAAGCGCTCCTCGTGGTGGGCGGCGAGCTGGGCGACGCGCGCGTGCAGGCCGCGGAAGGGGCGGCCGTGCGAGGGCAGCACCAGGGTGTCCGCCGGCAGCGTGGCGAGCCGGCCGATCGAGTCGAGGAAGCGGCCGAGCGGGTTGTCCTCCGGCGTGGACGACATGACGCTGACGTTGGTCGAGATGCGCGGCAGCAGCATGTCGCCGGAGATCAGCACGTTCGGGTTCTCGCTGAAGAGCGAGACATGCTCGGGAGAGTGGCCGTGGCCGACGATGACGCGCCAGTCCCTGCCGCCGATCTTCAGCACGTCGCCTTCGACGAGGCGCACGTACTCGGCGGGCAGGCCGTCGACGCGGCCGCTGTAGGTCGGGCCGCGCTCGGCGAGCGTCGCCGCGCGCGCCTCGTCGAGGCCGTGGCGGCGGAAGAAGGCGACCATGCCGGCGAGGTCGAAATTGGGCAGCTGGTGGAACCAGGCGCGGGCGTTGAGCATCTCGCCCTGGCTGATCCAGGTTCGCGCGCCGGTGCGCTCCTCCAGCCAGCGGGCCAGGCCAAGGTGGTCCGGGTGGCAGTGGGTGACGATGACGCGCCGCAGCGGCTTGGCCGTGCAATGGCGCTCGAGCACGGCCTGCCAGCCGCGCTGGATGTCATCGTGGTTCAGCCCGCTGTCGACGGCGGTCCAGCCGCTCTCTTCCTCGAGCAGCCACAGGTTGATGTGGTTCAGCTCGAAAGGCAGGGGCATGCGCAGCCAGCGCAAGCCGGGCAGCAGTTCCAGCGCCTCGCCTTCGCCGGGCTGGGCCTGATGCGGATAGCGGATCGTCTCGGGGGACTTCAATTGATCGGATGCCGAAAAAGTGATCTACTCGGAATGCGCGCAAGGCTGCATGTTGCAGCGCACAACATTTTAACCCTGAACATGGCTCGCGAACAAACTTTCACGATCACCGAGCTGGCGCGCGAGTTCAAGGTCACCCCGCGCGCCATCCGCTACTACGAGGACCAGGGCTTGATCTCCCCCGAGCGGGCCGGCCAGAACCGGGTCTATTCCAAGCGCGATCGCACCCGCCTCAAGCTGACGCTGCGCGGCCGCCGGCTCGGCCTCTCGCTGGCCGAGATCCGGGAGCTCATCGACATGTACGACGTCGGCCGCGACCAGCGCAACCAGCTGTCGAAGTTCATCGCCGTGCTGGCGCGGCAGCGCGCCGCGCTCGAGCAGCAGCGCGAGGACATCAAGGCGGTCCTCGCCGAGATCGGGACGCTGGAAGCGCGCGCACGCCAGCTGCTCGAGGAAGAGGAAGCGCAGAGGACGCAAAAAATTTTGGCGAGGACCTGACGTTGACGTCAACGTCAAAACCGGAGCCGGTAAGTTGACGTTGACGTAAACGTTAACTTACACTTGCCGGCCTGCGGGAGGGAGAGATGCCGCATCGGATTCGTCCGGAGAGGAAGCAAATGGCGCCGCGCAATCCGGACTGGGAGGCCGTGGTGCGGGCCAGCTTCGCCCGCCAGGGCATCATGGGGCTGATCGGCGCCGAGCTGTGCGCGCTCTCGCCCGGGCGCTGCGAGATCCGCCTGCCCTTCCGGCCGGACCTGACCCAGCAGCACGGCTATTTCCATGCCGGGGTCACCAGCACCATCGTCGACAGCGCCGGCGGCTACGCCGGCCTGACGCTGATGCCGGCCGGGGCCGAGATGCTGACGGTCGAGTTCAAGCTCAACCTGCTGGCGCCGGCCGACGGCGAACTGCTCGCCGCCGAGGGCGAGGTGCTGAAATCCGGCCGCAACCTCGTCATCACGCGCGGCGAGGTGTATGCCATCCGGGGCGGCAAGGCGACGCATTGCGCCAGCATGCAGCAGACCCTGATGACCATGCACCCGAAGGAAGGCAAATGATCGGACTCGATTTCGACCTCGGCGAGGACATCGGCCTGCTGCGCGAGGCGGCCTGGAAGTTCGCCCGCAACGAGATCCTGCCGCGGGCGGCCGCCATCGACCGCGACAACCTGTTCCCCGCCGAGCTGTGGCGCAAGCTCGGCGAGCAGGGCCTGCTCGGCCTCAGCGTCGAGGAGGAATACGGCGGCACCAACATGGGCTATCTGGCCCACATCGTCGCCATGGAGGAGATCTCGCGCGCCTCGGCCTCGGTCGGCCTCTCCTACGGCGCCCATTCCAACCTGTGCGTGAACCAGATCCGCCGGAACGGCAGCGAGGCGCAGAGGAGAAAGTACCTGCCGAAGCTCGTCTCGGGCGAGCATGTCGGCGCGCTGGCGATGTCGGAGCCGAACGCCGGCTCCGACGCGGTCTCGATGCAGCTGCGCGCCGAGGCGAAGGGCGACCGCTACCTGCTGAACGGCTCCAAGATGTGGATCACCAACGGCGGCGACGCCGACACCCTGGTGGTGTACGCCAAGACCGATCCCGCCGCCGGCGCTCGCGGGATGACCGCCTTCATCGTCGAGAAGGGCTTCAAGGGCTTTTCCAGGGGGCAGCACCTCGACAAGCTCGGCATGCGCGGCTCCAACACCTATCCGCTGTTCTTCGACGACTGCGAGGTGCCGGCCGAGAACGTGCTCGGCGGCGTCGGCAACGGCGCCCGCGTCCTCATGAGCGGCCTCGACTACGAGCGCGCCGTGCTCTCCGGCGGGCCGCTCGGCATCATGGCCGCCTGCATGGACGCGGTGCTGCCTTACATGCACGAGCGCAAGCAGTTCGGTCGCAGCATCGGCGAGTTCCAGCTGATGCAGGGCAAGCTGGCCGACATGTACACCACCTGGCAGGCCTGCCGCGCCTATGTCTATGCGGTGGGCCGCGCCTGCGACCGCGGCGACCACGCCCGCACCCTGCGCAAGGACGCCGCCGGCGCCATCCTCTACTCGGCCGAGAAGGCGACCTGGATGGCGGGCGAGGCGATCCAGGCGCTCGGCGGCGTCGGCTACACCAGCGAATTCCCGACCGGGCGCCTGTGGCGCGACGCCAAGCTGTACGAGATCGGCGCTGGGACCTCGGAGATCCGCCGCATGCTGATCGGGCGGGAGCTCTTTGCGGAGACGATGCCGTGATCGAGACCGCCCGCGGCACCGTGCACGAGTGGCAGCGCGACCACATGGGCCACATCAACGTGCGCGCCTACCTCGACTTCTTCGACCACGCCGCCTGGCAGACCTATGCCGCGATTGGCCTGACGCCCTCGCTGCTGCGCAGCGGCGCGGTGAGCCTGGCGGCGGTGCAGCAGAACGTCAGCTACCTGAAGGAGCTCTATCCCGGCGACACCATCGCCGTGCGCACCGAGGTGCAGGAGTTGCGCGGCAAGGTGCTGCGCTTCCGCCACGAGCTGAGCAAGACCGAGACCGGCGAGCTGGCCGCCACCTGCGAATTCACCATCGTCTGCATCGACACGGCGACGCGCAAGTCCTGTCCGTTCCCGCCGCAGGTCGCCGAGCGCGCGCGTCAGCTGATGGCGAAGGAGGCCTGATGGCGGAGTTGTTCGAGACCTACCGCGGCGCGGTCTATCCCTGGCACTGCGACCACATGGGTCACATGAACGTCATGTGGTACGTTGGCAAGTTCGACGAGGGCACCTGGAATTTCTTCGCCGCCTTCGGCCTGACGCCGAGCTACCTGCGCAGCAACGAGCGCGGCCTCGTTGCCGTCGACCAGCGCATCGCCTACAAGCGGGAGCTGCATGCCGGCGACACGCTGGCCGTGCGCAGCGGGCCGCTCGAGGCCGGGGAGAAGTCGGTGCGCTTCGTGCACGAGATGCGCAACGCCGAGACCGGCGAGATCTCCGCCGTCACCCTGCTCACCGGCGTCTTCATCGACGCCGTGGCGCGCAGGGCCTGCCCGCTGCCGCCGCATTTCCGCGAGCGGATCGAACGCGCGCTGGTGGCCTACGAGCTGCCCTGGCAGGGCTGATTTTCCGGAGGCGTCGCCATGAGCAAGGATCCCGTCGTCATCGTCTCCGCCGCCCGCACGCCGATGGGCGGCTTCATGGGCGATCTTGCCGCGCTCGACTGCGCCCGCCTCGGCGCCGTCGCCATCCGCGCCGCCGTCGAGCGCGCCGGCATCCGGCCGGAGCAGGTGGAGGAAGCCGTCATGGGCTGCGTGCTGCCGGCCGGCCAGGGCCAGGCGCCGGCGCGCCAGGCCGCCCTCGCCGCCGGCCTGCCGCTGGCCACGGGCTGCACGACGGTGAACAAGATGTGCGGCTCGGGCATGCGCGCGGCGATGTTCGCCCACGACATGCTGACGGCCGGCGGCAACGACATCATCGTCGCCGGCGGCATGGAGTCGATGACCAACGCCCCCTACCTGCTGCCGAAGGCGCGCGCCGGCCTGCGCCTCGGCCACGGCCAGGTCCTCGACCACATGTTCCTCGACGGCCTTGAGGACGCCTATGTGCGTGACGAGAAGGGCGGCCGCCGCCTGATGGGAACCTTCGCCGAGGATTGCGCCGAGAAGTACGGCTTCAGCCGCGCGATGCAGGACGAGTTCGCCATCCGCTCGACGACGCGCGCGCAGCAGGCCACCACGGACGGCTCGTTCGCCTGGGAGATCGCGCCCGTGATGGTGCCCGGCAAGGCGGGCGAGACCGTCGTCGACCGCGATGAGCAGCCGCTCAAGGCGCGGCTCGACAAGATTCCCCTGCTCAAGCCGGCCTTCAGGAAGGACGGCACGGTGACGCCGGCCAACTCCAGCTCGATTTCCGACGGCGCCGCGGCGCTGGTGCTGATGCGCCGCTCCAGCGCCGAGCGGCTCGGCCTGGCGCCGCTCGCCGCCATCGTCGGCCAGGCGACGCACGCGCAGGAGCCGGGCTGGTTCACCACGGCTCCGGTCGGCGCCATGCGCAAGCTCTTCGAGAAGACCGGCTGGACCGCCGGCAGCGTGGACTTCTTCGAGATCAACGAGGCCTTCGCCGTGGTGACCCTGGCGGCCATGCACGATCTGAAGCTGCCGGCGGAGAAGGTGAACATCCACGGCGGCGCCTGCGCCCTGGGCCACCCGATCGGCGCCTCCGGCGCGCGCATCCTCGTCACCCTGCTCGGCGCGCTGCGCAAACACGGCGGCAGGCGCGGCGTCGCCAGCCTGTGCATCGGCGGCGGCGAGGCCACCGCCATGGCGCTCGAGCTCGCGCAATGATCCTCTCGGCGGAACAGGAGATGATCCGCGGCGCCATGCGCGATTTCGCGCGCGAGCGCCTGGCGCCCTTCGCCGCCGAGTGGGACCGCGCCAGCCGCTTCCCGCGCCAGGCGCTGCAGGAGCTGGCCGCGCTCGGCGCCTTCGGCATGGCGGTGCCCGAACGCTGGGGCGGCGCCGGCCTGGATTACGTGTCGCTGGCCCTCGCCCTCGAGGAGATCGCCGCCGGCGATGGCGCGACATCGACCATCATCAGCGTGAACAACTCCGTGGTGTGCGGCCCGATCCTCGCCTTCGGCACGGAGGCGCAGAAGGAAGAATTCCTCAGGCCGCTGGCGAGCGGCGCCAAGCTCGGCTGCTTCTGCCTGACCGAGCCGCATGTCGGCTCCGACGCGTCGGCCATCCGTACCAGCGCCCGGCGTGTAGAAGACGGCGGCGGCTGGGTCCTCAACGGCGTCAAGCAGTTCATCACCTCGGGCAAGAACGCCCAGGTCGCCATCGTCTTCGCCGTCACCGACAAGGCGGCCGGCAAGAAGGGCATCTCGGCCTTCATCGTGCCGACCGACGCGCCTGGCTACGTCGTCGCCCGCGTCGAGGAGAAGATGGGCCAGCGCGCTTCCGACACGGCGCAAATTCTCCTCGAGAACTGCCGCGTCCCGGCGGACAGCCTGCTCGGCGCCGAGGGCGAGGGCTACCGCATCGCGCTGGCCAACCTCGAGGCGGGTCGCATCGGCATCGCCGCCCAGTCGGTCGGCATGGCGCGCGCCGCCTTCGAGGCCGCGCTGAAGTACGCGCAGGAGCGAGAGAGCTTCGGCCAGCCCCTCATCGCCCACCAGGCGGTGAACTTCCGCCTCGCCGACATGGCCACGCGCATCGAGGCGGCGCGGCAGCTGACGCTGCACGCCGCCGCCCTGCGCGATGCCGGCCAGCCCTGCCTGAAGGAGGCCTCGATGGCCAAGCTGTTCGCCTCCGAGATGGCCGAAGCCGTCTGCTCGGACGCCATCCAGATCCACGGCGGCTACGGCTATGTCGCTGACTTCCCGGTCGAGCGCATCTACCGCGACGTGCGCGTGACGCAGATCTACGAGGGCGCCAGCGACATCCAGCGCCTGGTCATCGGCCGCAACCTGCACTGAGGACGAACCCGATGAGCGACGCGATCGTCTTTCATTTCGACTTCTCCTCGCCCTATTCCTACATCGCCAGCGAGGTGATCGACGCGCTGGCGGGGAAATACGGCCGCGAGATCGACTGGCGGCCGGTGCTGCTCGGCGCGGTGTTCCAGAAGACCGGCCAGCCGCTGCTGGTGAACGTGCCGCTGAAGGGTGAATACTCGCTGCGCGACTTCGCCCGCTCGGCGCGCTACCACGGCGTGCCCTTCGCCTTTCCCGCGAAATTCCCTTTGTCCACCGTCGCCGCCGCGCGCGCCTACTACTGGCTGGCCGGGCAGGACCGCGGCAAGGCGCGGGCCTTCGCTCAGGCGGCCTTCCGCGCCTACTGGGTCGAGGGGCGCGACATCTCCGAGGCCGCCGTGCTGGAGGAGATCGCCGCCGGCCTGGGCATCGACACGGCGGCGCTCGCCGCCGGCCTCGCCAGCCCGCTGGTCAAGGAGCGCCTGCGCGCGGAGACCGACGGCGCCATCGCCGCGGGCATGTGCGGCGCGCCGTTTTTCATCGTCGACAGCGAGCCCTTCTGGGGCGCCGACCGCCTGCCGCAGATCGAGAAGTGGCTGCAGGACGGCGGCTTCTGAGGTTTTGCGATGACCATCATCAAGTCGCAACTGGATACGCGTTCCGACGAATTCCGCGCCAACGCCGCCGCCATGCGGGCGCTGGTCGACGACCTGCGCGAGAAGACCGCGCAGGCGGCGCTCGGCGGACCGGCGGGGCATCGCCGCAGGCACGCCGAGCGCGGCAAGCTGCTGGCGCGCGAGCGCATCGACGCCCTGCTCGACCCCGGCACGCCCTTCCTCGAGCTTTCGCCGCTGGCCGCCTGGGGCATGTACGGCAACGAGGTCGCCGCCGGCGGCATCCTCACCGGCATCGGCCGCGTGCACGGCGTCGAGTGCATGATCGTCGCCAACGACGCCACGGTGAAGGGCGGCAGTTATTTCCCGATCACCGTGAAGAAGCACCTGCGCGCGCAGGAGATCGCCGCGCAGAACCGCCTGCCCTGCATCTATCTCGTCGATTCCGGCGGCGCCAACCTGCCCAGGCAGGACGAGGTCTTCCCCGACCGCGACCACTTCGGCCGCATCTTCTACAACCAGGCCAACCTGTCGGCGGCGCGCATTCCGCAGATCGGCGTGGTGATGGGCTCGTGCACCGCCGGCGGCGCCTACGTGCCGGCGATGTCCGACGAGGCGGTCATCGTCAGGAACCAGGGCACCATCTTCCTCGGCGGCCCGCCGCTGGTGAAGGCCGCCACCGGCGAGGTGGTGAGCGCCGAGGAACTCGGCGGCGGCGACGTGCACACGCGCATCTCCGGCGTCGCCGACCACTTCGCCGAGGACGACCGCCACGCCCTGCGCATCTGCCGCGACATCGTCGCCAACCTCAACTGGCGCAAGGAAGTCAGCCTCGACCTGGCGGCGCCGGAGGAGCCCCTCTACGACGCCGAGGAGATCTACGGCGCGGTGCCGACCGACACGCGCAAGCCGCTGGAAGTGCGCGAAGTCCTCGCCCGCATCGTCGACGGCTCGCGCCTCGACGAGTTCAAGGCGCGCTACGGCACCACCCTGGTCACCGGCTTCGCCCGCATCCACGGCTATCCGGTCGGCATCGTCGCCAACAACGGCATCCTCTTCGGCGAGTCGGCGCTGAAGGGCGCCCATTTCGTCCAGCTGTGCGCGCAGCGCGGCATCCCGCTGCTCTTCGTGCAGAACATCACCGGCTTCATGGTCGGCCGCAAGTACGAGAACCAGGGCATCGCCAAGGACGGCGCCAAGATGGTCACCGCGGTGGCCTGCGCCAGGGTGCCGAAATTCACCCTGATCATCGGCAGCAGTCACGGCGCGGGAAACTACGGCATGTGCGGCCGCGCCTACGGCCCGCGCCTGCTGTGGACCTGGCCGAACAGCCGCGTCTCGGTGATGGGCGGCGAGCAGGCGGCCAATGTGCTGGCGCAGATCCGCCGCGACGCGCTGGAGGCGCAGGGCAAGGAATGGCCGGCCGCGGAGGAGGAGGCGTTCAAGGCGCCGATCCGCGCCCAGTACGAGACCCAGGGCCATCCCTATTACGCTACGGCGCGGCTGTGGGACGACGGCATCGTCGACCCGGCGCAGTCGCGCCGCGTGCTGGCGCTGAGCATTTCCGCCGCGCTCAATGCGCCGATCGAGCCGACGCCCTTCGGCGTGTTCAGGATGTAGCGGGAGAGGCGCTGCCGCGCGACCGGTTGGGCGTGCGTCGGCCAAGGAAGGGCCCGGCCGCACCGCGGCCGAGTGCAAGAACGTACGACGAGGAGGGGACATGAGCGAAACGCTGCTGAGCGAGATCGACAATGGCGTCGGCATCGTCACGCTGAACCGGCCGGAGCGGCACAACGCCTTCGACGACGCGCTGATCCGCGAGTTGTCGGAGACGCTGGTGAGGATGGACACCGACGCCGACGTGCGCGTGCTGGTCCTCTCCAGCACCGGCAAGAGCTTCAGCGCCGGCGCCGACATCGACTGGATGCGGCGGGCGGCCGGCTACGACCTCGAGGAAGCGCAGCGCGACGCCGTCGAGCTGGCCGGCATGCTGCGCCTGCTGAACGACATGAGGAAGCCGACCGTGGCGCGCGTGCAGGGTCCGGCCTACGGCGGCGGCGTCGGCCTGGTGGCCGCCTGCGACATCGCCATCGCCACCTACGACGCGCAGTTCGCGCTGAGCGAGGTCAGGCTCGGCATCATCCCGGCGGTGATCAGCCCCTATGTCATCGGTGCCATCGGCGAGCGCAAGGCGCGTCGCTACATGCTCACCGCCGAGCGCTTCTCGGCGGCGGAGGCCTACCGCATCGGCCTGGTGCACGAGATCGTGCCGGGCGAGGCCGAGCTCGACGAGGCGGTCGGCGAGATCGTCGACGCCCTGCTCGGCAACGGCCCGAACGCGCTGGGCGAGTGCAAGGCGCTGATCAAGGCCGTCGCCAACCGGCCGGTCGGCCCGGAACTGGTGGTCGACACGGCGAGGCGCATCGCACGCCTGCGCGCCTCCGCCGAAGGCAGGGAAGGCATGGCCGCCTTCCTCGAGAAGCGCCCGCCGAACTGGATTCAGAAGCAATGAACCGCTTTAAACGCAAAGAAGCAAAGGCGCGAAGGGCGCAAAGCTCCCCATTTCGATTTTCCCTTGCCATCTTTGCGCTTTTGCGTCCTTTGCGCTGAAGGAGCTTGGATGTTCTCGAAGATCCTCATCGCCAACCGCGGCGAGATCGCCTGCCGAGTCATCAGGACGGCGCGGCGCCTCGGCATCCGCTGCGTTGCCGTCCATTCCGAGGCCGACGCCGGCGCCCGCCATGTTCGCCTCGCCGACGAGGCGGTGCTGATCGGCGGCGCCGAGGCGCGCGACAGCTATCTCGACTCCGGGCGCATCCTCGAGGCGGCGCGCAAGACCGGAGCCGAGGCGGTCCATCCCGGCTACGGCTTCCTCGCCGAGAATGCCGCCTTCGCCGAGGCCTGCGCCGCCGCCGGCATCGCCTTCATCGGCCCGCCGCCGGCGGCGATCCGCGCCATGGGCTCGAAGAGCGCGGCGAAGGAACTGATGGCGCGGGCCGGCGTGCCGCTGCTGCCCGGCTACCATGGCGAAAGCCAGGAACCCGGCTTCCTCGAGCGGGAAGCCGGCCGCATCGGCTACCCGGTGCTGATCAAGGCCAGCGCCGGCGGCGGCGGCAAGGGCATGCGCATCGTCGGCAGGGCGGCGGACTTCGCCGAGGCGCTGGCCTCCTGCCAGCGCGAGGCGCTGTCTTCCTTCGGCGATGCGCGCGTGCTGGTCGAGAAATACCTGGAACGCCCGCGCCACGTCGAGATCCAGGTGTTCGCCGACAGCCTCGGCAACTGCGTGCATCTGTTCGAGCGAGACTGCTCGGTGCAGCGCCGCCACCAGAAGGTGCTGGAGGAGGCGCCGGCGCCCGGCATGACGGCCGAGCGCCGCGCCGCCATGGGCCGGGCGGCGGTCGAGGCGGCGCGCGCCGTCGGCTACGTCGGCGCCGGCACGGTCGAGTTCATCGTCGGCCAGGACGGCGGCTTCCATTTCATGGAGATGAACACCCGGCTGCAGGTCGAGCATCCGGTCACCGAGATGGTCACCGGCCTCGATCTCGTCGAATGGCAGCTGCGCGTGGCGGCGGGCGAGCCGCTGCCGCTGGCGCAGGAGCAGCTCGCGCTGCGCGGCCATGCGCTGGAGGCGCGCATCTACGCCGAGGATCCGGAACGCGGCTTCCTGCCCTCGACCGGCCGCCTGGTCCACCTGGCGATGCCGACCGAGTCGCCCAACCTGCGCATCGACAGCGGCGTCGAGGAGGGCGACGAGATCACGCCTTACTACGACCCGATGATCGCCAAGCTGATCGTCTGGGACGGCGACGAGGGCAATGCGCGCGAGCGGGCGCTGGCGCGCATGCGGCAGGCGCTGGCGCAGTTTCGCGTCGTCGGCGTCGCCAGCAACGTCGACTTCCTGTCGCGCCTGGTCGCCTGCCCGGCCTTCGCCAACGCCGACCTCGACACCGGCCTCATCGAGCGCGAACGCGCCTTCCTTTTTCCGCAGGATCATGAGGCGCCGCGCGAGGCCTTTCTCGCCGCCGCCCTGGCCGAGCTGTTCGGCGAGGAGGAGGCGGCGCGCGCCGCCGCCGCGCGCCACGGCGATCCGCACTCGCCCTGGCACTTGCGCGACGGCTGGCGCCTGAACGGATCGCACCGGCGCGAGCTGCTGTTCCGCCACGGCGACGACGAGCGCGCGGTTGTCGCCGCCTGCGCGCGCGACGGCTACGAGCTGGACTTCGGCGGCAGCGTGGCGCGGGCGCGCGGCGAGCGCCTCGGCCACGGCATGCTGCGCATCGAGCTCGACGGCCTGAGCCTGCCCGTGGCGGTGATCGCCGCCGGCGAGAAGCGCCATGTCTTCCTGCACGGGCGCGCCTGGCATCTCGTTCGCGTCGATCCGCTGCGCCACGCCGGCGAGGGCGGCGGCGAGGAAGGCGGCCTCCTCGCGCCGATGCCGGGCAAGGTGATCGCCCTGCTCGCCGCGCCGGGCAGCGAGGTGGACAAGGGGCGGCCGCTGCTGATCCTCGAGGCGATGAAGATGGAGCACACGATCGCCGCGCCGGCCAGGGGCCGGGTCAAGGCCTTCCGTTTCGGCATCGGCGACCCGGTCGCCGAGGGCGCCGAGCTGGTGGATTTCGAGCCGATCGGGTGAGCGCCGCCGCGATCGACATCCTGCCGGCGCACGCGCCCGAAAGGCTGGCGCGGGTGCGCGCGCTGTTCCTCGAGTATGCCGCGGGGCTGGGCATCGACCTCGGCTTCCAGGATTTCGAGGGCGAGCTGGAGAGCCTGCCCGGCGAATACGCGCCGCCGCGCGGCGGCCTCTGGCTCGCCGAGGCGCAAGGCGGCGATGCCGGCTGCGCCGCCCTGCGCCCGCTCGGCGGCGAGGCGGCCGAGCTGAAGCGCATGTATGTCCGGCCGGGCTGGCGCGGGCGCGGCCTCGGCCGCCGCCTTGCCGGCGCCGCCATCGACTGCGCCCGCGCCGCCGGCTATCGCGCGCTGCGCCTCGACACCCTGTCCGGCATGGTCGAGGCGCGGGCGCTGTATCGCAGCCTCGGCTTCCGGCCGATTCCGGCCTATTGCCCCAATCCCCTGCCGGGCACGGAGTGGATGGAACTCGAACTCGATCGCCAGGACGGACAGAAATGAAGCTGCCGCGCGAGGTGAAGATCGTCGAGGTCGGCCCGCGCGACGGCCTGCAGAACGAAAAGCAGGGCGTGGCCACCGCCGTCAAGCTCGAGCTGATCGACCGCCTCGGCGAGGCCGGGCTGAGGGCGATCGAGGCGACCGCCTTCGTCTCGCCGCAGCGCGTGCCGCAGATGGCCGACGCCGCCGAGGTGATGGCCGGCCTGCGCCGCCGCCCCGGCGTCGCCTATCCGGTACTGGTGCCCAATCTGGAAGGCTACGAGCGGGCGCGCGCCGCCGGCGCCCTGGAGGTCGCCGTCTTCGCCGCCGCTTCTGAGGCCTTCTCGCGGAAGAACATCAACTGCTCGATCGCCGAGTCGCTGCAGCGCTTTCGCCCGGTCATGGCGGCGGCCGGACGCGACGGCGTGCGCGTGCGCGGCTATGTCTCCTGCGTCGCCGGCTGCCCCTACCAGGGCGCGGTGGCGCCGGCCGCCGTCGCCGACGTGGTGGCACGGCTCGCCGACCTGGGCTGTTACGAGATCTCCCTCGGCGACACCATCGGCGTCGGCACGCCGGCGGCCATCGCGCGCATGCTCGACGAGGTGGCGCGACGGTTACCTGTCGAGCGCCTCGCCGGCCATTATCACGACACCTGGGGCATGGCGGTCGCCAACATCCATGCCTCGCTGCAGGCCGGCATCGCCACCTTCGACGCCTCGGTGGCGGGGCTGGGCGGCTGCCCCTACGCGCCCGGCGCCTCGGGCAACGTGGCGACCGAGGACGTCGCCTATCTCATGGACGGGCTGGGCATCGCGACCGGCATCGACCTCGACCGGCTGGTCGATGCCGGCGCCTGGATCTGCGAGCGCCTCGGCCGCGCGCCGTCCTCGAAGGTGGCGCGCGCCATGCTGGCGAAGCGGGAGCAGGCGTGATCGCGCTGCCGCCGCGGATGCGCGTCATCGAGCGCGACTGGCTCAACGCCAACAACATCGTCTTCCACGAGGGCGGCGAGGCGACGCTGGTCGACTCCGGCTATGTCACCCACGCCGGCGAGACGCTGGAGCGGGTCGCCGGCGCGCTGGAAGGCCGGCGCCTCGTCCGCCTCATCAACACCCACTCGCATTCCGACCACATCGGCGGCAACGCCGCGCTGCGCCGTGCCCACGGCTGCCGCATCCTCGTGCCCGAGGGCATGGCGCCGGCGGTGGCCGACTGGGACGAGGACGCGCTGCTGCTCTCCAGCGCCCACCAGCAGGCCGAGCCCTTCGAGTTCGACGCCACCCTCGCCGCCGGCGAGGAATTCGAGATGGGCGGCCTCGCCTGGCAGGCGCTGCCCGTGCCGGGGCACGACAAGCACGCGCTGGCCTTTTACTGCCCGGCCGAGCGCATCCTGATCACCGGCGACGCGCTGTGGCACGACGGCTTCGGCATCCTCTTCGCCGAACTGCACGGCGACAGGAGCGGCCTGCCGGCGCAGCGGCGCACGCTGGAAATGCTGCGTGAGCTCGATGTCGGCCTGGTCATCCCCGGCCACGGCGCTCCCTTCGCCGACTTCCAGGACGCCGTGGCGCGGGCGCTGGCGCGCCAGGCCGCCTTCGAGGAAAAGCCCGAGCGCATGGCGAGGGGCGCCATCAAGGCGATGTTCACCTTCACGCTGCTGGAGAAGGGGTGCATGGCGCGCGCCGAGGCGGCGGCGCACTTCGGCCGGGTGCCCATCTTCCGCGCGGTGGCGCGGGATTTTTTCGGGCGCGAGCCGGCCGACCTCGCCGGCCAGATCATCGATGAGCTGCTGCGCGCCGGCGTGCTGGCCGAGCAGGACGGCGACCTCGTCGCCCGCGGCTGAGCCAGGTCTGCCGGCATGCCGCAGCAGAGGGCTTCCCGCGCCGGCTGGCTCGGCGTGCTCGTCACCATCTGCATCTGGACCGGCTTCATCCTCGTCAGCCGCCACGGCGGCAAGAGCGCGCTCACCGGCTGGGACATCACCGGGCTGCGCTTCGGCGTCGGCGCCCTCATCTCGCTCTTCTTCCTGCCACGGGTCAGCCTGCCGCCGCTGCGCGTCAGCGCCCTGTTCGCCGTCTTCGGCGGCATCGGCTACGCCGTCGCCGTCTATGCCGGCTTCCGCCTGGCGCCGGCGGCGCATGCCTCGGTGCTGCTGCCCGGTTCGCTGCCCTTCGCCACCGCCGTCATCGCCTGGCTGTGGCTCGGCCAGAAGCCTTCGCGGCCGCAGCGCATCGCCCTCGCCCTCGTCTTCGCCGGCATCCTGCTGACCGCCGCCGACACGTTTTCCCACGGACCGCGCCTGACCGGCCGGCAACTGCTCGGCGACGCGCTCTTCCTCTGCGGCTCCTCCTCGTGGGCGACGTTCACCCTGCTGCTGCGCCGCCATCCGGCGCCGCCCCTGGCGGCGACCGTGGCGATCACGCTGGGCAGCGCCGCCGCCTATCTCCCCCTGTGGCTGCTCTTCCTGCCGAGCACCCTGGCGCAGGCGCCGGTCGCCGAGATAGCGCTGCAGGCCGCCTACCAGGGCGTGCTGGTGGTGTTCGTCGCCATGATTCTCTACGCCTTCGCCGTGCGCCAGCTTGGCCCGCAGACGGTCGCCCTGCTGATGGCCTTCGTGCCGGGCCTCTCGGCACTCGCCGCCGTGCCCATCCTCGGCGAACCGCTGTCCCTGCTCTCCCTGGCCGGGCTGGCCGCGGTGACTTTCGGCGCCGTCCTTGGCGCCCGCGCCACGCCCGGAGCCGGCCCGGCGCGCTGAAAGCCCCTTTTCCCGGCATCTCATGGCCGCTGTCCTGGGCGGGAAGGAGCGATCCTGCCTCGAGACTGGCGGCCTGAAGGCATTCCGGCTGAAATTGTCTCATTACTACAACATGATCAGGCGTATAGGCAGAATCAACATGAAAATATCTAGCTATCCATATGTTATTACTGAAATATGAGAAAACCCGCAAGATAGGGTATTTCATTTATTGAGAAATTGAAGGAGACATCATGAAAAAAGTGGCTCTCATGGCTGCCCTCTTGGCGCCTACATTCGTCTTTGCTGACGGCTTCAATGGCCCCTATGTGGGTGGCGCGCTCGATTATTCTTCGATGAAGGACAAGGGCACGGCATATGACCAGGCGACCCGCCAGAAGAATGGCTGGACGCAGGAAACCAGGCCGAAAGGCTTCGGCCTTGGCGTGCTGGGCGGCTACAACTGGACGTCAGGCAGGGCGGTGGTGGGCGTCGAGGCCGACTACGATTTACGCCACGGCAGCAACTCCAGTTATCAGAAGTTGAATGGCGTCACCGACACGGACTATGCCGGGAAGACCAGGATGCATGCTGCCGCTTCTCTGCGCGCCCGTGTCGGCTACCTGTTCTCGAACCAGTCCCAGGTTTTTGCCACGGCCGGCTATACCACCGCCAAGGCCCGCCGGACCTATAACGACTACACTTTTCCGCCTGAAAAGGAGTCCCACTCCAGCTGGCATGGAGGCTGGACGGCCGGATTCGGCGTCGAATCGCTGATGTCGAGGAATGTCGCCATGCGGCTGGAATACCGCTATGCCAACTATGGCCGGGACAAGGTCAAGGCGGACTTGTGGACCGAGTACTACAAGCATCCTCTGACCGAAAACTCGGTCCGCCTCGGCGCTTCCTATCAGTTCTAGTCTCGAACGGCAGGTTGGCCAAAAATGCCGCGGTTCACCGCGGCATTTTTTATTCGCACGCCTCTTCACAAGCGAACGTTCATTCGTTAGAATCAGAACGAATATTCGATAATTGTGAATAGATTCTAGAATGCCTCCCGTCGGCAACGACCTCGACTATCTCGGCCGGCTGCAGGACTACTTCGCCAGGCAGCGCAGCCTGCCCTCCTTCTCGCACATGGCGCGGCTGCTCGGCCTGCGCTCGGTGTCCTCGGCTCATGCCGTCGCCGGCCGCCTCAAGCTGGCCGGCTTCCTCAGGGCGACGCCAGACCGGCGCCTCGCCCCCGGCCCGCGTTTCTTCGAGCGGCCGCTGGCCGACTCGGTGCGCGCCGGCTTGCCGGCCGCCGCCAACGACGGCGGCGGCGAGACGCTCACCATTGACGAGTTTCTGGTGGATGCGCCCAGCCGCACGGTCCTGCTCAGCGTCAAGGGCGACTCGATGATCGATGCCGGCCTGCAGCCGGGCGACTACATCGTGGTGGAGAAGGGCCGACCGGCGCAAGTCGGCGACATCGTCGTCGCCATCGTCGACAACGAATTCACCCTGAAATATCTCGCCCGGGACAAGCGCGGTTTCTACCTCAAGGCCGGCAACCCGGCCTATCCGCCGATCCGGCCGCAGGGCCAGCTCGAGCTCTTCGGCCGCGTCAGCGGCAGCTTCAGGAAATACGCATGAAGCGAGCCAGCCCGACGAATCGCCATGCCGCAGTTGCGGATCGCCGAAGGCTTTCCCGATGAGCGCCGAAGCCGTCCTCGACCTGAACGAGCATCTCGCCGCGCGGCGGGAATCGACATTCCTCATCCGCGTGCGCAGCGAAGCGCTGGCCGGCGTCGGCGTCCATGACGGCGATCTGCTGATCGTCGACCGCGCGCTCGAACCGGCCGACGGCGACCTCGTCGTGGCGGAGGGCGACGAGGGCCTGACGCTGAAGCGGCTGTCGCGGCGCAACGGCCAGTGCCGCCTGCTGCCGGAGCACCCCTGTCGCCCGCCTGCCGCCTTTGCCGGCAGTCCGGAACTGTCGATCTGGGGCGTGGCGACCAGCGTCGTGCATGCCCTGCGTCGCTAGCGGCGCCGGCTGCGCGGGCGCATCCGGCGCCAGCCGGCGCATGGCCAGGGGCGGCGCTTTTGGCTATGCTTGCCGTTCATCGCGGACGGTCCTCCGACAATGCGGCTCATCCTCATCAGCGGCCTCTCCGGCTCCGGCAAGAGCATCGCCCTGCGCGCCCTCGAGGACGCCGGCCATTATTGCGTCGACAACCTGCCGGCGACGCTGCTGCCGCAGCTGGCGGGCCAGCTGCGCGCCGAGGGCTGTGAGCGCGTCGCGGTGGCGATCGACGTGCGCTCCGGCGCCTCCATCGCCGCACTGCCGCAGCAGCTGCGCGACCTGCAGGCGATGGGCATCGCCGTCCGCTTCGTCTTCCTCGAGGCGCGCGAAGAGACGCTGATCGCCCGTTTCTCCGAGACGCGCCGCGGCCATCCGCTGGCCAGCGGGGACATGACGCTGGCGGAAGCCATCGAGCGCGAGCGCGGCATGCTGGAGAACGTCGCCGGCCTGGGCGATCGCATCGACACCAGCAACCTGAATCCCAACACCCTGCGCGCCTGGGTGCTCGACTTCGCCCGGCCCGACGCCGGCCAGGGCCTGACCCTGCTGTTCCAGTCCTTCGGCTACAAGCACGGCATCCCGCTCGACGCCGATCTCGTCTTCGACGTGCGCTGCCTGCCCAACCCGCACTATGATCCGCGGCTGCGGCCGCTGACCGGGCGCGACGCGGAGGTGGCGCGCTTCCTCGAGGCACGGGCCGAGGTGCGCAAGATGGCCGGCGACATCCGCGATTTCCTCGCGGCATGGCTGCCGGCCTACGAGCGCGACAACCGAAGTTACCTCACCGTTTCGATCGGCTGCACCGGCGGCCAGCACCGCTCGGTCTACCTGGCCGAGTGGCTGGCCGGGCAGTTCGGCCAGCGCGCCCGCGTCCTCGTGCGCCACCGCGCAATCACATGAGCGGCGCATGCGCCGCACGAACCTCCCCTCTCCCCGCGGGGGCGGAGGCAGGGTTTCGCGAAGCATGCTTCGCGCTGCTGAAGCCGGCCGGCTGTGTAAAGCCGGCCGTGGGGCGCGCAGCGGGGG
>CAUJIV010000095.1 GCA_963205435.1 Pseudomonadota bacterium
CTCCTTGAGCATCTCGAGCACCGGCAGCGGCGCCTGCACCACGTCGGCCTGCAGCTTGCCGGCCTCGAACTCGGTGATCGCCGTGGCGACGAACTTGGAGGTGGAGATGCGCGTGTACTCGCCGGTGACGCCGGTGTCGGCCGTGAAGGACTTGATGATCGGCTCGACGGCGGTGATGTTGGCGTAGAAGGCCGCCTTGCCCTCGGCCCGGGCCTTGTCGAGCTGGGCCTTGTCCTGGGCCCCGGCCTGGGCGACGGCGCCCAGCACGCAGAAAGAAGCGACGAGCAGTTTTTTCATCTCATGTCTCCTGGCAGGCCGCGGCGCGCGGCGTTGGGGGCATTTTGCAGCATTTCGGCATAACGGCGTGAAAGTCAGTCGCCGGAATACGGCGACTGCACTCCTGCCCCTCACCCCGACCTCCTAGCCGCAAGCGGAGAGAGAGGGGCATTAGGCAGCCAGCCGGGTCTTCCAGCCGCCCCTCGCTTCCTCGGCGATGATTCGTTCGTGGTCCTGCTGGTCGAGCTCGTTGAGTCGGCGGATGAAGCCGGCGATGGGGGCGTTGCCCTTGTCGTGCTCGACGTAGATCAGGCGCAGCAGGCGGTCGGCCGTCCTGGGCAGGCGGCCTTTCCGTTCCCAGAGCGCCACGGCCTGGTCGGTGACGCCCAGCAGTTCGCCGAGTCCGCGCTGCGACATGCCCATTTCCTTGCGCAGGAAGCGCACTTCGGCGCCGGTCAGGCGCGGCTTCTGGGCGAGCATCCGTGCGAGGGCGCGATGCAGGCCGTCTACGTTATGGATCGACACGCCCTGTCCGTATTTGGTCTTCCGCAGGGTGAATCCGTTGGCCAGCCAGACGTTCGTCAGGCCGCTCTCGGTGTAGTGGTAGCCGTTCTTCATCTCTCGTTTCCTTTCAGTCCATCACCGTCACGACAACCGCCAGTTCGCCATCCTCCTGTTTCTCGATGGCGACGGCCACCTTCACCTTGTCGCCGGCGTACTGGTGTTCGAGCGTCGCCTTCCAGTCGCCATGGATGGTCAGGTGCGCGGGCTCGACGATACGGCCGCGCCGCAGGCATTCGATGACCTGGCGCAGGCCGATGCGGCGCTGGCGCATGCGCTTTTTGGCGTGATCGGTCAGCACGACGCGGGCGCTGTCCTGGGCGATGGCTCTGAGCTTTTTCAGGAAGCCGGCATCGCTCGGCTGCAGGGGTTTGACCGTCGCCATACCCATAAACTATATGGGTTCTGTCGGGAAAGTCAATGTCAGGGTTTTGGTGAGGCTAAAACCGGGGATCGTAGTAATTTCTGCCGGCGCACCAGGGCATTGGCGTCCGTGATGATGAGGGTGGAGACTTCTGGCGGCCGGGAGCATTTCTTGCCCTTCACCTCAACCCTCTTCCCGCAGTCGGCGGCCGCTCAGGCGAATTCGAAGCGGTGCTGCTCGCCGTCGAGGTTGCGCGACCAGACGGCGAGGTTGGGCGGCTGCAGGTAGAGGCTCCAGGTCTGCTGCTGGTTGCGGAAGGGTTGCGCGACAGCCTTGAACACCGCCGGGGTGAGGATGGCGAGGCAGCGGCCGTGCGGGCCGTCGCGCACGGATTCGGCGCGGATGAGGTCGATGCCTTCGTCGCGCGCCTGCCGGGCGAGCGCCTGCGTGGCGGCGTAGTCGTCGGGCCGGGTCCAGGCCCTGCGCTTCGACTTGAAGGGCGCGGCGGTGAGGTCGATGCGCGCCGTCGCGGCGTAATGGAATTCGAACAGCGTCATCGGCATCGCGGCGGGCTGGCCGGAGAGGCCGGCACTGTCGAGCCAGAAGCGCAGCCGCCAGTAGCCGGCCTCGGCGCAGGCGGTGCGGATTTCCTCGGCGCCGTAGAAGACGGCGGCATCGAAGCGGCCGCGGAAGCGCGAGCCGTGCGGCGGGGGCGGCAGGTAGCGGAACGGCGTGGCGAGGAGGAAGTGCAGGCCCGCGGCGTCGTCGGGCAGTCTGGGCTTGGCCTCCTCGAGGATATCTTCGAGGAGGGCCTGGCCGGCGAGGTCGCCGCGCACCAGGGCCAGGGTGGCGTTTTTGTGCTGGGCCTCGACGGCGCGCCAGCCGGACCCGCGCGCGGCGCGGGCCTCAGCTCGCAGCGCGGTGGGCATCGATGTAGTCGCAGGCGTGCACCAGGCCGGCCGCCTGGCGGATCACCGCCAGCGGCACCCGGTTGCCGAAGGCGGCGTTGCCGGATTTCAGCCAGTCCCGCGCGAACTGGTCGTTGCTGCCGACGATGGAATGCAGGCCGCGGTAGAGGCGAACGAACAGTGCGGCGAGTTCCCATTCCTTCTGCTGTTCGCGCAGGCTGTAGATGCCGTTCATGAGCCGCGAAGCGGAGGACTGGCTGATGCCGAGGATGGCGCCGAGGTCGGTCGAGTTGATCTCGAGGCGCCGCGCCACCTCCGCCACCGCGCCGGACAGGACCTGGGCGCGGCTTTGCGGTTTGGCCTTCGGTTTGCCTGCTGCAGCGCGTGCCATGGAATGCCTCCTGCGATTATTCTAGAGCATAAACATAGTAATTGCCAGTCTTGAGAATTTCCCGGCCTGGCGATTGGCTTGCGCATTGTGCCGAACGCGCCCCGGTGTCCCGCTCTGTAACCGAAATCACACAAGCCGCCGCTGCGCTTGACGGCCAGGGGCGCAGTCACTAAATTGGCCTTCACCATCCCGGAGTTCCCATGAAGCCCAATTCCCTGTTGTCCCGCCGCGCGGGCCTGATCCTGCTGGGGATCGCCTTGCTCGCCGCTTTCGTCTTTGTCATCGCGCGCACCGGGCCCTTCGCCGCGACCCGCGTCACCGTGATGAAGGTGGAGGAGGCCAGCGTCGCGCCGGCGCTGTTCGGCATCGGCACGGTGGAGGCGCGCCGCGCCTATCTCATCGGGCCGACCGCCGCCGGCCGCGTGCTCAGGGTGGCGGTCGATGTCGGCGATACGGTGAAGGCCGGCCAGCTCCTGGCGGAGATGGACCCGGTGGACCTCGACCAGCGCGTGGTCTCGCTCGATGCCTCGATCGCCCGCGCCGCCAGCACGGCCGCCGCCGCCGAGGCGCAGCGGCGCGATGCGCTGGCGCGCC
>CAUJIV010000096.1 GCA_963205435.1 Pseudomonadota bacterium
GCCGATGCGTGCCGATGAACCTGACGTAAACGACCCGGTAGGGGTAGTTGATCCAGACCACGATCCGGTACTTGTTGCCGCCGATGTTGAACACCGCGCGGCCGTCCTTCAGGATGCTGGCGCTGCCGATCTCGCGCTTCATGTCGGCCGGCGACTGCATGCTTCAAGTCAAGCCGCCAAGTGCGTTTTCCAGCCGCCCTTCGCTGTCTCGGCGATGATGTGTTCGTGATCCTTCTGGTCGAGTTCGTTCAGGCGCTCGATGAAGCTGACGATGGGCGCATTGCCCTTGTCGTGCTCGATGTAGATCAGGCGCAGCAGGCGATCGGCCGTTTTGGGCAGGCGCCCTTTGCGTTCCCACAGCGCAACGGCCTGATCGGTGACCCCCAGCAGTTCACCGAGACCGCGCTGCGACATGCCCATCTCCTTTCGCAGGAAGCGCACTTCGGCGCCTGTTAGCTTCGGCTTGTTGGCCAGCATCCGGGCCAAGGCACGGTGCAGCCCGTCCGCGTCATGGATGGACACGCCTGCTCCGTACTTGGTCTTTCTGATCGTGTACCCGTTCAGCAGCCAGACGTTCATCAAGCCGCTTTCCGTGTAGTGATATCCCTTCTTCATGGTTCGCCTCGTTTCGTCTCGTCGCGGCGCCTAGTCCATCACGGTCACAACTACCGCCAGATCGCCGTCCTCCTGTTTCTCGATGGCGACCGCCGCCCGCACCATGTCCCCGGCGTATTGATGTTCCAGCGTTGCTTTCCAGTCGCCCTGAATGGTCAGGTGCGCCGGCTCGACGATGCGGCCGCGCTTCAGACACTCCATGACCTGCCGCTGGTTGATGCGCCGCTGGCGCATGCGCTTGATTGCGTGGCCGGTCAGCACGATGCGGGAGCTGTCCTGAACGATGGCTCGCAGCTTCTTCAAGAAGCCGGCATCGCTCGGTTGCAGGGATTTGACCGTTCCCATACCCATAAAGTATATGGGTTCAGGCAGCAAAGTCAATGGGTGCCACCGTGCTGCGCAGCGCCGTTCATCTCGGTGGCGCATGATCGGTGTTTTGCTACTCCCATCCATCTCCTCCTTCGGCGCAGGTGTGCTACGAGCTGTCGGACTACGAGACGCTGATGCGGGTGTTCGGGTGGAGCGTTGGGTCAGGAGTCGCGCCGCTTGCCGGGGCGGCCTTTGGCGACGGCAGCCGGGCGCGCGGGTTTCTCGGCCAGGCGGCCGGTGACGTATTTGTGCAGCACGCTGGCGATGAGGGTCTGGTAGGGAATGCCTTCTTGCATCGCCTTGACCTGGATGTCGTTGAGGTCGATGGAGGACAGCCGGATGTTTACCCGGCGATCCTTGAGGGCGGTGGCTCGCGCCGCGGCCTTGAGCCGGGCCAGTTCGGCTTTCGTGGCCACGGACTTGAGCTTGCCCTTCTCGAAGGCTTCGAGCACTTCCGCTTCGTAGGCGTCAATCTTCGACATCGCGTTCATCCTGTTTCAAATAGTCCCGCGTTGCCTTGCGGCTCGGGATAACGGTTTTCAGGAAGAAGTGGTCGTCTTCCTCCACGTACGGCACCGGATGGCGGAAAGCGGAAGTTCGACGAAACGCATGGGTTCTCCGGGTTGCTGAACAAAATACATATTTGATTAGCAACCGGCAAATCCCATGTTGCCGTATTGCGCGGACTGACTTTTGCGCAGCCGCCCGGCCGGGCGGCCGCCAGCACATCAGGCGGGAATTAGGCAAACAGCCAGGGCTGGGCGGCCTTGTGCCTTTCCTCGAAGGCGCGAATTTCGTCGGCGTGCTTGAGCGTCAGGCCGATCTCGTCGAGGCCCTCGAGCAGGCAGTGCTTGCGGTGCGGCGTGATGTCGAACTGGAACCATTCGCCGGCGGGGTTGCGCACGGTCTGCGTCTCGAGGTCGACGCGCAGGCGGTAGCCTTTTTGCGCGGCGCACTCGCGGAAGAGCTGGTCGACGATTTCGCCCGAGGCGACGATCGGCAGCACGCCGTTCTTGTAGCAGTTGTTGAAGAAGATGTCGGCGAAGGACGGCGCGATGACGACGCGGAAGCCGTAGTCCTCGATGGCCCAGGCGGCGTGCTCGCGGCTGGAGCCGCAGCCGAAGTTGTCGCGGGCGAGCAGGATCTGCGCACCCTTGTAGCGCAGCTGGTTGAGGACGAAGTCCTTCTTCAGCGGGCGCTTGCTGCAGTCCATGTCCGGCTCGCCGACGTCGGCGTAGCGCCACTCGTCGAAGAGGTAGGGGCCGAAGCCCGAGCGCTTGATCGACTTGAGGAACTGCTTGGGGATGATGGCGTCGGTGTCGACGTTGGCGCGGTCGAGCGGGCAGACCAGGCCATCGAGGCTCTTGAAGGCTTTCATGCTGTTTCCTTTCGCTTTCGCATGGCGGGCCTACGCGCCCGGTTTTCCCTGCTTGCGGATGTCGACGAAGTGGCCGGCGATGGCCGCCGCCGCCGCCATCTCGGGGCTGACGAGGTGGGTGCGGCCGCCGGCGCCCTGGCGGCCCTCGAAGTTGCGGTTCGAGGTGGAGGCGCAGCGTTCGCCCGGCTCGAGACGGTCGGCGTTCATGGCGAGGCACATCGAGCAGCCCGGCTCGCGCCACTCGAAGCCGGCGTCGAGGAAGATGCGGTCGAGGCCCTCGGCCTCGGCCTGGCGCTTGACCTGGCCGGAGCCGGGCACGACCAGGGCGAGCTTGACGCTGTCGGCCTTCCTGCGGCCCTTGACGAAGCGGGCGGCGGCGCGCAGGTCCTCGATGCGCGCGTTGGTGCACGAGCCGATGAAGACCTTGTCGATGCGGATGTCCTCGATCCGGGTGCCGGCGGCAAGCCCCATGTAGGCAAGCGCCCGCTCGATGCTGTTTCTCTTGACCGGATCCGCCTCCCGCGCCGGGTCCGGCACGCGGCTGCCCACCGGCAGCACCTGCTCGGGCGAGGTGCCCCAGGTGACCTGCGGCTCGATGCCGGCGGCATCGATGTCGACGACCTTGTCGAAGCGGGCGTCGGCGTCGCTCTTCAGCGTCTTCCACCAGGCGACGGCCTTGTCCCAGTTCGCGCCCTGCGGCGCGAAGCGGCGGCCCTTCAGGTAGGCGAAGGTCTTTTCGTCGGGCGCGACCAGGCCGGCGCGGGCGCCGCCCTCGATGGTCATGTTGCACAGGGTCATGCGGCCTTCCATCGACAGGGCGCGGATGGCCTCGCCGCCGAATTCGACGGCGTAGCCGGTGCCGCCGGCGGTGCCGATGCGGCCGATGATGGCAAGCGCGATGTCCTTGGCCGTGACGCCGGGGCCGACCTTGCCATTGACGCGGATCAGCATGCGCCTGGAGCGCTTGCCGACCAGGGTCTGGGTGGCCAGCACGTGCTCGACTTCCGAGGTGCCGATGCCGAAGGCCAGCGCGCCGAAGGCGCCGTGGGTGGAGGTGTGGCTGTCGCCGCAGACCACCGTCATGCCGGGCAGGGTGGCGCCGGTTTCCGGGCCGACGACATGCAGGATGCCCTGGTTCTGGTGCTTGAAGGGGAAATACACCAGCGCGCCGAACTCGCGGATGTTGGCGTCGAGGGTTTCCACCTGCTGGCGCGAGATGGGGTCGCGAAGGCCGCCGTCGGGGTCGTCCCAGTGGTCGGTCGGCGTGTTGTGGTCGGGTGTCGCCACCACGCTGTCGGGCCGCCAGGCGCGGCGCGCGGCGAGGCGCAGGCCCTCGAAGGCCTGCGGGCTGGTCACCTCGTGCATGAGGTGGCGGTCGATGTAGAGCAGGCAGGTGCCGTCTTCCTCCTCGCGGACGAGGTGCGACTCCCACAGCTTGTCGTAGAGCGTCTTGCCGGACATTCGGTTTCCTTGCTTGCGTTGAGAGGGGCTATTGGAACCCCGTTGAGGTAAAAAAATGGGTGCGGTGTGTCTCAGCCGCGTCGATACGCTTCCTGTGGCTATCCGTGCAGCTTTTCCTGCAGCCAGACCTTGATCAGCGACTGATAGGGAACATCGCGCGCGTTGGCGGCGGCCTTGATGGAATCCAGCAGGTGCTGTGGCAGGCGCAGGGAAATCGTCTTGGTGGTCGGCTTCAGG